>NZ_JMFY01000034.1:0-221899 GCF_000765165.1 Clostridium sp. HMP27 | reverse complement strand
TATGTTTATCAACAGCCTGAACAAAGCTTGAGTTTATACAAACTCAAGCTTTGTTATAATTAATTAAATATTTTGTATATTTAAAATAAAAATTTTTAGTCCTCTGTGCATTCTCCACAGTGACCATCACATTCAAATTGAAGCGGAATATCTTTGTGGCAATTAGGACAGATTATACTTTCTTTTTCATCTAGTATTCCTGAATCTATATATACTGTTTCACCACAATCTGGGCAAGCAACCTCTACGAACCCATCTATATCCTCTTCATCATAGTCATCATCTTCGTCATCAAATAATTCATCTTCTATGTATGCTAAATTTTCATCCAAATTGTCTACATACTCTTCCATATCTTTTTGAGAATCCTTTAATTCATCTAGCTCATCTGCTATTTCTTCCAATACATCTACTATTTCCCTTATGACTTTACCTTCGTTATCATTTGCATCAATTTTTAGACCATCCATTAAACCTTTTAAATAGGAAACTCTTGACTTAATAGAATCCATTAACATTCACATCCTTTTTTTATTTATTTAATAGCGACATACATAATGTATGTCGCTTAAATAATAATTATACTCTTTCCATGTATTCTCCAGTTCTTGTATCTATTCTGATTACATCTCCTTCATTTACAAATAAAGGCACTGGAATTATCGCTCCTGTTTCTACAGTAGCTGGTTTTAATACGTTTGTAGCTGTATTTCCTTTTGCACCTGGATCAGTTTGAGTTATTTGTAATTCAACAAAGTTAGGAGGTTCTACAGAAAACGCTTCTCCCTTATAGAACTTTATAACTGCAAACATGTTTTCTTTTAAATATTTTATAGCTTCTTCAACTTGACTGTGATTTAATGGAATTTGTTCAAATGTTTCTTGATCCATGAAATAATATAATACTTCATCTGTATATAAATACTGCATTTCTTTTCTTTCAATAACAGCTTCTTGAAGTTTTGCAGTTGGGTTAAATGTTGTTTCAGTAACTCCCCCATTTATAACATTTCTCAATTTTGTTCTTACAAAAGCTGCACCTTTACCAGGTTTTACATGTAAGAATTCTGTTACAGTGTAAACTTGTCCATCTAATTCAAAAGTTGTTCCTTTTCTTATATCTCCTGCTGATATCATTGTAAGTATCCCTCCAAAACTATTAATTCATTTATATTATAACCTTTTAAGGTAAGTTAATACTATAATTTTAAATTGTAATTAAACTTTTAGGTGATTTAGAAAGTATTTCACATCCATTTTCAGTTATAAGAACTAAATCTTCAATTCTTACACCACCAAAATCTGGAATATATATTCCTGGTTCATCTGTAACAACCATACCTGGCTCTAAAACAGTGTTTCCCATTGGACTTACTCTAGGTTCTTCATGTATCTGTCTTCCCACTCCATGCCCTAATCCATGTCCAAAATACTCTCCATATCCTCTTTGTTTTATTATATCTCTTGCTACTTTATCTACATCCGCACCAGTAACACCTGGCTTAAATGCCTTAAGAGCTGCTTCTTGTGCTTCTAGGACTATATTATATATTTCTAACATTTTATCAGTAGCATTCCCCATAACTATTGTTCTGGTCATATCAGAGCAATAATCATTGTAAATACATCCAAAATCTAATGTAAGGAAATCTCCCATCTTTATAACCTTTTCTGTAGGCTGCCCATGAGGAAGAGATGATCTTTCACCAGATGCAACTATAGATGGAAAAGAAAGTCCACTCCCACCAAATCTTTTTAGCCAATATTCAAGTTCTACTCCAACTTCCCTTTCGGTCATACCTGGTTTTACAAATTGAAGTATCTTTGCAAAAGCATTATCTGCAATAGCAGCTGCTCTTTTTATAGCTGATATTTCATCACTATCTTTTATTAGTCTTAATCTTTCTACCATACCTTCCATAGGTATAAGTTCACATTTAAACTTTGCTTTATATGTACTATACTCTTTAAATGTAAGTATGTCTTCTTCAAATCCTAAAGTTCTTATATTTAGTTCATCTATTACTTCATTTAGATAATCTGCTATAACTCCTTTATATTGCCTTACTTCATAATATTCTACTTGTGACTGAGCTTGCTCTGTATACCTTGAATCTGTAATAAATATCCCTTTATCTAATGTAAGTATTGCAAAACTTTCATCACCAGTAAAACCAGTCATGTAATTTCTATTTGGATTACTTATAAGTAAAACTGCATCTATTCCCTTTTTCTTAATAAGTTCTCTTAACTTTTCTATCCTTTGTTGTAACATTACCTATGCACCTCCATAAGTCCTTTTCGCGCAACAATGATATTTTATCAAAAGTTGTGATTATTTGCAAATAATAATGATAAATATTTCATGTTTCAATACTTACTTATGTAAATTAGTATCTTCTATGTTCTTAATTACATACTCTGCTACAGCTTGTTTCCCAAGCGTTTTTGTATTAATTATTATATCTGGATTCTTGTAAATATTTATTCTTCTATGAAGATAATTTTTTAGCTAATACACCAGCTATGGTAGTTTTTCCACTTGCCGGCATACCTGTTAATATTATGTTCATGTATTGCGGCCTTTATTCAACTTATAAATTTATATTTTAAATGCAATACGTAACTCTGACTGAACTTTGGATATATTATTATAAATATGAATATAGTTTATATCCTGAAAACTTTTTTCCTTAGTAGTTTTTTCAATAAATTCTCTAAGTTCCCAAAGCGTTCCTATATAAGACACACTAACTTCTAATACATTTCTACTGTCATCTTTTATTACCTTTGATAATATGCAGTTTTTCTCTTTACTAATTTTTTCTAGAATTTCGCTACAGTTTTCTTCTTTATGTTTGGAATTACTCATCAATGTCAAGTATAAAGAGTTATTTTTACTAATTACATTTTTATAGTATATTATATAACTTATATTTATACATACATTATAACTCATATATATTATAATGCACAAAGGTAAAGCGAATTTTATTACAATATCCCTGTAATTGCTATTTTTCATCTTTTTTCATCCCTACCCTATAATATGTTCCTTTTTCATTTTGTGTTGGTACTCCTATATAATTTATTTTAAATCCTTTTATCTTTTCAAGTAATTTCAAATTATCTGTGTAACTTTTTTTATCCACATATTTGAAATCAATGAATATACTATCATTTTCCAATGTTATTTCCGAATAATTAATACTTTTAGGTAATTTTGTGTCGAGTGTTTGTATAATTTCAAAATTATATTTATCATATTCAGATGTAACTAAACTCCCTATTTTATCAGCTATTTCTTTATTTTTACTACTTAAAGAGTTCCTATTAATAAGTGTAACCATGAAGATTAAAGAACTTAATATTAAAATTATTTCTAGAATAATCATTATAGTTTTATATAATTTAATCAGTCTATTTCTTCTTATTTTTATATACCATGAAGGTGTAAAATTTAATTCAGTCACACTTTTAACCTTCTTTCCATATATGCATTAAATTCTTGTTTATTAATAGTTCCTAAATCAATACATATATGTTTTTTATCTAGCGGCTTTAAGTATTCTTTTTCAATATTTACCACATATATATTTGTATTATTCATAGATATATCTTTTTCACAACATTCTTTCAAAAAATCTTCTAAAATGCAGCTTAGATTTATTTTATCTGATAATAGCTTTAAAGTTTTAGTAGCGACAATACATTTTTCCTTACATGCAACCAAATATAAGTTGTCCTCATAATTACACATAAAAACAAATTGTCTCTGAAGGATATGTTTACTAAAATATTCTAAAAAGATATTTTGTATAATCCATACTGCCTTTAAATTGTTTTTCAAAGCAATATCTTTTATCTTGCTTATTCCATTACAATTCAAACAAAAGATCATTATCTCTAGAGTATTTTTACTTTCTCCATATATATAGTAGGAATAACACATATTAGTAATATCTTTAAAATAGTAAATAATTTCCCTTTCTATCATTTGCTCTAATATATATTTATCTTTTACATTTGGAAGGGTAAATCTTTTTATGAAAACTTCTTCTCCCTTTACCAAAACATAAATATTTCTTCTTTTGATATTTACATATTTTATTTGTTCTAATGGTATAACCTCTTCCCCTTCTCCTTTATCCTTTTTACAATAAAAACATTTACTATCTAACTCCACAAGTTTATTCTTCTTTAACAACTATATTTCACCTACCTTTATTAATACACTTCTATATACTTTATATAATGATTAATATTTACAGCTCTCATGCACTGAAGCTTAAACATATAAAATCCTATCAAAATACAAACTGTACATATTAACATTGTATAAATTAAGATAAAACCTCTGCTCCTCTTTTGCCAAAACACCTTTCATATTCATCTCCGTATTTATCTATTATTTTTATATAAATCACATTACCTTTTTCATCAACGTCAAATCCTTTTATACTATACATAATATTATTATAATTTGTAGGATACTCAGTATCATAAGCTATGATAAGGGTACTTCCATAAAGTTCAATAAAACTTTGTCTATCAGAGATAAGCTTTATCATACTTCTTCCATACTTACTTGTCTTCTCTACACTTGTACTTTTACTAATTTTATATTCTATAAATATAAAAGCTTCGTTTATATAAAACTCTTCTAAATCTTTATTTACCTCCAAGTAATAAAGCTTACTGTTTAACACCAAACTTTTTATTCCTATTAAACTTATAGTTCCTATTAAAGCCAATGATATTATTAGCTCTATAAGGGTAAAGCCTCTTTTTCTCCTCGCCATACTGTCCTTATATTTATCTTTTCTTGTGGATAATATAGTTTAATAGAAATTATATAGTTTTCTTCTTCTTCATTTAGCATTAATTCTATATAAGCCTTGGTGTTCGGAGGTGAAGATTTTATTATTTCATTTAGCCTATTTTCTTTTAGAATATCTACCTTGAAATCACTTTCACCAATATATAGTTTCTTATTTTTCAAAGACGTGAGATTTTTAAATTCTAAATTGTATACTAAATTATTTTTTAATGCTTCTGTAAAATAAGAATACCTTTGTAAGTTATCATTGTAGTTTTTTATTCTTAAACTATTTACTATCATTGATGTATTCACAGTTATCGTTATAGATAATATAGATATACTGCACAATACTTCTATGATTGAAAAACCTTTTTTATTTGATTTGAACATGGGCTGTCCCCACACATAATGAAAGTACATGCTCTTCCTCCATCCTATCTAAATATTTAATTGTACAAGCACTTGTGGTAAATCCTAAGTTATCTATCAAAATAATACTGTCATACGCATTTATATACGTAAATCTAAAATTACTAGGGATACTATACCTATATATCGGTATACCGCTACAGCTTAGAACTATAGTACCACTACCCTTATTAAATTTTAATGAACCAGTTATATTATTTTCTCTGCAATACTGTTTTGAATTATTTATTATATTTACTATAGAGTTATTACAAAACTTATAATCCACCCCATTTTGTAATTTAACAAAGTAATTATGTTTAAATATTCCATAGGATATTAAAATTCCTATTATGCTCATAACCATTAATGTTTCTATTAAAGTAAAACCTTTCTTAATCATTCTCAATACTTAGTTCGCCTCTTAACCGAAATTATTCTATAACTCATTATTGTCTTCACTTGTATTATCATCCGATGGACTTAATTTATAATTGTTCTTTTTAGGGTCTATAACAAAGGAATATTTTCTATTTTCCAACATAAAACTTATTGTAAGTATATCATCACTTGGTACAGCAGATAAACTTGATACATCCCCTACAAGCTCTACAATATCTTGTTCTATTTGTTCTCCATCAAATTTGCCTCCCCTTTCTCCATAACTAGCCATAGCTGCAGTGTATATTTGTTGCGCTTCATTTTCAGCTTTTAAATTCTTAGCTTTTGTCATATATCCATTAAATTTTGGAAGCATAAAACTCATAAGTATAAGTGCTATTGATATAACTATTAAAAGCTCTATTAACGTAAAGCCTTTCTTTACACCTCTCTTACAAATGATATTTTCCATACTTTTTTTATTCATTTTTACTATCTCCTCCTTAATTTAACTTAATTTAATAAGCTATTAAATCCATAATATTTATCATAGGAATCAAAAGTCCTACAACTATACTTCCTACCATGAAAGAAACTATAATTATCATCACAGGTTCTAAATATATGGATAACTTATCTACTTTCTCATAAATTTCTTGTAAATACATATCTGCTACCTTAAGCAACATTTCTTCTATATTTCCCGCTTCTTCTCCTACTTCTAACATGATAATCTTTTCTTTATCAATTAAATTCAATTCTCCAAAAGCTTCTGAGATTGCTTCTCCACTTTTAAGTTTATTTAGCACTTCTAATATCTTTTGTTTTAAAAATGTACTGCTTAATGAACATTGAAGCTTCTCCAAAGAACTCAATATATCTATGCCAGATGACAATAAAAAGCCAAGATAATAGAATATTTTTTGGAGTTCATAATTCCTAAACAAATTGCCTAAATACGGCATTTTGTACACTACTCCTTTGCAATCTTTTATTTTATTAATTAATTTCGACCCAATTCCTATAGATGTAAAAATTAAAATTGCTATAATGAAAAAGGTATTGTTATATGCTACTTGGAATACAAAAATTATAAACTTTGTATATGTAGGTATTTCCCCACCAAGATCTTTTAAGGTTTGTAAAAATTCAGGAAGTATATTTGTTATAAGAAATGATGTAATGCATATTGACGTTATAAAAACTATGAAGGGATATATAAATGCTTTTTTTATTTTTTGTATAAGTTTCATCTCTTCTTTATAATGCATTGCTAGATTGTTCAATATTTCTTCAAGCTTTCCACTTTGTTCTCCAGCAAACATCATCTCTATAAAAAGTGATGGATATATTTTTTCTTGAAGCTTTAAAGAAGAATAAAGACTTTCCCCCTTTAAAATAGCCTCATATATTTCAATCAAGCTTTCCTTTAACTTTTTATTTTTAGTCTTATCTGACATTAAATTTATAGCTTGAATTAAATTTATTCCTGACTTTAATAACATTTCAAGGCTTTTACATAACATATATAAAGTATTCTTGTTTATTTTTCTATTAAAATTCCAAAAATGGACTTTCTTTTTATAACCTAAAAGGTACCATCCATTTTTTCTTAAATCGCATTCAAGCTCTTCAATATCTTCACCCTTAAATATACCTTTTTTATATTTACCATCTAATTTTTGGGCTTTATAACTATACATATTTTCACCCACCTATACTTTTTTCACTTCATTAAGACTTGTAACTCCTAAACTTACAAGACTTAATGCATTTTCCTTGAGAGGTATATGATGTAGTGAAGTATTATACTTATTAAATTCATCTATGGAAAAGTTCCTAGCAATTATCTTTTTATGATTTTCATCCATTTTGATAGCCTCATAGATTACAGTTCTTCCACTGTAACCAGTTCCGCTACAGTATGGACATTCACCCCTATTCCCCATATCCTTACAGTGGGAACATAGTTTTCTTACAAGTCTTTGAGATATAATTCCCACAAGTGCATCTGATACTAAATAGGGTGGAACCTTCATATCTAAGAGTCTTAAAACTGACGAAGCTATGTCACTAGTATGTAACGTAGAAAAAACCAAATGCCCTGTTATTGCTGCCCTCACTGCTATTTGTGCCGTTTCTTCATCTCTTATTTCTCCTACCAATATCATATCTGGATCTTGTCTTAAAATGCTTTTTAAACCAGTTGCAAAAGTAAGTCCTGTTTTATTATTTACATTTATTTGATTTATATCTTTCACATAATACTCTACAGGATCCTCTATAGTAATTATATTTTTGTGTTCCTTATCTATCTCGTTTATCATTGAATACAGAGTTGTAGTTTTGCCACTACCTGTAGGCCCTGTAACGAGTATCATTCCATAAGGAATATTTAGAAAACTCTTTATTAGTTGTATACCCTTATTATCAAATCCCAGCTTTGAAAGAGATATATTTTCACTATCTTTATAGAGAATTCTTAAAGCCAATTTTTCTCCATAAATTGTTGGCATACTTGATACTCTTATATCATAAATTTTAGAATTTGCTTTATACTCAAATTTCCCATCTTGAGGTATCCTCTTTTCTGTAATATCTAAATTACTTAATATCTTTATTCTTATTGTAATTTGATTAAATATGTTCTTTGGTATCTCCTGTACCCTATATAAAACCCCATCTATTCTAAATCTTATAGTAACATTATGGTTATTAGGTTCTAAGTGTATATCACTTGATTTCTTAAGTATAGCTTCAGTTATAATATAGTTTAAAATTTTTATAATTGGTGAATTTAAATTTTCCTTTTTAATAAGTTGATTTTTGTTCTCTTCTGCTTCATTTAATTTATATACTGTCTCTTGTGCTTCTTTTACTTCATAATTTTTATATATTAAATTTAAAACTTTTTCTTTATCTCCTTTAAATGCTTCTATTTTCTTTTTAGAAATAAACTTTAGTTCTTCTATTGTATAAGCATTCAAATCCTCTGCCGAAATCAACTGGAGCTTATCTTGAGCAATTTTAAAGGGCAATATTGAGTATCTACGAGATATATCCATAGGTATAAGCTTAAGTGCTTCACTACTTATTTTCAGCGTATCTACATCTATATACCTTAATTCCAAATCACTCACCACCTTTCCTTTATTATCCATTTAAGATACTATCCATTATTCTTAGAAATAATCATATAAAACAAAAAAGTGACTTTATTTATACAATTCTTTAAAAATTATATAAATGAGTCACTTCATTTAATTATTCACTTATTATTTTATAGTATGACGGTTCCTCAGAAATTAATACGTTAGAATCTTCATCTTCATTATATATAAACACATCATTTTTTAATTTATCATCTTCGGAATATCCTAGATAATATATAAATCCTCTATCATCTATTGCTAATCCTCCATTAGGATCTAGTGATTTAGGGAACTCATAATTTACCTTGTTTAAACTTAAATCATCTAGAGATAATTTAAACAAATTAGCTTCTTCTCCATTTTCAGCTGCAATCATAAATATTTCTTTTTGTTTTTCATTATATATTCCATCATATATGATTTCAAAACTTATATCCAATTTTTTTAGCGAGTTATCACTCTTACTATATATCATTAAATTATTTGATTCTCCATTATCTAACAACATAAGTATGTTATCCTTATAAGGGATAAAAAATTTACAATATCCATTAAGTAGAGGTGTGTATAATGTTTCCTCTTCATTTTTTATATTGTATTTGAAAATATTTACCCCTTTGTCATCTGATGCCCCATAGTATAATATTTCATCTTCATTTAGCCATGTATATAAACTTCCAGATACCAATGTTTGATTATTAATTAGAATAGGTTTATTCATCCTTATATCATATATTTTAAGTCCTTCTGCACTATCAAATGAATCTTCTTTAAAGCTTCTATATGCTAAATAGTTAGCATTAGGGGATAACTTCATATCCTCAGCAGTATAAAAATCCTGTAAAACTTTTTCTCCATTTAAACTCAATATCTTAATAATACTTTTATTAAAATTTTCCCCTTTAGAAATTATCTCTTTAAATACATATATATTGTTTTTGTTATTATATTTTATATCACTTATATTTTTTAGTTTCTCTATGCTTTTTAAAGATAGTTCTTTTTCCTGAAAAACACTTATATTATTTTCTTCACTTCTTAATATAGAAACTTTAGAATACTTAGGTAAAATCACCTGGGGAACATTGTCATTTACTTTATTTCTATTACAAGAACAAGTAACTATCACTAAAAATATTAGTGTTACTAACAAAATATATCTTTTAATAAGCGTCATTACTCTAATTTATACTCTCCTACAAATATTGTTTCAGCAGGTCCCTTCATAAACACTCCTAAAGGGTCAACTTCTATGTCAAGTATTCCTCCTGGCAACTCTACTCGCACTTTTGAACTTACAATTCCTAATTTATTACATGCAACAACAGATGCACAGCTCCCTGTACCACAAGCTAAAGTAGGACCTGCTCCTCTTTCCCAGGTCTTTACTTTGATATTTTCTCTGTCTATAATCTCACAAAAGTTAATATTCGTTCCGTTTGGAAATAATTTGTATTTTTCTATATTTTTTCCTTCTGTTACGTCAAAATTCTCCAATTTACCTATTATAATTGTATGAGGCACACCCATAAGTAATGAAGTTATTGTATAAGTTTTATCATTTACCTGTATCTCTTTTTCTATTATTTCATCATCGCTATTTGCTGGAATATCCTCAGGTTTGAAAGAAGGATTTCCCATATCTATCTTTATAGTAACTGCTTTATCATTACTAACTTCTAAGAACGCTTCTTTAATTCCGTCCCCTGTCTCTATTTTCATACTTTTTTCTTTTACTATATTATTATCATATACATACTTTGCAAAGCATCTTATTCCATTTCCGCACATAGATGCATAAGACCCATCTGCATTAATTATTATCATTTGTATAGGTGCTATGGTACTTTTAGTTACAATAATAAGCCCATCTGCCCCTACTCCAAAATGTCTATCGCATAACTTCTTAGCTATATCTCCATAATTCTCTTTATATATACCATCAATATCTTCAATAACGACAAAATCATTCCCATTTCCATGCATTTTAACAAATTTCATAATTTATACCTCCTAAAAAATATCAGAAATAGTTTACTACTTTACGTAAATAATATCAATAATTAAATATATCTTTATTTTAAATTTTTATAATGTTATACTATATACTACGAGAAAAGGCCATAATTTACCTTTACTCATACATTGTTTTGAAAGGATGATTACTTTGGCATTAGACGGTATTTTTTTATATAGCCTCGCCCAAGAATTTAAGGATAAAATTATTGGAGGTAAGGTAGAAAAAATAAATCAACCCGAAAAAGATGAATTACTATTATCCATAAAAAAGGATAGAGTAATTTTTAAGCTTCTTATAAGTGCTAGTGCTGTGTATCCTAGAATTCATTTTACAGATATAACAAAAGAAAATCCCATGTCTCCGCCTATGTTTTGTATGCTTTTAAGAAAATATTTGACTAGTTCTAGAATTGTAGATGTCAGACAGCTTGAATCGGATAGAGTATTATTTTTGGATTTTCAAAGCAAAGATGAATTTGGTTTTGACAGCATTTATACTTTAGTAATTGAAATAATGGGAAGACATAGCAATGTAACTTTAGTACGTGCTAAAGACAATATGATAATGGATAGCATAAAACATGTTACTCCAGATATAAATAGCATTAGATGTCTTTATCCTGGAATAAAGTTTGTATATCCACCTTCTTCAGAAAAATTAAATCCTTTTAATTATACATACGAAGATTTATCTAAATTTGTTACCGAATCAGAACTAAAAGTAGATAAGAATTTCTTCTCTAAAGTATTTACAGGAGTAAGCACTGGATTTTCTAAAGAATTACTCAATAGATTAACTTTAGAAAATATTACTCTTTCTTTAGAAAACTTAAATGTTATTAATGATTATATATATGATGTGTTTAATAATTTATATAATAAAAACTTTTATTTTGCAACATATTCTCTGGAAAATCGTTTAAAAGATTTTCACTGCATCAAGTTAACTTATATGAATGACTATGATTATATAGAATATAATTCTCCTTCAAAGCTTTTAGATAAATACTATGCTGAAAAGGATAAAGAAGATAGATTATCTAGTAGGTCATCTAACTTACAAAAACTTGTAAATACAAATTTAGACAGATGCTTAAAAAAATTAGATATACTTAAAAACAACTTAAAAGAGTGTGCAGAAAAGGATACGTATAGAATATTCGGAGAACTTTTAACCGCCAACATATATAATATAAAACCAGGCAGTGAAACTATAGAAGTTTTAAATTATTATAGTGAAGATGGGGAGTTTGTTAAGATAAAACTAGATCCAAATAAGTCCTCTTCTCAAAACATACAAATGTATTTTAAAAAATACAATAAATTAAAAAAATCTGAAGAAGCTGCATCAATACAAATAGAGAGCACTAAAGATGAAATTAGATATCTACAATCTGTACTCACAAACATACTAAATATTGAGGATTACAATAGCATTGATGAAATTAAAAATGAGCTTATGGAAACTGGATATATAAAATTCAAGAAAGATTCCAAAAGGAAGGATAAAAAAAGTAAGCCCATGCATTTCATATCCTCTGATGGTATAGATATATATGTAGGTAAAAACAATATTCAAAATGACTTTTTAACTCTAAAATTTGCTGATAAAAATGACCTATGGCTTCATACAAAGGAAATTCCAGGTTCACATGTAATTATAAAGCATAAGGGAAATTTACCTGAAACAACATTAGATGAAGCAGCGAATTTAGCAGCTTATTATAGCAAGGCTAAAGATTCTTCTAAAGTTGCTATAGATTATACTGAAGCTCGCCATGTTCATAAGCCAAACGGTGCAAAACCTGGTATGGTCATATATTATACAAATAAAACTATATATATAACTCCTGAAAAACCAAACTTAAAAAAGCTTCAATAAAATTATTGAAGCTTTTTATATATTAACTATTAAATTAATACATTCTTATAACACTATTTTTCCAATCGTTTAAAATATATATATACATTCATAGTTTGTATAGCTTTATATGATAAGAATATAAAAGCCATCTTTGCCATTATAGTAACTATTGGATCTAAATATGTAAAGAATTCCATAAGGTTATTCATATATTTCCTCCATATATTACAGCTTATATTTTCTATCTTTTTTCTACTTCTAATTCTTCAATCTCAAATTTATCAAAATCTATTTCTTCAATAAAATTATTTTCATCAAAAGAAGTTTTATTTCTGTTATTGTATTCTTCTAAATTGTGATTAAGCCAGTAAGGTTTAGCAACATCCATTTCCTTGCATATTTCCGTTACTGCTTCTTTTAAAGCTTCTTGATATGTATCTTTTATTACAAGTTCAATTACTTTATCTTTAATTATTTTATTATCTTTTATGAGTTTCCCCCAAATTCTTAACATTAGCTACCTCCTAAATATAGATTATATATCATCATTTATTCATTTTATAATAAATTTTTAATTATTACCATAATAAAATAACTTAAAAAGGAAGTTTGCATTCGCAAACTTCCCTAACTTTACTATCTAGCATCTTATTTCTAACTTATACTGCCTTTGATTCTTTATCATCTAATGAATTGGGTACTTCTTCTTCTGATTTACTCACTTTAGGAAGTATTATATTTAATATTATTCCCACTAAAGTTGCAAGAGCTACACCTGCTATTTCTACAGGAGCTCCATTTACTGTAAACTTAATTGCTGCTCCACCTATACCTAAAACTATTATAACAGATGATATAACCAAATTCCTTTTTTTGCTAAAATCAACCTTATCTTCTACAAACACTCTAAATCCTGAAGAAGCTATTATTCCAAAGAGTAGTATGCTTACTCCTCCCATTATAGGCATTGGCATAGTTTGTATTATGGCTGCTACAGGTCCTATAAAGGAAAGTATAATTGCAAGTATTGCAGCCCCTCCTATTACCCATACACTATATACTCTAGTTATAGCCATAACTCCTATATTTTCTCCATAAGTTGTATTTGGAGGACCTCCTGCAAGTCCAGCAAATATTGTAGCTACTCCATCACCAAGTATTGATTTGTGCAGACCTGGATCTTTAGTAAAATCTTTTCCAACCACATTATTAACTACGTAAACGTGACCTATGTGTTCTGCCAGTGTAACAAATGATACTGGTGCCATAAGTATCATTGCATTTAAATTAAACTTTGGAGCCATAAAAGGTGGTAGTTGGAATAATGGTGCTTGTAAAATCTTATTTATACTTTCATCCGGAACTGCTCCTAACATAAAAGCAGCTATATATCCTGTTATCATTGCTATAAGTATAGGAATTACCCCTAAAAATCCTTTGAAGTACATAGTTCCAAGCACACCAACACCTAAAGTTATCATTGAAACTGCAATCCACGCCCATCTTGGCACGCCTTCCATAGAAGGAGAGGTAAATGCTTCATTAAGGCCTGCCCAGTTTATTGCGACACCTGCAAGTCCTAATCCTATAACTATAACTACAGCTCCAACTACTACTGGAGGCAGTAATTTATTTATCCAATTTGTCCCAGTATAACTAATTATTAATGATACAATCACATACACGATACCTGCTGCTATAACTCCTGAAAGCATTGCTTGTTTTCCGTATGCAGAAGATGCAACTGTCATCGGTCCAATGAATGCAAAGGACGAACCAATGTATGAAGGTAATTTTGCCTTAGTACATAAAATATATAAGAGCGTTCCAACACCACTAGCAAAGAGTGCTATAGATGGACTCATACCTGTAAGCATAGGTACAAGTATAGTAGCTCCTACCATTGCAAATAAGTGCTGAAAACTTAATGGTATTGTCTTTAGAATAGGTAACTTTTCATTTACATCTACATAATTTTTCATTTATTTTCCCCCTTTTTAGCCTCTCTGGGCTAATTTAAAAGTATATAGTAGCTTTATACAAAGCTTATACTTCATAAATTTTTACTGAATCTTCTCCATCTATTTCACTTACTGCTACTGAAACTATTTCTTCGTGGGATGTAGGTATATTTTTTCCCACATAATCTGGTCTTATAGGAAGCTCTCTATGACCTCTATCTACCATAACTGCAAGCTGTATCATATTAGGTCTTCCATTATGAAATATTGCATCTATAGAAGCTCTTACTGTTCTTCCTGTATATACTACATCATCAACTATAATTACTTTCTTACCCTTAATTTCAACTTCTATTTTATCATTATTTATATTTGGATCCTCATTTAAAGTAGTTAAATCATCTCTATACAATGTAATATCTACACTGCCTACTGGAACCTTAACACCTTCAAATTCTTCAATATTTTTAGCTATTCTTTGTGCAAGAGGTACCCCTCTTCTCTTTACTCCTATTAAAACAATATCTTCTACACCTTTATTCTTTTCTATAATTTCATGTGCTACCCTAGCTAATGCTCTTTTCATTGCCTTGTCATCTAAAATAACTGCTTTTAATTCCATTTTTTAACCACCTTTCACAAAATATAAAAAAGCGCCTTGATCTGTGAATCAAGACGCACTTATACTCTACTATCTATATCGCGCCTTATGATCTCACAGGACCACTTAAAGGAAACTTATTTCTACAATTAGAATATCATTAATTTAATATTATTTCAACTGTTTTTCTAAAATATCTAATACATTTTTAAAGTAACTTGGAATATCACACTGAAATTCAATATATTCATTAGTTTTGGGATGTATAAATCCAAGCTTTTGTGCATAAAGCATTTGACCTTCCAAATTGAATTTTTGCTTTTTGTATCCATATACGGGATCGCCCACTAATGGATGACCAATATGACACATATGTACTCTTATTTGATGAGTTCTTCCTGTTTCCAACTTACACTGTACTAAGGTGTGCTCTTTAAATCTTTTAATTACCTTATAATGAGTAACTGCTCTTCTACCACTAGGTACTATTGCAATTTTTATCCTTTCCTTCGGATGTCTTGCAAGCGGTGCATCTATAGTTCCTTCATCTTCCTTTATTATTCCTTCAACTAGCGCTAAGTACACTCTAGTAATTGAATGTTCTTTAAACTGCTCTGACAACTTATTATGAGCATTATCATTTTTAGCAACAACAAGTATTCCCGAAGTATCTTTATCTATTCTATGAACTATTCCAGGTCTTGCAACTCCATTAATTCCGGACAAATCACTACAGTGATTTAAAAGAGCATTAACTAAAGTACCTTCATAATTTCCTGGAGCAGGGTGTACTACCATCCCCTGAGGTTTATTTACTACTATAACATCACTATCTTCATAAATTATATCAATAGGTATATCTTCTGGTTCTATATTAACATGAGTAGGATCAGGAATATTTACTTGTACTTCATCTCCTACTCTCAGTTTATAATTACTTTTTTTAATATTAGAGTTTACTAAAACCTCTTCTTTTTCAATAAGTCCTTGTATAAAAGATCTGGATTTTCCATCGAAGTTTTCTGTCAAAAACGTATCGAGTCTTTTACTTTTATTTTCTTCAGTTATTAAAAATTTTCTATTCTCCATTTTTCTCTTCCTTTATAACATAAAGTGCTAACAAAGCTGTTCCCATTGTCACAAATATATCTGCAACATTAAATGTAGGGAAATAATACATATCTTTATAATGTAATAATATAAAATCTACTACGTATTTATAATAGACTCTATCAATGAGGTTTCCTATAGCCCCACTTATGATAAAAGCTAAAGATAATCTTAATATCAACGATTGTGGCTTGTATTTAAATAAATAAAATAATATACCTATTGCAATTACAAATGTAATTATAGCTAAGAATATAGTCTTATCTCTAAATATCCCAAAAGCCGCTCCCGTATTTTCTAAGTACGAGAATTGAAAGAAATTTTTTATTATTATTAAATCCCTTCCTATAGCAAGGTCTTTAAGAGCCCACATTTTAGTTATTCTATCTAATATAACTCCTAAAATTATTATAATTATTTCCATTGACACCCTACCCCCTTTGACAATTAGCAATAAAAATACTAACTATTAAAGTAAGAAATTTATAATATTACTTATAAATTTCTTACTTTAATAACCTATAGAACCTTACAACATTTTTATAGCTTAATCTATATCAATTATTTTAGATATTTCCTCAATATATGCACCATTATTTATTTGATAATTAATATTTACTCTATAGTTTTTCTATATTGTTCGTTACTTATAGTGTCTACTATATCTACAATACCTTCATGGTCTTCATAATAGTCATCTTCAAATATATTTTCTCTTTTATTGAAAAATCCTACATCATCATAAGAGTCCATTCCATCAAAAGCAGCCTCATCATAATCATTAATTGTATAATCAAAATTTTGGATTACCTTTTCTTCTATAGGCCTATTCTTAGGTTGAAAAGCACGACTATTTAGTTTTACGTTAAACCCACTATGATTGAGGCTTTGACAATTTACACAGTACTCTGCATAAGGTACAAATTCCAATCTCTCCTCATTTATATCTTTTCCACATTCCTGGCATTTCCCATAGGTTTCATCCTTTACACGATCTAATGCATCATTTATCTT
The DNA here is from genome assembly GCF_000765165.1 of Clostridium sp. HMP27. Classification (NCBI taxonomy): domain Bacteria; kingdom Bacillati; phylum Bacillota; class Clostridia; order Eubacteriales; family Clostridiaceae; genus Clostridium; species Clostridium sp. HMP27. Next base: position 204,567 of record NZ_JMFY01000034.1, on the reverse strand, counting down.
ATTTAATATACTTATCTCATTTCCCTTTAAAGCCAATCCTCTTTCTTTGTCATATACCTCACTTGCTAAATCTGAAGGATGATTGTCATATAGTGAAAGTTCAGTTAAAAAGGATACATTGGAATCTATAGTATCATTTCTCTTCATTAAATGTAATGTTTCTATTACATCATCTTTTTCTTTCTCAAGCTTTTTTCTAAAATAATCTAACTCAGATTTATCCATAACTATAATTATCCCCTTTCTCCTTAAGGATGAATTTTTATAACTATAGTTATTTTATCTTTAATAAATTAAATTATTCTTGTAAAATCCTTAAAGCAATTTATGGTTCTTTAAACAGACTTTCTTTATAAGTAAATTGATTTCAAACTCATATTTTAGCAATCTATAAAAGTTCTTTATTATTAATTTTACTTATAATATTCTTTAAGGTTTCCATAGAAATCGTTTCTCTAGAATCTGAAACAGAATTATCTGGATGTATATGGCTTTCTATCATAAGTCCATCAGCTCCCACAGCTAAAGAGGCCATACTCATGGGTAAAACAAGTTCTCTCAGTCCAGTTCCATGACTTGGATCAACTATTATAGGTATTCTATATTTTTGTCTTATCACCGCTACACTATTTAAATCCAAAGTATTTCTTGTATAACTTTCAAATGTTCTTATTCCTCTTTCACAAAGAACTACATTCATATTGCCTTCTGCCATGATATATTCCGCTGCATAAATCCACTCTGCTAAAGTTGCACTCATACCCCTTTTTAAAAGTACAGGCTTATTGGTTTTTCCCACTTCTTTTAAAAGGCTATAATTGTACATATTTCTAGAGCCTATTTGAATCATATCTATGTACTTTATTCCTTCTTCTACATCACGAGTATCCATTATTTCGGATACCACTGGAAGCCCTGTAACTTTACTTACTTCATTTAGTATCTTCATACCTTCAAATTTTAGACCTTGAAAGGAATACGGTGAAGTTCTTGGTTTAAAAGCTCCACCTCTTAACATATGAACACCTAAATCTTTTAATGTCTTTCCAATTTTAATCATAGTATCATAATCTTCTACAGCGCATGGTCCAGACATTATTATTTTTTCACTTCCACCTATCTCGATATCTTTTACTCTTACTTTTATCCTTTCACCATTTTTTATGTCTACCAATAAATTTTCCATTCCTTTATCACCTACATAGTTTCTATCATATTCTTAAGAATACCTATAGAATTTTTTACAGCTATTGGTTTAAACTTTTCATATTCTATATGTGCTCCATTATTAGCATTATCAGATGCAGATCTTATTATTACAAAAGGCACATTATTTAAATGGCAAACTTGAGCAATACTTCCACCTTCCATTTCACATGCAAGAGCGCCAAACTCTTCACTTAGCCAAATAATTTTTTCCCTATCAGCTATAAATTGATCTCCTGTAACTATTCTCCCCACAAAACATTTACATTCACTTACTTTTTCACAAGCTGCTTTTGCTTTTAAAACTAATTCATCATGACATTTAAAATCAAATGTATCCATTCTAGGAATTTGTCCTTTTCTTTCTCCAAATGCAGTTGAATCGCAATCATGTTGTACTAAACTATCTGCAATAACTACATCCCCAGGAAGTACATCCTTTCCTACCCCTCCTGCTACTCCAACATTTATAACTTTATCAACATTAAATTCATCTATAAGTATTTGTGCGCATACTGCTGCATTTACCTTACCTATACCACTCTTAACAACAACCACATCATGCGCCCATATTTTTCCTAGGTTAAATTCCATTTGTGCTTTACTAAGCTTTCTTTCTATACTCATTTCATTTATGATTGGCTCTACTTCCTCAATCATTGCTCCTATTATTCCTATTATCATAATTATTTCCTCCTTCAAGATATGCTATTTTTTAATGCATTTATAATATCTTTTTTATTTATTTCTACTTTTACTTTTGGCTTATTCAAGTCCTCTAATAATACAAATCTTATTTTATCATCATTTTTTTTATCACGATTAATAGCATACATAAATAAAGTATAATTGTCAACTTTATACTTTGTAGGAAGCCTTAGCTTTTCATATAAGTTAACGATATTCCCATATAAGTCCCTTCTTAACTTACATATGTTTTCAGAAAGTTTTATTGAGGTAAGCATACCCAGCGCTACAGCTTCCCCATGAGTTAATTTGCCTCCTGAATTCATTTCAATAGCATAACCTACTGTATGCCCAAAGTTTAATACATTTCTGATTCCTCTATCATTTAAATAATCTTTTATTATTTCTGATTTTATCTTAAGAGAGCTTTTTATTATATGAATCATTTTATCTGTTTCTTTTTCCAATATACCCTTATAATTTTCATTTAAAAAGTTTAAAAAACTACTATCTCTAATAAGTGCATATTTTACTACTTCCCCTAATGCTCCTTGGAACTCCTTTTGTTCTAATGTCTTCAAGAAATTTGTAGATATATACACAAACTCTGGATGATGAAAATTTCCTATTATATTTTTCACGCCATTATAGTTATATCCTACTTTTCCTCCTACAGAACTATCTACTTGGGATAAAAGAGTTGTAGGTATGTTAATATATCTTATTCCCCTCATATAAGTAGAGGCTACAAACCCAACTATATCTCCTACAACACCTCCACCTAATGCTATTAATAAACTATTTCTATTTGCGTTATTTTCTATTAAAAAAGAGTATATTCCTTGAACCGTATTTATGTTCTTATTTTCTTCCCCTTCTTTAAAACAATATTCCTTCACGTTATATTGTTCCTTCAATTTTTCAATACTATCTTTATAAATCGAATGCACCTTATCATCTGTAATTATAAACATTGAATCCTTATCTTTTATCTTATTTTCAATTAAAGCTTGTGAAAATCTATCCATAGATGAAGTTATATATACTTTGTATTCCCTATCCTTTAGCTTCACACTTAGTTCTTTCATATTTCTATCCCCTCTCTTAATTAGCAGGATAAATAAATTTTCAATAAAAAATCTCACTCTGACGAGCGAGATTTTTTATTATCTTTCTGCAAAAAAACTCTTAATTTGATTTAATTCTTCAGTATCAAGAACTTTAGTTTCTTCTAAATCTTTTTTCATGAAACTTTCATCATTACTTAGTTCTATGCTTATATTATTTCCTAATTCCTCTAGATTTAAACTATCATTTTTACTTTTATCTACATAGTTACCTATATTATAGCTTCTTATATAATCTTTTTCCATTGTCTCAAATACTTCTAGCTGAGATTGCATAAAAGTTTTAAACTTTGTCTTAAAGATTATGAACTCTTGCTTTGTTCGCTCAAAATCATCATTTATTTTCATTACTTCATTATGAGCCTTATCCAAAATTCTTTGAGCTGTTTCATTGGCATTTAACACAACAAGCTCTGCTTCCTTTTGAGCTGTTCTCTTAGCTTGATCAGAAGCATTTTGGGCAAGTAAGAGCGTGCTTTGAATTGTATCTTCCATTTTTGCATAATGCTCAATATTTTCTTGTAATGCATTTATTTTTTCTTTTAAATATGAATTTTCTTTATACAAAGTTTCATAGTCTTCTGCTATCTTTTCTAAAAACTCTTCTACTTCGTCCATGTCATATCCTCTAAAGGATTTCTTAAATTCCCTACTTGTTATATCCATAGATGTTGTTTTCATACGCCCACCTCATTTTAGATAAATTTCTTTAGTAATATTTTAAATCTGCCGCTGCCTGTAGTACCCACTTGAGATACTATTTTATACTTACCATAACCCCTTATAGTAAGTATTGAATTTTCCTGAACGATTTCATCTTTTTCAGTTTCTACTCTATAGTCCTTTATAACCTTGCCTTCTTTTATAATATCTAAAGCTTTACTTCGAGAAAGCCCTGTTATAGAACTAACAATAGAATCTAATCTAAAAGAAGTTGATATTATATTTTCCTCTTGAAACTTATGCTGTGGCAAATCTTCAGTATATATATCAACCATCTCCACAATACATGGACTATTTCCTACAGATTTTAAGTTATATACTATATAATCAGCCAGTTCTTCATATACTGCCACATATGCTGAGGAATCTCCACATATTAAATCTCCAAGCTTTTCCCTTTTTATACCTAATGATAAGATACTTCCTAAATAATCTCTATGAGTTAACTTAGTAAATTCAGATTTATTTTGTATCTTAATTAAACTTATTGGGAAATGCCATATTTCCTTCTCCGAAAAAGCTATTACTTTTCTTTCTGCCTCATCAAATATCCCAAATGAGCTTACATTTACACCCAAAGTCCCTTTAGCATTTTCCAAATACCTCCAAACATTTGGAGGATAAAATTCCTCTGTGTACACTTCTCTTCCTGTTTTTAAGCAAAAACATATTTTCTCATATAACTTTGAAACTTTATTCTTGTCTTCAAAAGACAATGCATTTAAAAATGCTTTTTTATCCATCATATTACAAAAGAAGAATAAGTGAAAATGTAATTTTTCTTAATATAGATATAATAAAAAAGGCAATTATCGGAGAGAAGTCAATCATAAAACCTGGCATAATTTTTTCCTGAATTTTTCTTCCTGGAGCAAGTAATGGTTCTGTAATAGAGTGTAGAAAATAAGTAAATTTATTTTCTACTCCCCTCATAACAAAGGAAAGTATTATTTCTGCAAATATTGCATACTCCATTACAACAAATAACAAACTAAAAATTTTGTATAAAATAACGTTCATATAAACCTCCAGCCTTATTTATTCCAGCTAAAAATCCCCTTATTTGACAATTCATTTTTAAGTTCACTATCTACTTCTACATTAGAAGGGGATACTATATATATTTTACATCCTACTTCTTCTAAATTCCCACCTAATGCATAAGTCGCCCCACTCATGAAGTCTAGTAACCTTTGCCCTACTTTAGGCTCTAACCCTGTAGAATTCACCACTACTATCTTTCTATTTTTTAAGTGGTCACATATATCCACTACTTCATCATAGGTAGAAGGTTTCACTATCATAACCTTTGGATTTACAGAAGTATGTATACTTACTATTTTATTTGGTTTTTTTGAATTAGATGATATTATTGGTTCATATTCTTCCCTTCCATTATCACTTCCAGATATGCCATCTTCCATCTCATCTGTATCTTCTTCTAGTTCTTCTATTTCATCTTCGAGTCCTATAAGACTCATCATCTTATTTAGTACTTTTCCTGCCATGTAAATTTCCTCCTTTATTAAGCATTAATAATTGTGTAATCTCTTTTACCGAATATCCCTTGACCTATTCTCACCATATTAGAACCTTCTTCTATGGCTATCTTATAATCTCCAGTCATACCCATTGAAAGGTATTTCATTTTAATATTTTTAAAACTTCTCTTACTTAAGTTATCGAATATATTTTTAACCTCTTTAAAGTATATTCTACAAGAATTTTCATCACCTATAGGTATTACAGTCATAAGTCCTTCTACATTTACGTAATTACAATTTTCTATAACATTTAATAGTTCTTCTAAGTCTTCTTTCATTATTCCAGACTTATTTTGTTCTTTTCCTATATTTATTTCTATAAGAACATGAGCTATTAACCCTGTCTTAGCATATTGTTTTTCTATTTCTTCTAACAACTTTATGCTATCTAAGGAATGTATAAGATTAACTTTGCCTACAATGTATTTAACTTTATTTCGCTGTAAATGTCCTATTAAATGCCATGTTACATCTTCTTTATTAAAATGCTCTATCTTATACATTAATTCCTGAACCTTATTTTCTCCAAAATCTCTTATTCCGCATTGATATGCCTCATCCATATCTTCCAATGGCTTTGTTTTTGATACAGCTATAAGCTTAACTCCACTTGGAATAGTAGGATTAATATTTATTACATTTTCAGCAATAGACATATTATCATCCCCTTTTAATCTTAATTATTCTTCATAAAATCCAAAATTCCTTCAAATTTATCTATTTACTTAAAAGATTTTATAAATTTATTTTTAAAATTTCCGCTAAAAGCTGGTATTATAATATCATGTGAATCTTCTATATCTACTTGTATGTCTCTAAACATCAATGCCTTTAAGTAGTTTTCATCTCCAAGCATATATGCTTTTAATGTTTCTTTATTGCCTATAGCTTTTATATAAAAAGGAGCACTTATTTGTATGCCATTGACTCTTAAAAAAGGACCATTGCAGTATATACTTGAATTCCCTATAAGTCTATTCCCATTTACAGAAATAGCTTCTGCACCAGAATTCAGCAAATCGTTTATTACCTGCACCATATCAGTATTATGTATCAATTTTAATTGATATTCAAAAGGGTCCTCTACAAATTCTGTGCTTGCATCATTTAGTGTAATTAATATTCCTTGTCCATGCACTTCAGTTCCACCAAGTATATTATTATTGTAGTCTATTTCCTTTATTATTTCATTTCTTATCTTATTTCTATCCTGTATACTTTCCTCATATTTACGAAGCTTATTAGAATATTCTTCATACTGTCTATTTAAGTTACTTATATCATTTATAAGTTGATTTTTATGAGCATAGTTATCCTGGTATTCCCTACTGCTTAACATTATTTGACTTTGTCTTGAAAAACTAATATTTGTAGCTATCAGTACTCCTATAATAATAGAAGCTATAAACAAAAATATATTAGCCTCATTTTTTTTCATTAAATTCACCTCATTGACGAGATTTTATCTTTTCAATAAGAATTCTTCTTATCATTGCAAAGCTATCAAATATTCTTCCTCCGAATACTACTACAGCAGCTATATATATTGGGACACCCAGCTTATCTCCAATATATGTAAGCCCTGCTGCAATAATAGCATTTCCAAAGAAGCCTGAAATAAATATATCAGCTTGAAAGTTTTTAGAAAGATTAGCTCTTATAGCTCCAAATACAGAGTCTAAAGCCGCTAGTATTGCAATGGATAAATACGGAGAAAACTTATCTGAAATATTTATATTAAGTACAAGTCCTAATATCATACCTATTATTAGTCCCAAAAACGCAATCATTCAAGTCACCTCTATTTTTTATTTTCTTTTTCTACAGGTTTTGCATAGTTAAATTTATATGTTTTATTATATTTTTGAACCTTTATATCATCAGAGACTTCATATTTAACCTCAGAAATACCTTTAAAATCTGATAATGTTTCTGGAAAATTCAAAGCAGCCTCTAAATTCTTTTTATCTCCTATAGCTTTTATTGTTATCTTTTGTGAGGGTGATACTCTATCCTCACCATTTATTATAATAGTACTTCCAGAAATTCTTATACCAGACTTTAATGTAAGTCTTATATCATTTATGGAAATAGCTTCTGCTCCAGCAAATCTTAATTCATTTACTAAATAAACTAAATGCCTATCTGTTATTGTCATTCCTCCGTTATTTCCAAAAATATCTTGATTAGGTATCAGTTGTATCACTATACCTTCCCCTTGAACATCTGTCGTACCTGTTAAACGTCTAGTTTCTTCCAAATCTACTAAAAGTTTTTTGGTAGTATCATCGTTTCCTGCTGCTGTTGATTCATAATCATTTAATTTAGTTTGAAGTTCTTCTATCTTTTTATTTAATCCTTCTTTATCCTTTTTATATTGTTCAATTTCCGTATTAACATTATTGGCTGTATACTGATTTACATTTAATAATTTTTCTCTTTTTAAAATAGCTTTAAATTGATATGCTAAAGTAAATCCAAGCACTGCACATACTAAAGCTAAACTTATTTGTGAAGTCCACTTACGCATAAAAAATTCCTCCTACTTACTCTATGAAAACTACAGGATTGCCTTCAAAACTCACATCTATATATCCCTTTTTCCCTTTTAGTTCTTCCTTTTGAAAAACTATATTAAAAGCCTTATTAAGCTTCTCGTCTAAGCTTTGATTATTTCCAAGTTTAATGCAAATATTATTATAATATACTTTTATATTTGTTATATCTCCTATATCTACTGTTGAAACTCCATAGTTATCCTTTTTATTTCCTAAAAGAGCAGACAATTCTCTAGCAGTTTCTATCTTTCTTTCATCATCCACTACAATCGGCTGACCCAATTTGCTTTTACTTTCATCAAACCCTTGTAGTTTTACTAGTTTCATATTATTTATATCTTGTCTTTCTTCAAGTACAGCTCCATTTCTGTCTAATACAAAATATTTATTTCCTTTATTCCCGTAAAATACTGCTTCCCTTTCCTTTATAGTTATAACTAAAGTACTTGGTAGTTTTCTTTTTATCTGAGCTTCCAATATATATGGATTCTTTAATAAGTTCTTTTTAGCACTATCTAAATCTATATAAAAAATATTATTCCCTTTGCTAATCTTAGAAGTTTCTATGACATTACTTATAGATATATTCTTATTATTTTTTACATTTATATCCTTTATATTAAAATACGGATGCTTAAGAAGTAAAGTCATCAAAACTCCAATTAAAAATAATAATGACAGCACTAATTTTTTCATAAATTTTTTTCTTCTTCTCTTTATTATAAATTCATTTTTTTCGTTAGTATCATCCTCTACTTCTTTGTTTTTGTTATTTATGTTTGTAACTTCTATCATTTCAACTCTCCACCCTAACCATTTGTTCATATATTAATAATAACACTTGCTATGATTAATTTCATTAAAATTTTTATTAAATTTTTCTTATTACAAAATTATAGCATTGCAAATGCTTGCAATGCTATAATCCAAACTTTTTAACCGTTACTTTTTTGTCTTGATACATTCAAAAGTACTCCCATAGCTATGAGATTCAATACTAAAGATGAGCCTCCATAGCTTATAAATGGTAGTGGAACTCCAGTTACAGGAATAGAACCAGTAACAACTGAAATATTTATAATTGCCTGTATTGCTATAACTGCAGTTATACCTGTAGCAAGCATTGTACCAAAGGTGTCTTTTGCTTTAACAGCAGTTACTATTCCTCTCCATATAAATATAGAAAATAACAGTACTATAAACGCACACCCTATAAGCCCTAATTCTTCCCCTATAACTGCAAATATAAAATCATTATGTGGCTCAGGAATATAATAACACTTTTGCCTTGATTGCCCTAGCCCTACTCCCCAAATCCCTCCAGAACCTAATGCTAAGAAAGACTGTATTAATTGATAACCTGTTCTCTGAGGATCTATCCAAGGATTTCTGTAGGTAAAAAATCTAGCTCTTCTAAAAGGCACTAAAAGTATGGCTGCTGCTCCGGCACATACAACTGGTGCTACTACTGCTAAAAGATGAGAAAACTTTGCACCAGCCACAAAAAGCATTATAAAAGTTACTCCCATTATAACAGTAGCTATACTTAAGTTTTTTTCTAAATATACAAGTGCAGCATAAAATCCTCCAACTAAAAGATAAGGTATTACTCCACGGAAAAAAGTCTTTATCTTTTCTCCTTTCATTTCTATACTTTTAGCTATAAACAAAACTACCATATACTTAGCTATTTCTGATGGCTGAAATGTAGCTGGTCCCAGCGGTATCCATCTTCTTGCACCATTTCTTTCTGGAAACGCAAATACTACTAAGAGCAAAAGTGTCGTAATAATCATAATTATTTTTGTATGTTTTTTTATTTCATGATAATCATAGCTCATGGCAATAAACATAAATATTACTCCAAGTGTTGCCCATAATCCTTGCCTCTTTAAAAAATACATACTGTCTTTATACTTATAAAAGGCAAAATAAGAACTAGCACTAAAAACCATAATTACTCCTACAGCTACGAGTAACATTATCACTGAAAAAAGAAAAAAATCTACAGTTCCCATTTTATTTGAGAATCCTTTATTTTGGAATCTTTTCTTTTGGAGCCTTCTCATAATAACCTCCTAAAAAATTACTTATAAATCCTTAAAATGATAAAAATGCAATCATACAAAGTATCACAGTTGCAATAGAAAATGCTGATACTACTTTAGTTTCATGCCATCCACATAGCTCAAAGTGATGATGAAGAGGGCTCATTTTAAATATTCTCTTACCTGTCAACTTAAATGAAGCAACCTGAAGTATTACAGATAATGTTTCCATAACATATACTCCCCCTACTATTATTACCAATAAAGGAAGCTTTAAAATCATAGCCACTGCAGCCAATGCTCCTCCCAATGCAAGCGATCCAGTATCACCCATAAATACTTGAGCGGGGAAAGCATTGTATCTTAAAAAACCAAGCAAAGCTCCTGCTACTACTGCACAAAATATTGATAAAGTATAATTTCCCATATTAAAACTTACTATAACAAAAAATGTCATAACAAGTATAGTAACAGATGTGGCAAGCCCATCTAAACCATCTGTCAAATTTACAGCATTAGTGGTTGCTGCGAAATATATTATTATAAACGGAATGTAAAGCATTCCCAAATCAACTGCTTTGCCTACAAAAGGAATTATAATAGAGGTTCCAATTTCAGGATTATTTGCTGCATAAAATCCGAATCCAAAAGAAACCAAAAGGAGCATTAACATCTTTTGATAAGCTCTAAGCCCTAAATTATTCTTATGTATAATTTTAAGAAGATCATCTATAAATCCTATACATCCAAATGCAATAAATGCATATAATGCAAACATTGCCTCATCACTCGGCTTTCTTACCAATATCATCATAGATATAATAGAGGCTACAATAAATATTACCCCTCCCATAGTTGGTGTTCCTGCTTTTTTTTGATGGCTTTTCGGTCCTTCTTCTCTTATATTTTGGCCAAATTTTAGTTTATGAAGAATTGGTATAAGTATTGGTCCTCCTATAACAGAAAATATAAAAGCTACTAATACAGAATAAATTATCTTGCTGTTCATCAATAGTCAGGCTCTCTTACTTAAGAGCCCTTCACCTCCTCGAATTAATTGCTTCTTAAAGCTTCTACAATTTTTTCAAAACGCATAGCTCTAGATGCTTTCACAAGTACTACATCATCTTTTTTTAAATACTCTTTTAAAACCTTTGCCGCTTGGTCTGTATCCTGCACTTTTATAACTTCCCCAATATCTCTTTTGCTTATATCTTCCTTAAACCCTTCTTCATAAGCATCTTGGAATTCTCCTACAGCTATTAAAGTATTTACTCCCATTAATTTTGAAAACATTCCCACTTCCTTATGAGCTTCATATGCTTTATGTCCTAGTTCTTTCATACTTCCAAGTACTACTATTTTCCTATCCCCGTTTATGTTCATAAGTACTTCTATAGCCGCTTTCATAGAATCCGGACTTGCATTATAACAATCATTAACTATGGTAAACTTTTCTTCTTTTATTATATCCAATCTCATAGAAGTAAACTTCAAATTACTAAATCCTTGTTTTATTAGTTTGAATTCTATACCTAACTTTCTAGCACATGCTATAGCTAGGAGTGCATTAAGCACATTATGTTTACCTGGTGCTTCAATATGAAAATCTTCTTCTTCTCCCGTAGAATCTTCCCGAACTGTAAAGCTTATACTTTTTTCATTTAACATTATATTATAAGCATATAAATCTTTTTTATTTTCTATTCCTGTTTTCACGACATTAAAATTATTAAATTCAATTTCTGATAAAAAATCATTATCTGCATTCACTATTAATGTATTTTCATTATTAAAAAAATTTGTAATTTCTAATTTAGCCTTTAATATATTTTCTCTAGTTTTCAAATTTTCTATATGTGTTATTCCAACATTAGTTATAAGAGCTATGTCCGGTTTAGCAGCCTTTGCCATATTGTGTATTTCACCTAAATTATTCATTCCCATTTCGAGTACTGCTATATCAAAGGTACTATCTAATTTAAACATCATAAGCGGAAGTCCTATTTCATTGTTAAAATTCCCTTCTGTTTTAAAAACCTTAAACTTACCACTTAATGCTGCATGAGTTAAATCCTTTGTTGAAGTTTTTCCAGTGGAACCTGTGATTCCTACAATTTTTATATTAAGCATCGTTCTATAGTATTCTGCTAAATCTAGTAAAGCCTTTTTCGTATCATCAACCTTTATTATAGACGTATACTCCTTTAAATCTTCCGTTTTAAAATTCAGCTCATCAACTATACATACCAAAGCTCCATTATTACTTGCTTCAATTATATAATTGTTTCCATTAAAGTTTTCTCCCTTAAGAGCTATGAATATACTCTTTTCCCCTATCTTTCTCGTATCCGTTGATATATTGTCATAATCAAAGGCATTCCCTCTTACTATTACCTTACCTCCTACAGCAGTTACTATTTCATCAAAATTCATATATTCCACTTGAAAAACTCCTTCCTCTAGTACAATTCCTGTATTATTTCCTTTACTATTTCTCTTTCATCAAAGTGTATTGTTCTATCCTTTAATATTTGATAATCTTCATGACCTTTCCCTGCAACAACTACTACGTCACCTTTTTTTGCAGTTTTCATAGCTTCTTTTATAGCATCACGTCTGTTTTCTACTACTATATAATTATGTTTTTCTATTCCTGAAACTACATCATTTATTATAGATATTGGTTCTTCACTTCTTGGATTATCGGAAGTAATTACAGCTATATCGCTTAACTCAGTGCCTAGTCTACCCATTATAGGCCTTTTAGTTTTGTCTCTATCTCCTCCACAGCCAAATACGCTTATAAGTCTTCCTGAAGTAAATTCTTTAGCTGTCTTTAATATATTTTCAAGACCATCTGGAGTATGTGCATAATCTATTATAACATCATATCCTAAATCATAATCTTTAGTAACTAACTCGCATCTACCAGGTACCCCTGACATATTTGCAAGTCCCTTATTTATAACTTCAATATCTATTCCTTCACATATACACACAGAAGCACTACCCAAAGCATTCATTATGTTATATTTCCCCGGTATATTAATTTCAACATGAATTTTGTTGTTATTATAATTCATATCAAATTCTGCTCCACGGGAATGCATAACTATATCAGAAGCCGCTACATTGGCACTTTTGTCTAAAGAATAAGTTATTTTATTTGATAAAACTTCCTTGTATATTCTCTCACCATAAATATCATCAATATTTATTATGGAATTCTTACTATTTTTAAATAGTAAGAACTTAGCCTTGTAATAATTCTCAAAAGTCTCATGAAAATCTAAATGATCTTGAGTTAGATTTGTAAATAAACCTTCCTGAAACTCTATTCCATAAACTCTATCTAGATAAAGCGAATGTGATGATACTTCCATTACACAATAATCTACACCATCATCTACCATATCTTTAAACAAACTATGCATTTCTAACGATTCTGGGGTAGTTCTATCAGCATGTAACTTTTTATTACCAATGTAATTAGCAATAGTTCCTAAAAGACCTACTTTATAACCTGCTGTTTCAAGTATTGATTTTATCATAAATGTAGAAGTAGTTTTTCCATTGGTACCTGTAACTCCTATTATTTTAAGCTTATCTTTAGGATTCTCATAAAAGTTTGATGCTGCAATTGCTAGTGCTTTTCTACTATCTGAAACTTTTATAATAGTGCACTTTGGCATATCATCAAGTATATCTTCACATAGGATTACCTTTGCTCCATTTTCATATGCCTTGTGTATAAACTTATGTCCATCGGTACTATATCCTTTTATAGCAACAAACATATCTCCATTCGTTACTTTTCTTGAATCATAGTTTATATTGTTAATTTTTAAATTATCATCACCATTTAATAATTTATAATCTAATCCTTTTAATAATTTTCTTAAAAGCATTTTAAACACCCCTTTACAGTATAACAGTGAACGGCAAGCCGTTCACTGTAATTAATCTCCTACTTCTTCTAATCTTACAAAAACCGTAGTTCCTTTAGATACTTCCTTACCTTCCTCTAAGCTTTGATCATATATAAGTCCATATCCTTCATACTGAACCTTAAGTCCTAAGCTATTTAAAAGTTCTGACGCTCTTTCAATACTATATCCAGTTATACTTGGAACTACTACCACTTTATTATTATAATTTGAAGAATTTCCTGTGTAAAGAAGAATCTTACTTCCTTCTTTCACAGTATATCCAGGTTTTGGATTAATATCCGCGATATACTCTCCATTTTGTTCCACTTGATAATCTAAATTATACTCTTTTAATACCTTTAATGCATCCGCTTTTTTCATACCTCTTATTTCAGGAATAACTACATCCTTTTTAAGACTTTCTGCTACTTCATCTGAGGTGGCATCAGCTTTAAATGCTAAATAATTAAATATATCATTAAATACTTGCTGCGCTACTGGAGCTGTAATTTGCCCAGCATAATAGTTAGATGGATCTGGTTCATCAATAGATACAAATAAAGTTATTTGAGGTTTATCTGCTGGCGCCATACCTCCAAATGAAGATATATATTTACCTTGACCATACACCCCATTTATAACCTTTTGTGCAGTACCTGTTTTCCCACCTATATGATACCCTTCAATAAAGGCTTTCTTTCCTCCACCTTCAGATACTACCTTTTCTAAATAACCTCTCAAAATGGCCGCCTTATTGCTATCTAAAATTTGTCTTTCATTAAAATTACTATATTCCTCATCTACAACTTCTTTCCCTGTCTTTTCATCAGAGTGAACTACTTTTTTAAGTACATGTGGTGTAATAAGCTTTCCACCATTAGCTACTGCATTAAAAGCTGTTAAATACTGAATAGGAGACATTGTATTTGCCTGTCCAAAAGAAATTGTAGCTAAATCTATGTCTGCCATATTTTCAGCTTTTTTAATTATTCCTCTGGCCTCTCCTGATAAATCTATACCAGTTTTTTCGCCTAACCCAAATTTTTTAATATATTGATACAACTTTTCTTTACCTATTTTTTTACCTACTTCTGCAAAGCCAACATTACAGGAGTTTTTAAGTATGCCTGTAAAATCTTGTGTTCCATGTCCAGATGTTTTCCAGCAATGAATTGTCCTACCCCCTATTGTTACAGAACCATTGCAAACAAATTTATCACTATTACTTATTGCATTTTCTTCAAGTGCAGCAGCAGCAGTAATAACTTTAAAAATAGAACCTGGTTCATAGGCATCATTTACTGCTCTATTTCTCCAAAAGGTTTGGAGTTCTTCGTAATTCTTACCTTCTATCCATGGATTATTAGGATCATAATCTGGCTTATTAACCATCGCTAGTATTTCACCATTATTAGGATCCATTGCAATTATAGTAACAGCTTTAGCTTTATTATCGCTTAAAGCCTGGTCAGCAGCTTTTTCAGCAAAATGCTGTATCATTTCATCTATAGTTAAAACCACATCTTTCCCATCTTTAGGTTTACTAAATTCAGATATAACATATGGAAGCTCCCTAGATCTTGTGCTGTCCATTTCTGCTATTCTTTTTCCAGGCTCTCCTGAAAGGATCTTATTGTAACTAAGCTCTACTCCAGTCAAACCATTTCCATCAGAATTAGTGTGTCCTAATACATGAGCTAAAAAGTTATTATTAGGATAATATCTTTTTGTATCTGCAGAAACTATTACGCCATTTAATTTTAAATCTCTAACTTTATCTGCTATAGGTTTCTCTATTCTTCTTTTCAATGTAGCTGATCCATAAGGAAGGCCACTTGGGAATCTTTTGTTTATAATTTTTACTATTTCATCTGTTTTCATTTCAAGTATTTGGGATAACTTTGCTCCTATATCTTCCGGAGTCAATTTTAAATCTTCCATGGTATTTCTCAATGTATTTAAGTCTAAATCTACTCTATACACATTAGCACTTACTGCAAGTTCATTCCCGTTTCTATCCAATATTCTTCCCCTTTTAGCAGAAATCTGAACTTCACTGGTCCATTGGTCTACTGCCATCTTTTCATACTTTGGGGATTTATATATCATAATAAAACTTAACCTTCCTATAAGGCAGGTAAATAAAAATATAAGGACTAGCAGTATAATAAACATTCTTTTCTTAATTATAACTCTATCCCTATATACTTTTTTATCCAAAACATATACCTCCGTTAAAATAACTTGCTAAAAAAATTTTTTATTAATCCTTCATCCTTTTGTGTATCTAATTGTTTTTTCGAAGCCTTAACCATCTCGTTTTTTAAATTGCAGTACATTATATTTGATTTAGTAGGACTTACCATATTAAGTTTATTAGTAGCAACATCCTCTATATACTGCAAGTTATTAAACTTCACCAGTTCTACTCTTAAATTTTCATTTTCCTTATTTATAGTATTAATTTCTAGACCGATGGCATTTAATTCTCTTTGCATTCCGTATATCATACTATAACGTCCTATAAGTGTAACTCCAATTATAAAAGTAACCCCTATATTTCTAAGTGCCTTTAATTTTCCACTTGAAACTTTTTTATCTTTTTTTATCCCCTTTTTACTATTGTTTTCTTTGTGCCCCCCATTTTGTGATATTTCAGGTTCTGGTGCTAGCACCGTATTACCATTTATATAGCTGCCGTATGCCTTCTTCTCCGTTATTATCACTTTATTCACTCCCCTTTTTAATTAGAACAAGTAACTTTATTTTTTTTCTGCAACCCTGAGCTTAGCGCTTCTACTTCTTGGATTACCTTCCACTTCTTCCCTTGATGGTTCTATTGGTTTTCTAGATATAACCTTTACCATAGATTCTTTTCCACATACACATATAGGAAAGTCCCTTGGACAATCACATGGGCTTTCTAATTCCCTAAACTTATTTTTAACTATTCTATCTTCTAACGAGTGAAAGGTTATTATGGACATTCTCCCTCCACTTTTTAGTTTACTTACTCCATCTTCCATTGCCTTATTTAAAATTCTAAGTTCTCCATTCACTTCTATTCTTATAGCTTGAAAAGTTCTTTTTGATGGATGAGGCCCCTCTCTTCTAAACTTAGCTGGTATTGCCCTTTTTATTATCTCAGTAAGCTCGCCTGTAGTTTCTATAGGTTTCTCACTCCTATGTTCTACAATAAATTGGGCTATTCTCTTCGCAAAATTTTCTTCTCCATATTCTCTTATAACTTTATATAATTCTTCAAAAGAATACTCATTAACCACATTGTACGCAGAAAACTCTATTCTTCTATCCATTCTCATATCTAATGGAGCATCATTCATATAACTGAACCCTCTGTCTTTTTCATCTAATTGATATGAAGAAACTCCTAAATCTGCAATTATTCCATCTACCTTGTCTATACCTAAGTTTTCTAAAATATTTTCTATATTATAAAAATTATCGTGTACATAAGTTACATTTTTATAGTCCTTTAATTTTTCTTTTGCAGCACTTAGAGCATCTTCATCTTGATCTATACCTATAAGTCTTCCTTTATCAGAAAGTCTTTTAAGTATCTCACTGGAATGCCCTGCTCCACCCAAGGTACAATCTACGTATATTCCATCTTCCTTTATATTCAAACTATCAATTGTTTCATTTAATAATACAGATACATGTTTAAATTCCATACTGTTACCACCTTTATATTTTAAATTCCTAGTTCACTCATTTTTTCCGCTATTGCTTCGTAATCTACATTAGATTCATTGTATTCTTCCCAACTTTCCTTACTCCATATTTCTATTCTATTAGATACTCCTATACTTACTATTTCCTTTTTTATATGGGCATATTCCAATAAGTTCTGAGGTATTAATGCTCTTCCTTGCTTGTCCATATCTATTTCGTTAGCACCTGAAAAGAAAAACCTTACAAATGCTCTTGCATCCTTACTGGTTAAAGGGAGCTTTTTTAACTTTATTTCTAGTTCCTTCCAATCTTCTAGTGTGTAAATATATAAACATCCATCCAATCCCTTGGTTAATATAAACTTTTCCCCTAGATTTTCTCTAAACTTTGCAGGGACTATCATTCTATTTTTAGGATCTATAGCATGGATATACTCCCCTATAAACATTTTTACACCTCAATTAACTATTTCACTCCACATTAAACCACTTTATACCACTTCTCTTATTATTCTATAATAAACCAAAAAATCCTTCTTTAAAAGAAGTTTTTAATAAAAATTTGAAAAATATTAAAGTATGCCATTTCAGTCTATTTTAAAATCCTTTTTATTGTAACTATAACACTCTAATGGAAAGTAGAGCATTCATTAATAATTAAGATAACCTTTTCAAGAACTAGGATGATATATAATATAACCATTTTATACAACCTAGCTCTTGAAATCTTCAAAGCAAATTTAAAAATTTATCTCTTAATCATTAAGCTTTTTATCCATATTTTGCATTGCTTTTTTCACTTCATCTTTACTTAAATCTGTAGTTGAAAGTATCTCAGTTATTCCAATATTAGATTCCACCATATTTTTAGCCCTCTCTATAGCTTCTTCGTGTTCCCCTTTTCTTCTGTTCATATAATCACTCCCTTTTTTATTTAAGAATATATTTATTTTGTCATCTTTTATAAGAATTTATTTAAAAATAGTCAAAAAATAAAACCCAGCTAAAATTTATATAGCTAGGTTTAAAAAACACACTAAAAGGATATTACGACATATTTAATGTTGAACCTATCGTATGGGATTTGCATTTAAGAAAGCGTTCACTACGTAAAGAAGCTCTAATATCTATGAATTTAAATCACCTAAACTTTTTAAACTCGCTGCCCCTCAGACAGTAAAAAGTTCTTTACGGTGTTTTAAATTCATAAATAAAGAGCTTCTAATTGCTTGTTCAAAGCCTTCTACAATGCAAATCCCATACTAAATTCAGCATTAAAATGTCTTCATGCACACTGCTGAAGGAAGAAATTTCGCTTTGCCGAAATTTCTTTTCAATTACCACTTATCAAAGGTCTGATAAGCCCACAGGCCGATAGGTCGCAAAATATTAATCATCCTATTTTTTTATTAAGAATCTGTTATAATACTATTTTTCTTTAACTTATAAATTAAATTTTTCATTTATTTTGTATAAATTCTTCTAAACTTAAAGGCTATCGCCCTAAAAATCTTTATGTGCTAATTCCTAAAACATCCTAGAAATTCAGTTAGCTGAATTTCTTCCTTCAGCAGTTCACATGAAGAACTTTTTAATGCTCTGGAAGCATAGAATTTTTATCGTAGAAGGCATTGAATGAGCCTTAGAATAGCTTTATTTATAAATTTAAAATACCGTTAAGAGCCGCCTACTGTTTGAGCGATGGCGAGTTTAGACGGCTTAGGGATTTTAAATTTATAAATATTAGCGATTCTCGGCGAAATGAACGCCTTCCTAGATGAAAATTCTATACGACCCAGAGCATTAAAAATCGTCGTCTTATTTCTATAGTTGTTTTTCAACTGCCTTTATAAGTTCCTTTATTAAATATTCAGCATCTTCTAATGAAAGAGTTGAATATACTGGAAGACTTATCTCATTTTTATATTGATTATATGCATTTGGATAATCTTCTATTTTATATCCTAAATTTTTAAATAATGTAAACATTGGTAAAGGTATAAAGTGAACATTAGTTGCAATATCCTTTTCTGCGAGCTCTTGAATAACTGCATTTCTTTGCTCTTCTTCAAACCCTTTTACTCTAAGAGGATATAAATGATAAGAAGTTTCTTTTATATCATCTTTTGAAAATGGTATTATAGCCCACTGTTTATCCTTTAATGCATTTGTATATATTTCAAATATACTTCTTCTTATATTAAGCATTTCTCCATATCGTTTCATTTGTACTAGACCTAATGCAGCTTGAATATCTGTCATGTTACATTTAAGTCCATCAGTTATTATATCGTACTTCCATGCTCCAGCCTTCATTTTAGATAATGCATCTTTAGATTGACCGTTAAGCGATGTATACTTAAGCACCTTTAGCAAATCTTCTTTTCCATGAAAATTATTATCGTTATATGTTATTGCTCCGCCTTCTGCAGTAGTCAAATTCTTCACTGCATGAAAAGAAAATACATGAAAATCAAATTGTCCTCCTACCTTTTTTCCTTTGTAAGAAGCTCCATAGGAATGTGCAGAGTCAGAAATTAAAATTATATCTTCTCTTCCTTTTCTCTTAAGCACTTCTCTTATCTTATCATAATCTACAGGAACTCCTGCAAAATCTACTGTCATGATTGCCTTTGTTTTAGGGGTTATAGCCTTTTCAATCCCTTCTATATCTATAAGAAAGCTTTCCTTTTCTACATCTACAAAAGTAGGCTTTATTCCTCTATGAAGTATTACATTAGCTGTGGAAGTATAGGTATATGGAGTTGTTATAACTTCATCACCCTCTTTTATATCATAAACTTTTAAAACAAGTTCCATTCCTGCGGTTGCACTAGCTACTGCTACAGCATTATTTGTATTTGTATATTTCGCCATAACTTTTTCAAACTCCATAACTCTAGGTCCTGAAGTTATCCATCCAGATTCTAATGCTTTAACCACTTCTTCTATTTCTTCGCCAGTTACATCTGGTGGTGAAAAAGGTATCTTTTTATTTGTCATTTAAAACACTCTCCTTAAAATCATATTTATATTATAAAAAATTATTTTTCACACATAAAAAAACCTGTATCCTTTGTTATATATATATACCCTTTATCAGTAATTTTATCTTTTAGTAAAACTTTTAAGTCATTTATTTTTTTATAGTCAAAGTTCTCTTCTATTGTTCCTGGCATAGAAAGTATATAGTTTATAAGAGCTTCTATGTCTGTAAGTTTTAAGCTATCCTCATATCTTTTCAAGGTAATATAATCAAAATAATTTTTAAGTATATTTTTCCCATTTTCCAGCTGAAATTTTTTAGTTAAATTAAACGACTCTATACTCAAAAGTTCTTCATCTATATTTCCAACTAATTCTCTCATTTCTTTCATATGACCTTTCCCTACAGTAGACGCATAAAATAACCCATCAGGTTTCAAAACTCTTTTTATTTCACTTAATGCCTTATCTAAATCTTCAGCATGGTATAGCATATGATTTGCTATAATTATATCAAAAGAGTTATCATAAAAAGGTATTTCTTCTATATTTACAACTCTAAAGTTAAATTTCATTTTAGCTTTTTCTAGATTTTTCATAGCATCCATTAACATTCCTTCAGAAAAATCTGTTAATGTTATTTCTAAGCCTTCTGGAATCTTATCTAAATTCTTTGTCCAAAAGGTTGCATCTCCGCAGCCTAACTCAAGAACCTTCTTCTTATTATTAAAATTCAAGAATTTAAAATACCACTCCATCCAACCTTCTTTATTAGTACTATATAATTCATGAATTTTTATTCTTTCTCTTAAATTAGAAGCATTATAGTACTGCTCCATCCATTTATTATCTATATTTATTATGCTTATTATATCTATAAACTTATTCCAATCTAATCCTTCATTTTTATTTACCATTTGAAGCGTTTCATCTATGGATCTTATTACATGATTAAGATGATGTATCTTTTGTTCCATTATGCTTTTTTGAATTTCGAGTGATTTTTTAAAATTTTCGTCGCTTATATCCTTTTCTATGATATATTTTATATCTTCTAACGAAAGCCCTATAAACTTTAATGTAAGTATATTTTGGAGTTTACCAAAATCCCTTTTATTATAAAGTCTATATCCAGCCTTATTATACTCACAGGGTTTTAAAAGTCCTATTTTATCATAATATCTTAAAGTTCTTATAGTTATTCCGGCAGCTTTTGCAAATTCACCTACTGTAAATAACTTTTCTTTTTTCATATTATTCCCCCTATATGTATATAGTAAACCATTACGTTAGGTAAGGGTCAAGATTTTTTTATAAATAAACAAAAAAAATTCTGCTAAATGCAGAATTTTTCTCTAAATTTATTCGTTTCCTGATAGCAATTAGTAATCTATAATTTAGATTAAACATTAAATCTAAATTGAACTATATCGCCATCCTTCATAACATATTCTTTTCCTTCTAATCTATAATATCCCTTTTCCTTTGCAGCTGCTTCAGAACCACATTCCACAAGCTTATCATAGGCTATTACTTCTGCTCTAATAAATCCTTTTTCTATATCAGAGTGAATTTTACCCGCAGCTTCTGGTGCTTTAGTGCCTATTTTTATAGTCCATGCTCTTACTTCCTGCTGTCCTGCAGTTAAATAACTCATAAGTCCTAAAAGCTTATAACCCGCATGAATAAGCTTATCAAGACCTGGCTCTTCAATACCATATTCTTCAAGCATTTCCTTCTTTTCTTCTTCATCTAAAGAAGAAAGTTCTTCTTCTATCTTTCCACTTATAACAACAACTTCTGAATCCTCAGCAGCTGCGTACTCCTTAACCTTTTTTACATAATCATTATCTAAATTCCCTGACATTAAATCATCTTCAGATATATTTGCTGCATATAATACTGGCTTAGATGTTAAAAGGAATAATCCTCTCACAAATTCAGCATCTTCATCATTTAGTTCCATAGTTCTTACAGGTTTTCCTGATTCTAGGTGAGCTTTTATTTGCTCCATAAGTTCTTGTTCATGCTTTGCCTTCTTATCTCCGCTTTTTGCTAGTTTATTATTCTTTTCCATTCTTCTATCTAAAACTTCCATATCGGAAAATACTAGTTCTAAGCTTATAGTTTCTATATCTCTTATAGGATCTACAGAACCTTCAACGTGAACTACGTTAGGGTCATCAAAACATCTTACCACATGAAGTATAGCTTCAACTTCTCTTATATGTGATAAAAACTTATTTCCTAATCCTTCACCTTTACTTGCACCTCTTACAAGACCTGCTATATCATAAAACTCTACACTTGCATATACCTTCTTTTTGGATTTATATATTTCTTCTAATACATTTAATCTCTTATCTGGAACAGTTACAACTCCCACATTTGGTTCAATAGTGCAAAATGGATAGTTTGCAGCTTCCGCTCCTGCATTAGTTATAGCATTAAATAAGGTACTTTTACCTACGTTTGGTAAACCTACAATTCCTAATTTCATATATGTACACATTCCCTTCCTAACTTTATGTATAATTCCTTATAAATTATAATATACCAAAGTTAGTAATGCAAATAATTTAAAATAAAAAAACTTAAGAGATATTTTACCCCTTAAGTTTTTTTATTTTATTTATTCTATCTCATTTTTTTCAACAACTTCCTCTTTCACTTTTGCCTTAGAAGATGATTTTTTCTTTTTAGGAGTAACAGTAGGTACTGAAGTGTATTTAATCATTTCATTTTCCATGACTTTCAACACCCCTTTAAAATCAATCCCATCTTCTCCCATAAGCAAGTTTACTGCATCTTCAATAGTATCCATAGTATATATTGAAAAACTTCCCTTTGCTATGGCCTGCTCTACTTCCGGACTTAATACTATATTATCTATATTAGTTGCAGGTATCAAAACTCCCTTTCCTTTTACTGTATCTATCTTTTTGCAAACCTTAAAGAATCCCTCTATTTTTTCATTTACTCCTCCTATGGGCTGTACTTCTCCAAACTGATTTAAAGAACCTGTTACAGCTATATTGTTTTTTATGCCTATTTTACTTAAAGAAGATAACATTACAACCACTTCTGCAACTGATGCGCTATCTCCATCAACTTTTCCATATATTTGCTCGAAGGTCAAATGAAAATCTACTGGAAGTTTTCTATATCCTCCCATTAAAGTATTCATATACCCCCTTAATATATTTATTGCTTTACTGTGTATTTTTCCGCTCAAATCGCTATCCTTTTGAACATCTATTATATTGCCATCTCCTTTATAGCAGCAGCAGGTTATTTTTACAGGCTTTCCAAAGCTAATGTATCCTGTGTCTAGAACTGTAAGACCATTTATTTGCCCAACAGCCTTATCACATACATTTATAAATATTTTCTTTTCCTCAAAGTACTCCTGAAATTCCTTTTCTATAGTTTCTTCCTGATAAGCTATACTCACTATATCCTTAGCCTTTATTTTATTTCTGCCTTCATTTACAACCTTATTATTTGCAAGCATTAAAATCTTATCTATTTGCCAATCATTAAATACCATCTTTCTTTTGCTTTCTGCAACTCTTGAAAGATATTTTTCTACTTCCAGCACAGCGCCTTTCTCAAGAGGCATTAAATTATTTTCTTTTGTTATCTTATTTATAATTCTAATTAGTGCACTATGATTATTGTCATTTATTTTTACTAAAGGATTAAATTCCGCCTTTATTTTAAATATCTTCTTGAAATCCTCATCGTAGCTATAAAGCACATCATAGCTTTGATAATCTCCAATTAATATAACCTTTTCTTTTATTTTAATAGGTTCTGGATGCAGTCCACTTAATGAAAGAAGTTCTAAATATCCCCTGTTGTAATCCATATCAACTTTTTCATTCATAAGAGACTTTTTCAAATAATAATAGGATGATGGATTTGCAAGCAAGTTATTTATTCTAATAATAAGGCATCCACCATTTGCCTTTAACATAGACCCTGCTTTAATTAAACTTACATCTGTTACATAGGTTCCATTTTTATTCTCGTATTCTATGCTTCCTAAAAGATTTGAAAGACTTGGATCTTCTTCATATATACATCTAGGTTTTTTATAATTTGTATTATCAACAATTACATTTACT
This sequence comes from Clostridium sp. HMP27, assembly GCF_000765165.1. NCBI lineage: Bacteria > Bacillati > Bacillota > Clostridia > Eubacteriales > Clostridiaceae > Clostridium > Clostridium sp. HMP27. The sequence continues at coordinate 179,932 of NZ_JMFY01000034.1, read as the reverse complement.
GTATATTTATATATTATTTCACTTATGCCTTCTTCATCTTCCTCATAACTCATTGTATAGTTATCCACAAGCTGCTTCTCTATTTCAGTACACATATTATCTAAGAAACTAAGTACTTGTTCTTCACCTTTAAATTCCTTTTTATAAGACTTTTTTATCTCCTTACTACACTCAGTATAGTATTCAACTAATAATTCTTTTATATTTTCAATTCCTTCTTCTTCTTTATCTTTCATCTCATCTAGTATATCTTGAGCCTTTTTCTTTAATACAGAAACCTTATTTAAAATATCATCTTTTTCAATTGACTCAAGCACATCATATTCCTTTTCACTCATAGGGTTTCCATCATCTTTTATAGGAACAAAGGTAAAGCCTCCTTGACTAAATTTTATATCAAACCCATTTTCTTCTGCAATTTTTACCATTTTACTTACAAGTTCGCTTCTATTCTTCTCAACTATTTCAACTAGCTTTTCCTTTTCTTTATGCTCTGATGTGTTATAAAAATCAAATGTATTTTCTAAATAAATTCTTTGAATATCTTCTACATACTTTTTAAATACATTTCCTTTTCCATTACTTAAAAAAAATGCCTTGGGATTCTTAGTGTCTTCATAAACCACGTAGCATATATCCTTTGGAGGTTCTTCTTTAAAGTTACTTTCCACAAAGCTTACTATATTTTCTAGTTTATCCTTTGAAAAATCATCTATAAGATAAACATTATAACCTTCCTTATTTATCTCTAAGGCAGTCTTTATTTGAGTATATACTTCATCATACTCTGGAAGATAGTATTTATTATCTATACCCATAGCAATATTTTTAAAACTAGATTTATATTTTACTTCCTCCACTGTAAGTTTTCTTAACATTATTCTCCCCCCTTTTATCCCGTTATTATAATAATATTCGTCTAATTTAGTTTTAGAAATAAATTTTATGTAAATAAGTAAAAAAAAGAAAAAAGCCAGCTTTTAACTGGCTTTAATTTAAGACTAGTATTTATTATTTTGCCTTATTTATTATATCAATGGAAGCTGATGCACCAATTCTTGTTGCCCCTGCATTTATAATCGCTATAGAATCTTCATAGGTTCTCACTCCACCTGATGCTTTAACTCCTAAATTTTCTCCTACAGCTTCTCTCATAATTTTTATATCTGAAACCGTTGCCCCTCCTGTAGAAAAGCCTGTGGAGGTCTTTACAAAGTCTGATCCTGCTTCCTTTGATAATTTACATGCCATTATTTTTTCTTCATCAGTTAAAAGACATGTTTCTATAATAACTTTAGTTAAAGCCTTTCCTTTTGCCTCTTTAACCACTGCCTCTATATCTTTCTTTACATAATCATAATCCTTATCCTTAAGTTTTCCTATATTTATAACCATATCAACTTCTGAAGCACCTTTTTCTATTGCATCTTTAGTTTCAAATGCCTTTGTAGCTGTAGTATTTGCCCCTAATGGAAATCCTATTACAGTACAAACTTTCACTTCACTTCCCTTTAAAAGTTTAGCTGCAAATTCTATGTTACACGGATTAATACACACAGACGCAAAGTTATATTGAAGTGCCTCCTTACATATTTCCTCTATCTTTTCCTCTTTTGTATCAGCCTTTAAAACAGTATGATCTATCATTCTTGCTAATTGATTTTTTGTCATAATATATTCCCCTTTCTTTTATAAATCAAATAAAAACTAGTTATATTTTAATAATAAATAGTTTTTATTTGATTTGCATATCAATAAATATTATACATCATTGTATATTATTTACCATTATTTATTAAAATATTTTAAGAGCGTGTTTTATTTTCCAGATTATGATTTCTAATTTTTAATATCTGCAAATAATAACTATACTCTATGGATAAAATATAAAAGTGGATTCGGTATTATCAAAGTTTCTTTTAAAACTTAAAATAGTATGCTATAATATACACATAATATTATATTTTGGAATTATATTGTCATTTATTACAAATATTTTAACGCAAAGGAGTAATAAAATATGGGCTTCAGAGAAAAAATAAATAAGTACTATGCAGAAAATTATATAAAAAAATATGGTGACAGATTATCTCAAGTACAAGGTAATGTAATATCTGTAAAAGTTGAAGAAAAAACCATACTTTGGATTTTCCATAAATTAACCGCAACGCTTCTTGTAAAACCAGAACGAAGTAAAAATGTTGTTAAATGCACTTATAAAAAAAATAGATGGTTTAAACCTATCACCTTTATTCCTGTGTCTCAAGGTAATTATGTTTTAGTTCAAGGACTAAAAGGTAAAAAAGGTAAGGAAAATAGAGAACAAATAGAAATAATGAATATACGAAATATGACAAATAAAAAAGACTTAATTCCTCTTGAAGGAAAAGAGCCAAAGGTTCAAAGAGTTAAACAAAAATATAGATAAATAAAAAATCAGGGAATTTCCCTGATTTTTTTATTTACTTCAGAAAGAACATCTAGCTTTCTAAAATCTTATTAGAACCATTTTCATTTCCTTTGGTAATAAATAATGATATTACTAAAGATAGTAGTGTAGGAGTGACCCAAGCAAATCCTATACTTGATAATGGAATTATATTAAGAAATTCTTTAATAAATCCTCCATTAACACCTATAGATGGCAATGTTTCAATTATACCAAATATTAATGAAGTATATACTGAAGCCCTTAACACAAAATTATTTTTAGATAAACTTTTAGATAAAGTTATTAATATAAGAGTTATGGCCACAGGATATAGGATACTTAATACCGGTACGGATATTTTAACTATTTTATCTACTCCAAAATTCCCCATAGCTATACTAACTAAAGATATTACTATAGCATTTATTTTATATGGTAACTTTCCATTACTTATTTTATCAAAAAAGCTTGATCCTGCTGTTATCAATCCTATAGACGTAGTAAAACAAGCAAGCCCCATGGCAATTCCAATTATTACACTTCCATATTTCCCTAAGCTTCTTTTTGATATTTCTAATAATAAAGCAGTTTTAGATATATCTTTTGGTAGTATAGAACTTGTTTGCGCTCCTAAATACATTAGTCCCCCATACACTATGGCTAATCCAAATATTGCAACAAGTCCAGATTTTATAGTTATACTTATAGCTTCCTTATCTTTATAACCCCTTTGAATTACTGAGGAAGTAATTACTGTGGCAAACATCAATCCAGCTAAAGCATCCATAGTTTGATATCCTTCTATTAAGGAATTAGATAATACAGATGATGTATTTGTATCTATAACAATTCCTATTGGAGATAATAGTCCCTTAATTATTAATATTAATAGGGCAATTAATAAGGCTGGTGTTAAAAACTTTCCTATACTATCTATTACTTTAGAAGGTCTTAAAACGAAACATAAATTTAGTGCAAAGTATAAAATCATAGAAACCATAGAGGACATCCATGGAAATACAGGCTGTATAGTTAATTCATAAGTGGTAGCTGCAGTTCTTGGTATTGCGAGCATTGGTCCTATAGCTAAAAAAATAGCAACAGAACATATTATTGCAAAGCTTTTGCTTACCTTTCCTGCCATATCATTAAAGTTTCCATTGGTCTTAGTACAAGCTAGTATACCTAGAAACGGGAACCCCACTCCTGTTATTACAAATCCCAATGTAGCTAAAATAAATTTACTTCCCATTAAATTTCCAAGGTAAGGAGGAAAAATTAAATTACCTGCCCCAAAAAACATAGCAAACAATGCAAGACCTATTACTAAAAAATCCTTTGTAGTTTTTTTCATGAATAAAACACCCCTTAATTTATTTATTTTAAAAATGGATAATAAAAAAAGCCCTTCGTCCTTATAATTAAAATATTATAAGGACGAAAGACTATACTTCCGCGGTACCACCCTATTTATGGTTATATTATAACCACATCTTTTTCAGGTCGATCTATAGTAAATAACAAATAAAGTATAATTAATACATACTATATGTTATCTCTGATGAACCCTAACCATATATCGCTGGTATACGTCCTCATCTACTCATTTTTTTCAACAAGGAAGCTCTAGAGCTACTATTATATATTCACTTTAACATCAACTCTCAGCAAATGTTGATTCTCTGTAATTAAAGTATTTGAATATTTTTCTCTCTGTCATAGCTTTTAATATTCATAATATTAATTTATTTATTAATGACTATTATATTTGTAATCTTAAAAATTGTCAATATAATAATTATATACTCGTTAATTTATTTTAACTCTCCTATTTCTTCTTCCACTATTTCCACCAACTTATGACTTGCTACTAATTTATAACATTTATTTATATCTAAATACATAATTCTATCATTTTCTAAAGTGGCCACTTCCTCTCTTATTTTATTATATGCCGCTCTTGTCCCAGAAGCAAGTTTATCTGAAGCTCCAAAATCTATTGCTTGTGCTGAGGTCATTATCTCTATAGCAAGAACATTCATAACATTATTTAAAATTTCTCTAGACTTTCTAGCTGAAATAGAACCCATGCTAACATGATCCTCTTGATTAGCTGAAGTAGGTATAGAATCTACACATGCAGGATGTGCTAACACTTTATTTTCAGACACTAAAGCTGCAGCAACATATTGTGGTATCATAAATCCACAATTTAATCCACCATTTTTAACTAAAAACGCCGGTAGCCCACTTGATGAAGGATTCACAAGTCTATCAATTCTTCTTTCACTAACATTGGCAAGTTCAGCTACAGCAATTCCTAAGAAATCAAACGCTAATGCCATTGGTTGTCCATGGAAATTTCCTCCTGATATAACTTGTCTATCATCTGCAAATATTAACGGATTATCGGTAGCAGAGTTGATTTCTGTGCTGACCCTATCTACAACATAATCTATAGCATCTCTACTAGCGCCATGAATTTGAGGTACACATCTTAAAGTGTAAGCATCCTGTACTCTTATCTCACCTTGTCTAGAAGTGGACTTACTACCATTTAATATTTTAAGCATATTTTGCGCACATATAATTTGACCATTATGAGGCCTTACCTGCTGAACTTTTTCATCATAAGCATCTACTATTCCATTTAATGCTTCTGCTGTCATAGCTGCAGCTATATCTGCAAGCTTTGTAAGCTTTTTTGCATCATAAGCTGCCAATGCTCCAACAGCTGTTAGAACCTGGGTACCATTTATTAGTGCCAAGCCTTCCTTTGAAATTAGTTCTACAGTATCTATTTTAGCTTTAGCCATTGCTTCCTTACCAGACAATCTTTCCCCTTGATAAATAGCTTCTCCTTCTCCCAGCATTACTAAAACCATATGAGCTAATGGACACAAGTCACCGCTAGCACCTACAGAACCCTTTTCAGGTATTATCGGATGTACACATTTATTTAGCATTTCTATTAATGTATTTAACACACTTAATCTTATTCCAGAATAGCCCTTTGATAAAGCATTAGCTCTTAAAAGCATAGCTGCCCTTACAACTTCCTCAGGATAAGGATTACCTACTCCACAAGCATCACTTACAATTAAATTTTTTTGAAGCTCTTTAGTTTGATCCTTTGATATAAGAACATCACTAAACAATCCAAATCCTGTAGTAATTCCGTATATAACTTCTCCACCATCTACAAATTCATCAACTAAAGCTCTTGCTTTATTTACTCTTTCAGCTGCTTCCTTAGTTAATTCCACCCTATAATTTTCTCTTGCAACCTTTACAAGATCCTCTAATGTTAAACTATTTCCATCAATATATATAATACTCATTTAAGAAATCCCCCTTTAGTTTTTAATTAAGTATGTTTATGCACCTCCTAGAACAATGCTCTATACTAGGAGGTGTATTTATCATTCTTTTATGTGAACATAAGAGCTCCAATCAAACCAAATATAAGAAGTGGTATATTATAATGTAAGAATGTAGGAACACAAGTATCCCAAATATGGTCATGTTGCCCATCTATACTTAACCCTGCTGTTGGTCCTAGTGCCGTATCTGATGCAGGAGAACCCGCATCACCTAAGGCACCTGCAATAGCTATTAATAAAATAGTAGACTTAGGACTAAATCCTATTGCCATACAAAGAGGTACATATATTGCTGCAAGAATTGGAACTGTTCCAAAAGAAGTACCAATTCCCATAGTTACAAGCAATCCTAATAATAACATAACTAGAGCAGCAATAAACATATTTCCACCCATAGCTCCATCAGCTGCATTTACTAAGCTTTCAACACCTCCAGTTTCTCTAATTACAGCTGCATATCCAGCCGCAACTAACATAACAAATGCTATAAGTCCCATCATTTTAATACCGCCACTTAGTAATTCATCCATGTCACTCCATTTAATTGCTCTTGCCCCTATCATAATAGCAAGCCCTACAATAGCTCCAAGTGGCAATGATCCAAATGCTAGTTGAATACCTAATGCTGCAACTCCAGCTAATAGTGTAGCTATATGAGCTGATGTTACCTTAACTTCTTCTTTTACTGCTGCTACCTGATCTTCTTCTATGGATACAATCTCATAATCTCTTGGTTTTCTATAGGTAAATAAAGAAATAATAAACCCAACTAGCATAGCAAGTCCCCCAACCCAAGTAGCCTTCCAAACCATATCCAAGCTTACAGGCATTCCATTGGCTATCATTTGATCCTTTATTATTCCATGAAATATTAATCCATAACCAATAGGCCAAGTAATATATGGAGCTTTTAATCCAAAAGCCAAGGCACATGCCGCTCCTCTTCTATCCATCTTAAGTTTATTCATTAATGATAATAATGGTGGTATAAGAATTGGTATAAAAGCTATATGAACGGGTATAACTGTTCCTGACAAACAAGCAACTATCGCAAATATAAATAGCAAAATAATCTTTTTCCCCTTAATCCATCCTGCAATTTTTATAGAGAGAACTTCTGCTGCTCCCGTTTTGTGTATGGCCGCTGCTAATGCTCCAAGCAAAATATAACTTAGTGCTGTTTGAGAGTTTCCTCCCATACCTCCAATTAATACTTCCATAGTTTTAGAAATAGGCATGCCCGCTGCAGTTCCACCTACTAGAGCTGCAAGTATTAAAGCAATGAGAACATTTAACTTTAAAAGACACAGTATTGACATCACTAAAACTGATAGTATTACAGGATTTGTTAACATATAATATCCCCCTTAATATTTAAAATGTTCCTTTTGTGATATACAGTTCAGATAATCAATCTCCTTTTGAAATTTCGATTTAATATCTACATTTCTAATCAATGAAAGATTAGCTTCTATATTTAGCACACAACCTAAAATTGCTGCATTTAAAAGTAACTTTCCTTCCTCTAAATCCGAAGCAGCATTAGGATTACACTTACCTTCTATTAAAATATAAAAATCAAAAATTTCTCTGCAAAGTTTTCCATTGTTTAATGGAACAGTAGCTGCCCCTATTGCAGCCTCTTGAACAGCTTGACTGCGAGCTAATTTCTCATCTTCAGTTTCCTTAGGCATAGCATAAGCTTCTATTATTTTTTTAAATGAATCCGTATCATTTACTGCCCCATCAAGTAAATTTTTACCGATTTCATCTAACTTATCAGCAATACAAATATACTTCTCAGCTGAAAGTCCATATTCCTTTTTAGTAGATAATCTAGCTACCATACCGATAAGTCCTGCAGCCATTGCTCCTGCTAAAGCTGCTGCTGATCCTCCACCTACTGTAAAATCTCTGGAATCGATAATTTTATTTAGTGTATCAATATAATTCATATTAATCATCCTTTTTCACAGTATTGTTAATAAAAGAAAACCCTGATAAGTTATTTTCTATTACAACTTTTCCCCTCTTTATAACTTTTTCAACTACATTTCCGCCCAAACGATATACCACATCTTCATAGGTGTCAACATCCCATATTTGAATATCTGCAAGCTTTCCAACCTCAAGTGTTCCCCTATCATATTCTAACCCCAAAGCAATTGCTCCACCTAATGTAGCAGCCCTTAATGCTTCTGCTGCACTCATCCTATGTCTTCTACAGGCAAGAGCCATGACAAACTGCATTGATTCGTTCCAACAGCCTGGACAGCAATTAGTAGCTAATGCTATAGTCATGCCTTCTTCTATCATTGACCTTGGATCAAAGGGTTTTGGATGATTTACAGCAAAATCAATTGCTGGAAGCAGTACTCCTGGCACATTAGCTTTTGCTAATTTATTTAGTACAGACTTTGGTGTGTAATTTAGATGATCTGCTGAAATCATTTTCATATCAGCTGCTAAGTCGGACCCTCCTATATAAGAATAAGCATCCGTGTGTATCTTAGGTTCAATACCGACATCTCTTGCAGCTTGAAGTATTCTTTGGCATTCTTTTGCAGTATAATGCCCATCATCACACCATATATCACAGAACTTCGCTAACTCAAGCTTTGCCACCCAGGGTATCATTTCTTCTATTAGTGTATCTATATATTTTTCACGTGGCATATCATCCGGCCAACCATGAGCTCCTAAAAAAGTAGAAACTATGTCTATAGGCAAGCTTTCATTTAATTGTTCGTTGATTTTCAACATTTTCATTTCATCTACAGTAGTAAGTCCATATCCACTTTTGCTTTCTACAGTTGTAGTTCCAGAACTTAGCATGTTGTATAGTCTACTTGCAGCTGTCTTATATAAGGATTCTGTTGAAGCATTTCTGGTCATTTCCACCGTTACCATTATCCCTGTCTTAATTCCCATGCCCTGTAATACTTTTGAGTCATCTGTGGTTAATCTAGCAGCATACTCCTTAACTCTGGATCCACCAAAAACCAAATGAGTATGAGCATCAATAAAACCAGGCACTACTACTTTTCCTTTAGCACTTATTATTCTTGCTTTACTGCAATCCACTTGCCCTATTACTTCTTCTCTAGACCCTACTGCAACGATTTTTTCTCCTTTTACTGCAATCCATCCATTTTCAATTAGTCCGATTTGATCTATAGAATCTTTCCTACAAGTTACTAATTGTGAACAATCTTCAATAAGTAAATCAACTTTTGATTTACATTTCTCTTTTTCCATTTAGGCTCTCCTCTAATAATGTAATTTGTACCTCTCCATTTCTGAAGAGGTACAACTGCAATAAAATTATGAGTTATATTAATATTTTAATGGCTCGATAACTATTATCTTGGAGCTTTTCCATTTGGTCCAAATGTTGCTTCTGGTGTCCACCATAATGGAACCTTAATACTATCAGTTGTATATTTTCCTCTTCCTTCAGCAATTTCCCTTGAAGTTTCATATCCAGCTTGAGCATGTCTTATGATACCTATTCCAGAGTCTGTTGCCATACAAACTTCAAGTCTCATAGCTGCTTCATCAGTACCATCTGCAATCATTGTAACTCCTGTATGAACCGCTTCGCCCATGGAGTAGTTAGATTGTATAGCTATTAAGTCACACATTCCTACAGCATTAAGCAATCCATTCAAATATGGCCAGTCAGAAATCAAATCGCTACCATCCTTCATATTTTCTGATTCAAAGGTTGGGTTAACTATAGAACCACAGTCTAAATTATCTCTTGAGAAGGCTACAGGTCCCTTAATTTCTCCCTTTTTGATAAGTTCGTTTACAGCTAATGCAAATTTCTTACGTTCCCCAAATGCCATATAACAAACTCTTGCTGGAAGCCCTTCTATTGGAAGGTGTTTATGAGCAAGCGTAATCCATCTTGTTACTAGTGGGTCATTTTTAAATAACTCTAATGCAAGAGCATCTGTTTTAGCAAGATCTTCTGGATCCCCTGATATACAAGTCCATCTAAATGGTCCACGACCTTCACAGAATAAAGGACGAATATACTTAGCAACAAATCCTGGGATTGTAAATGCTTCTTCTTTAGGCATTCCTGCATCGCGGCATTCTTTTCTTATACTTGTTCCATATTCAAATACTTCAACACCCTTTGCAAAATATGCATTCATTGCACGTAACTGTCTTATCATAGTCTCTCTAGCTTTTTCTAGATAAAGTTCACGATCTTCAGCTCTAAATGCGTCTGCTTCTTCTCCAGTATATCCAGATGGTATATATGAAATTGGATCATGACATGGACACATTTCACTTATTATGTCTGGCATAAATCCTTTATTATATGCATACTCAAATAAGTCAGCAGCATTTCCAACAACTCCTATAGACAATGGTTCTTTCTTAGCCGCTGCAGCTGTAGCCATTTCTATAGCTTCATCCATAGAATATACTATAGTATCCATGTAGTCCTTTTCTATACGTCTTCTAATTACTCTTTCATCAGCATCAACTACTATAGCAACTCCACCATGCATCTTCATTGCCCAGCTTTGATTTCCACCCATTCCACCTGCTCCAGCGGTTAGGTAAATTCTTCCAGATAAATCACCATTAAACTTTTGCATAGCTATAGCTGATAATGTTTCAAATGTTCCTTCTATAACACCTTGAGTTCCTATATACTCCCAAGGAGCAGCAGTATACTGAGCAAACATAGTTAAATTCTTGTCCTGAAGATCATAAAATGTTGGCCAATCAGCTTTCATTATATTTGTGGTAGCCATTACAACGCTTGGAGCATATTTATGAGTTTTAAATATTGCTACTGGCATACCTGATTGTACAACTAAAGTTTCATCGTCTTCTAATTCCTTAAGTGATTTAACTATTGCATGATATGACTCCCAGTTTCTAGCACATTTACCATTACCACCATAGATAACTAGTAATTCAGGTATTTCTGCATTTTCCATATTGTTTTCTAACATTCTAAGTATAGTTTCTTGCTTCCAGCCCTTACATCTTAATTCTGAACCTCTCTGAGCTTTAACTGAATATAGGATTTCTGGTTTTTCCATAATTATTTCCCCCTTAATCTTATATGTTTTTATTTATTTAATTAACTTCTTTACACAATTATATATAGCAAATGCCATGCCAATGGAACTTTTTTCAATATATTACATTAAAACAATGGACTTGGGTATTTGTTCAACGTAAATATTAGGACTTATAAGTATCTATTGCATAGTTTTTATGCAATTATCGTTGTAACACTTGTAAAATTATTGCATAAAAAATTTGCCTATTGCATAATTTTTATGCGATAGGCAAATTTCTCATAATATCTATTTTATATCTATTTTATATCTCTCTTTATATCTAATTTTTTCATTCTATACTCTAAACTTTGACGTATAATACCTAAGTCTTTAGCCGTTCTAGTTAAGTTCCATAAATTTTTGTTTAAACTATTTATAATTATCTTTTTTTCTTCAAAACGTAGAAATTCAGGCAAGGTTTTTTCATTATCCTCTATAATATTTACTGCTACTTCATTTAACATTTCACTTTTTATATATCTTGGAATGTCTTCATAATTAAGTTCTCTTTGATTTTCTGTAGCCTTAATCATCATATTTTCTACAAAGTGTTCTAGTTCTCTAATATTGCCAGACCACCTATAGCTTAACATTATATCTCTTAGTTTCGTAGAGAAAGTTTCTATATTTCTATTTAGTAACTTATTATATTTCTTTATAAAAAACTCCCCAATACATATTACATCTTCCTTTCTTTCTCTCAATGGAGGTATATAAAGACAAAATCCCGATATTCTATAAAAAAGATCCTGTCGTAATCGTCCTTCTTCTATAAGCTTTGAAGGTTCCTCATTAATAGCAGTTATTACGCGACATTGTATTGGAGTTACCGCAGCCCCTCCAACTCTACGTACAACTCTTTCCTGTAATACTCTTAAAAGCTTAGATTGCATTGACATAGGCATAGAATTAAGTTCATCCAGAAATATTGTTCCATTTCTAGCTTCTTCAAAAAGACCACTTTGGGTAATTGCTCCTGTGTAAGCTCCTTTTATAGTACCAAATAGCGTACTCTCTAATAAGTTTTCAGGTATTGCAGCACAGTTTATAGCTACAAAAGGCTCATCTTTATTCTTGCCAAAGTTATGTATACTTTGTGCAAAAACTTCTTTTCCAGTCCCTGTTTCCCCAACGATAAGTACTGTATTACTTAATAAGGATACAGTTTGTGCTTCTTTTATTATATTTTTAGTCACATCACTATCCCCTACAATACCTGAAAATGTATATGTTGTTCCATTATTTTTATATTTTTGTTCTTTTGCTTCACCTTTACTAAATAATTTTCTTTTCAATTCTATGGTTTCTGAAAGCAGGGATTGAAGACTTGTTTCATTCTTGCTTATAGAATAAACACCAATTACTTCATCATCCTTTATTATAGGATATGTGCTATATGATACATATTTAGGTATTCCATTTTTATAAGCATGAGCTCTATATTTTTCTATAATAGGCTCCCTAGTTTTATAAACCATTCTATGTTCAGCCATTTCTGGATTGTGTTCAGGGTTATACTGGTAAACTTCCCAAAGATGTTTCCCAACCACTTCTTCTGCTAATAGTTCTTCTAAATTTTCCTGAGCTTTATTGTATAATACAACACGTCCTTCATGATTACTAATTATAATACCATCATTTATAGATTCTATTATTTTTTCTAAACAGTAAAGCTTTATATCTTTATTATAAATATCTGTAATTTCTTGTATATATACTATATATATTTTTTCTTCTTTAATATGCCGTGCCTTTAGATTATATATATTACCAGGCAGTGTCTTAATAATTTTAAGTGCTTTTATAATTTCATATAATTTAATAGAGAACAGTTCAGAAAACTTCTTATTTATTGGACTTTTATCATTACATATTTTTTCAATTAAATCGTTGCTCCATATAACCTTTTCTTCCTCATCAAGAATAATAATACCTGAAAAGCAATCTGTTAATAACTTCCCCAACATGCTTAAATTCATTTTATTCCCCCTATACCTTTACCTTGGTGAATATTCATAATATTCAACACTTATTTTAAAAGTCCTTCTCCTTTATTCCTTTGCATATATATTTTATTAAAATTTTACGATTTGCAGGTTAGTTTAATCTTTATAAAGTTTAAAACTTAATAAATATAAAAGGCTGTTGACAAAATATGCTTATCAACAGCCTGACCCTATGCTAAAAATAACTTTTTTATTTACCTTCTTTTTGTAGTTAAATACAAGTAAGTGCTATTTATAAATGCAATTACTCCTGAGAAAAATATAACTATACACCACTTACCAAGGTCTAGAGGTACAGTATGAAATACGTTACTTAAAAATGGCACATATAATACTAAATTCAGCATTATTATAGATATTAAAACCGCCGCTACTAGGTACATATTAGTATAAAACTTTATTTCAAATATAGAATGTCTTTCTGATCTGCATTCAAAAACATGTATAAGCTGTGATAGTACTAAAGTACAAAGCGCTAACGTTCTAGAAGTTTCAAGCCCCATATTATATATTTTACCTGCCATAAATGCCATTAAAGTACATATTCCAATTAAAGTTCCTCTAATCACTATCTTTTCTTTAAGTCCTCTTGCAAATATACTTTCTCTCTTAGGACGAGGCCTTTGCTCCATTATATCAGGATCTGCAGGATCTACTCCAAGTGCCATAGCTGGAAGTCCATCAGTAGCTAAATTTACAAATAATATCTGTATTGGAAGAAGCGGTGTAGGTAGTGCTAAAATTGAAGCTAAAAACATAGTTAGCACTTCTCCTAAATTACAAGACAACAGATATCTTATAAACTTTCTTATATTATCATAAATTACTCTACCTTCTTCTACAGCTGATACAATTGTTTTGAAGTTATCATCTAAGAGTATCATAGAAGATGCTTCCTTTGTTACATCTGTTCCTGAAATACCCATAGAAATTCCTATATCTGCTTCCTTAACTGCTGGTGCATCATTTACTCCATCCCCTGTCATTGCTACTATATTTCCATTATTTTTAAAGGCCTTAACTATTTTTAGTTTATGATTTGGACTTACTCTTGCAAATACTCTAATATTTTCTACTTTCTTCTCTAGTGCCTTGTCGCTTAATTTATCTAATTCTTCCCCAGTTATTACTTCGCTTTCATCTTTAGCTATATCAAGCTCTTTTGCTATAGCATAAGCTGTATTCTTATGATCTCCAGTTATCATTACAGGTCTTATTCCTGCAAGTTTACACTTAAATACTGCATCTTTCACTTCACGCCTTGGAGGATCTATAATCCCTGCAATTCCTATAAACACTAGGTCTTTTTCTAGGTTACTCTCATGAATATTTGAAATATCCTTATAAGCTGCGCCTATACATCTTAAAGCCTTAAAGGACATACTTTCTACTGCTTTTAAAACTTTTTCTTTATAAATAGATGTAAAAGGAACTACCTCTCCATTTATTAAAATGTATTTACAATTTTCAACTACTCTTTCTGGAGCCCCTTTTAAATATACTGTATACTTAGAATTTTCCTTCATAACTACAGACATCATTTTTCTTTCAGATGTAAATGGATTATCTTTAGCCCTATATGCTTTGCCTAAAAAGTTTTTTACTTCTCCTGTTTCCTTAAAAAATGCTTTAATAAGAGCAGTTTCTGTTGGATCACCTAAAAGACTTTTGTCTAATTCCTTTTTATTTGGGTCTATATTACAATCATTGCAATAAGCCACAGTCTTTTTAAAAAGTACATTACTAGGTACATTTTCCTTATCTAAATTATACATACTATTATTAAAATACATTGCCTTTACTGTCATCTTATTTTCTGTAAGTGTTCCTGTTTTATCACTACAAATTACAGATGTACATCCTAAGGTTTCTACTGCTGGTAGTTTTCTTACTAATGCATTTTTCTTAAGCATTCTAGAAACTCCTAGTGCTAAAGCTACTGTCACTATTGCTGCAAGTCCCTCTGGAATAGCAGCTACTGCAAGACTTACACCTAAAAGGAACATTTCAGTAACATCTTGTCCTCTAAATATGCCTGTGGCAGTAACTATAGCACATATTATTAGGCACATATAAACCATTATTTTACCTAATGAATTCAGCTTTTCTTTTAAAGGTGATTTTTCCTTTTCTATACTTTGAAGCATGCCTGCAATTTTTCCCATTTCAGTTTGCATACCTGTGCTTACTATCTTTGCCTTTCCTTTTCCCTTTAAAACTATTGTTCCCATATATAAATTAGAACTAGATTTATTAGCAGAGGATTTATTAACTCCTACGGATTCCCCTGTTAAAAGAGATTCATCTATCATCAAATTTGAGTCCTCAAAAATTATTGCATCTGCAGGTACCCTATCTCCGCTTTCTACTAAAATTACATCTCCTATTACTAGAAATTCAGCATTTAATACTTTTAAAACTCCATCTCTTATAACCTTTGCAGTAGGTGATGCTAGTTGATTCAAAGCTTCTAAGGATTTTTCTGTTTTGAATTCTTGAATAAATCCTAATATGCCATTCATTATTACAATTATAAGTATTGTTATAGCATCTGCCTTTTCCCCCATAATACCAGATATTATAGTTGCAGCAATTAATATCCAAACTATAAAATCATTAAACTGTTGTAAAAATATTTTTATAGGTGAAATCTTTTCTTTACTTTCAAGTTTATTAGGCCCGTATCTTGTTAGCCTCCTTTGCGCCTCTAAGGAATCTAATCCTTGAATTAATTCTTTTTCATTTACCATAATAATCCCCCCTTATGTATAACATAAATATGTATTTAATTTTTTCTCACTAATTAAATATATGTGCTAAATGCTATAAATATTTTAAATTTTAAAAATATGCTTAATTGTACATTTTTCTTGCTTCTTCTTAAAGTTACTTTAAATTTCCTTATTTTTTTGCTATTATTAATAAGGTAAATAAAAGGAGGTTTTTTTATGAAGGATTTAATATACATAAGTGGACATAAAAATCCTGATACGGATTCTATATGTTCCGCTATAGCTTATGCTGATTTTAAAAATAAAACTGGAAACATACCGGCTATCCCAGTAAGACTTGGTGAATTAAGTCGTGAAACTCAATTTGCACTGGACTATTTCGGAGTAAAGGCTCCCGAGTTTGTTGAAACCGTGAGGACTCAAATTCAAGATTTAGACATAGATACAGTTCCTCCAATAAACCCTGATATAACTTTAAAGATGGCTTGGTCTATAATGTCAAAAAACAATATAAAAACTCTTCCAGTAGTAGATAACTCTGAAAAACTTGTAGGTCTTGCTTCTGTATCTAATATAACTTCTAATTATATGGATATATGGGATAATAATATACTTTCAAAAAGTGGAGTTAAACTTGAACATATAATAGAAACTCTTTCTGCTGAATCTATATATGTAGCTCAAAATGCTCAAAAGTTTAGTGGTAAAATAGTAGTCACTGCTATGAAGCCTGATAGTGCCTGCGAGCTTATTGAAGAAGGCGACGTAGTTATTTGCGGTGACAGAGAAGATGCTCAAGAAATAATACTTGATAAAAAAGCTTCTCTTATGATAATTACAGGCAAGCATATTGTACGCGAAGAAATACTCGCAAAAGCAAAGGAAGTGGGATGTTCCATTATAATGACTCCTTACGATACGTTTACTGCTGCAAGACTTATACCGCAGAGTGTGCCTGTAAGTTATGTTATGACTAAGGATAATTTACTAGTATTTAATCCAACAGATTTAGTAGATGATGTAAAAGAAACAATGCTTCAAACAAGATATAGAAGTTATCCAATAGTTAATGATGATAATAAGGTAATAGGAAGTATTTCAAGATATCACTTAATTTCTAAAAACAAGAAAAAAGTTATATTAGTTGACCATAATGAAAGAAGTCAATCTATCCCTGGTCTTGAAGATGCTGAATTATTAGAAGTTATTGATCATCATAGAATCGGAGACATACAAACTGGTAATCCAATATACTTCAGAAATGAAGCTGTAGGATGCACTGCAACTATTGTAGCTTCAATATTCTTTGAAAACGGCATAAGGCCTTCAAAGAATATTGCGGGTATTTTATGTGCAGCTATAATATCTGATACTTTATTATTTAAATCTCCTACTTCTACTAGTATGGATAAAATAATGCTTAAAAGATTATCTGAAATTGCAAACATAGATGCTGAAAAATTTGCGCAAGAAATGTTTAAAGCTGGCACTTCACTCCAAGGAAAAACTATTGAAGAAATCTTCAATCAGGACTTTAAGGTATTTAAAATAGGATCCTTAAAAGTAGGTGTTGGTCAGGTAAACACCATGGATACTGAAGGTTTTGCTAAGATGAAAGATGAAATGATAACTTACATGGAAAAGAAGGAACAAGAAGAAAACTTTAATCTTTTAGTTCTTTTAGTAACCGACCTATTAAAAGAAGGTTCTGACTTCCTTGTAGTTGGTAATGAAAAATATCTTATAAACAAGGCGTTTAACGTTCAGTTTGAAGGCAACAGCGTGTATGTTCCAGGAATAATGTCTAGAAAGAAACAAGTTATTCCGCCACTAACTGCTGCAGCTACAGAATAACACTTTAGATATCAAATATAAGTTAACAAATTATAATTAATGAAAAAAAGTCGCCCAAAAGCGACCTTTTTTCATTAATTTTATCCTAGTATAGTTTATTTTTGTGGTGGTTCCATGCCATCTGGAGCGCCTTTACCTCTTTGTCCGCCATGACCTCCAGGTCCACCTTGTCCTCTACCCATATTTTTAATAGTTACACCTTCTTGAGTTACTTCGCTTACAGTACTTGAAATTGTAAAACTTCCAACCTCCGTTCCCTTTGTATATATTCCATTGGAATATAATCCATTGGTAGGCGTACCAGTTGAACTCCCACCTATATACACTTTATATGTGGAACCAGTTTTAAACTTTGGTGAGGATACAACAACTGATGCATATTGTTTTGATGGTGCAAATGTAATAATGTTATCTCCGGTTTCACCTTCAATACGAACTAAGGTATTAGCACTTTGTGAAGATAAATTTACTTTCACACAATTTTGAGTTGAAGTTGAACTAGGGGCTTGAGCCATTCCTAAGCTGCCAGCAGAAACTAAAATGCCACCTGTCACTTCAAACTTTCTATCATAATCTAAGGATCCATTTCCATTATTTGTAGGGCCATTTACAATAACTGTACCATTTTTCATATATATTGAACCATTTGAATCAATACCATCTCCAGCAGCATTTACATTAATATAGCCGCCGTTAATATTTATTATACCATTGCCAGAGGAACTACCAGGTGCACCTTCTGTTTTTGAATGATCACTTTTGGCAGAATTTCCATCCATTCCTGAGGAATCATTGCCACCAGCAGCATTCAACCCATCATCATTTGCTAAAACATTAATATTTCCATCATTAATTGTTATAGTTTCACTTTCAATACCTTCATAAGACTTTTTAATATTTATAGTTCCCTTATTTATTATTAAAGTAGAATCAGCATGTATACCATCATCACCTGAAGATATATCAAAATTGCCATTATTAATTACTAAGTTATTATTTGAGTGCATAGCATCCTCAGAAGAGTCAATGGTAAAACTTCCATTCTCTATTACAATATTAATACCTGCTTTTATAGCTTTAGCACTAGTTGACTCGTTGCTTTCTGCATCCTCAACAGTTTCAGTAGTGGGTTTTGTATCAGCTTTAGAAACAGCAATAGTAGCTTCATCGGTAGCACCAGGCTTAGCCCCGAAATCAGGTCTTTCTCCCATCATGCCTCCAAATTGTTCTCCTTTTTTTACAACTGCATTTTTACTGCCGCCACCTGAGTTGATTGTTATATTCCCATTTTTTACTAGAGTGTTTGTTTCACCTTGTATACCATCCTGTACAGCAGTAATATTAAGTATCCCGGCTTCAATTAATACATAGCCCTTTTCTAACTCTTCAGCATTATCTGATTTTATCCCATCTTCACCTGAGTTAACTTTTATATTTCCATCTGTTATAACAACTGAATCCTTGCCTCTAATACCATCTGCCTTAGAAGTTATATTGATAGTACCCCCTTCTATTTTTAAATCATCTTTACTTCTAATACCATTTTTGTAGTTTGCATTAACAGTCAATGAACCTTTCCCAGTAAAGGTAAGATCGTCTTTACTAAATATTGCTGCATTGGGCTCATCAGCAGATGCATCTTGAAGTACGTAAGATTTTCCATCCTTTACATAGTTTTTTGTATTATCCGCTAATGAAATAATTGTTTTATCAGAATTCATAACATAAATAGGTGAATTATTAGAACAAGCAATATTTACCCCATTTAAAATAATATACACCTTATCCTTATCACCTGCATTCACTATTATTTGTCCATCAGTTAAAGAACCTTTTACGCTGTATGTTCCACCAGAAGTAATAGTGACTTTATTCTTATCTACAGATGCCCCTGATCCATTTACAGTTATTGTATCCGCTAATTCAATAAAGGTATTTGCTTCTCCTACAACTTCCTTTTCACCAGAAGACATTGTAATGTTTGAAATTATAGTAGAATATGAAGTTGTTGCATCACTTTTCTTTGTACATCCCATTATGCCTGTACATAAAGCTAATCCAATTATCATAGTCATAAGTTTTTTATTCATAAACTTTCCTCCTAGAAATTTCTATACCAGTTATACAAATCACTTTTCAATATATTACTCTTAAAAATATAATAACATCTGAACCTTAATTTTAACTTAAATTCCATATATGATGTTTATAGATAATTTTCTTATCCACTTTCTATAATCTTATGTAAAGTTTTAATAATTTCGTTCATATAATAGTACTGATAATCTTTTAGGGGGAAATCTATATGTGTAAGATGAATAAGTGCATGTGTAATTATATGCATATGAATCCTTATCAAAATATGAATAATCCTAACAATAAAGGCATGTTTATGTGCCCTATGATGAATATGTGCTATATGAATCAACGTGTAATGCCTTGTCATGAATTTATGATGCCTAAAACTAAGAACATATCAAGCCAAGATGATGAAATTCCCAAAATTAAGATGAAAACCGTAAAACTTGACGATTTAATAGACTGAATCGATAATACTTAATTTTAATAGTTATTGCTTCTTAAGAAATTTCGAGGGGATATCCCTCGAAATTTCAACATTATATTAAGCATTTAAGGTAACTATTCACTATTAAAGTATGCAAAGGGGGTAACATATATGGGAGTGGGCTATGTACTAGGGTGCTTTTTTAGCATTTTATTATGGAAAATAGATAGGCAAATAATATATCGTAGAATAAATAATACATTGAAAAAAGTTGTAAAAAATCCAGTAATACCTGTATTTTTTTATTATTTGTGTGCCGTATTATTATGTATTTGGCTATCTGATATAAATAATAAAGAGATATTCAATGGCATAACTGCATTTTTAGTTACAGATATAAGTAACAGTGAACGTAAAAGTTTAAAAAGAAGAGAAAAGGTTCATTTTTATGATTCAATATCAATCATTTCACGTTCTACAGTTTGTGGATTTATAGCTCCCTTCCTTTATATCATGTTATTTGGCAATAGCTTTGCAATTATTTATACATTAACGTGTAATCTTCGTATTATAAGTAACTTAAATTTTATAACTATATGCTTTAATATATCTACCTTTATTCCTGCATTTATAGCTCAAGGATTTTTATATATTATTTATGTTACTAGAAATAAGAAGTTCTCATTAGATTTTAAGGGAGATTATTTTATAAATTCTTATATGAATCCCATGTTAAATATAGATATTCTAGCTGCTTATGTAGAATCAGTTAATTTTTATCATTATTTTTCCAAGAAAAATACATCCTATCTTAAAAGCTATGGTGAATACAAAAATAAAATTGATCAGATATGTATAAGAGATTATATAGGCATTTCTTATGGAATTTGTATGATTTGGTTTATTATATTTTTTCTAATTACTATTCTAACTTCCTAACCTGAAAAAATTTAGTCGCCAATCTCTATATGCTTGAGACTAGCGACTATTTCTTAAGTGTTCTATTTTATTTCCCTCTAATATTATTAACCATTCCCCACATTTCATCTGCAGTTGTTACCGCACGAGAACCAAAGCTAAATGCTCTTTGTGTAATTATCATATCAGACATTTCTTTTGCCATATCTACATTGGAATTTTCTAAAAATCCCTGCATTATGCTAGAATTAATAACAGGTTGAGGCTCAACCCCTTCCTTAGGAACGTATAGATTTTCACCTACAGATAAAAGGTCATTATCTCCTACCGTATTATAAATATTAATCTTCCCCATGTCAATGTAATCATTTCCTTGTTTTACTGTTATTACTCCATCTTCTTTTATTGAGAAGTTATCTTTAGTTAAGGGTATATTAATATTATTTGCATAAGGTTCTATTACTAACAAATTCCCATTTTTATCTACTAAATTACCATTGACATTTATATTAAAACTTCCACCTCGTGTTAGCATGTCACCTTCAGATCCTCTAACTCTAAAATAGCCTGGCCCATCTATGGCTAAATCTGTTGTACTACCTGTGTCTACAACACTTCCTTGAGAATTATCTCTTATCCATTGCCCTGCTTTAACGCCAGTGCCAGTTATGAGATTTTTATTTTCTCCTTTATTCACAGGATATCCTCTTCTATCTAATGTTTCATACATCAAATCTTGAAATGAAACTTCTTCTCTTTTATATCCAGTAGTATTAGAATTAGCTATATTATTTGATATAGTATCTAACTTTTCCTGCTGTGCCATCATAGAACTTCTACCATTCCATAAAACTCTAAACACTGCTCTTAACCTCCACTCTAATAAGTTCATAGTATCTAGCACCTTACTCCTGACATTACTGGTATCTGGTTACTATCTACTGATTACTAAAATTATACCCTTCCTATTTCATTTGCTGCTTTTCCTAAGGTTTCATCTAATGATTGAATTATCTTTTGATTTGTTTCAAAAGTTCTCATAACAGTCATCATTTCAATCATTTCACGGGTTATATTTACATTAGATTTTTCTAAAGAATATTGTTTTATATCTCCATTAGCTGCTATCTGCTGTCCTTCTCCACTGTACATATTATCTCCAATTTTAGTTAAGGAGTTATAATCCTGAAAATCTACAAGCATCATATTGAATTGGTCTAACCTACTAACATTTGTGTTTATAGGTCCCTCTACCCCTGTTTCAGTGTTTATTCCAATTACATTATCTCCATTATCATTAACTAAAAAACCTTGAGAATTTACATGAAAATGTCCATCCCTTGTATAATATCTTTCAGCATTTATTCCAGTATTTCTTTCTACTACAAAGAACCCCCTTCCGTTTATTGCAAAATCAGTTTCCTTGTCCGTTTTGTCTAAAGTTCCTTGGGTAAAGCTTGTAGCGACTTCATCAATTTTACTTCCAAAATTTATTGTTCCAAGGTTCACTTTTACATTCTTACCATTTACTATTTTATCCCTATTACTTAAAAGTACTTCGTTAAAGGATTTAGTAGCCAGATTATCTACTTTAAAGCCTACAGTGTTTACATTTGCAAGATTATTTGTTACAACATCTTGCTTTGCTTCCTGTGTTATCATTCCAGATACTGCTGTATATAATCCCCTTATCATTTTTTCACTTCCTTATTCAATATAACTTTTGCTTCTTCTGGATATTCCATGCCCATATTTCGTGCCCTTTTTTCTACTTGATAATCACTCATTTGATAATTAATCTTAGTGCCAAGCATTGCTATAGTTCCTATAAATATTCCTATTCCTATTCCAAGTAATATTTTTCTATCGCTTAAAAATAGTATAAGTTTTTTTATTTTAAGTATAGTTCTTTTATTAATAGCATTTCACCCCTGCCTATATGTAGTACTTCTGCAATTTCCTCCTCATTCATACCTTTATCAATAAGCTTTTTTATTTCTTCCAACTTAACACTATTTCTGTTATCATCTTTATTATCGATCACTGCCCCGTAATTTTTAGCTTTAATTCCTTCATTATGTATTTCTATATTTTTATTTACTTCTTCTATATTTATAAGGCTTTCTTCCTGAATTATATTATATTGCTTCTTTACACTTTCTTCTTTTCTTATAGCATATTCTAACGCATTTATTTTTTCTTTTAATTCTCTCATTTCCGTTTGTATATCTAATATGGTTTCTCCCATCTCTCGTCTGAGTTTTCCTATTTCTACTTCATAGTTTTGTATATTTTCTTCCTTATTTATTAAAATATGTTTAAATGAATTTTTGTCTTTTTTAAAGGATATAATATTCAAAACTATAAGTGTTAAAGAAATTATTATTAAAAAATATGGCATTAATAATACTCCTTTTGAATTAATTTATTAATTCTCTATATTATATTTTAATCTTTTAAGCTCATCTCTTAAATGTAATATTGCTCTGCTATGAAGCTGACACACTCTTGATTCAGATACCCCAAGTACACTGCCTATTTCCTTTAATGTAAATTTCTCATAGTAATATAATGAAAGAACTGTTTTATCCTTTTCTTTTAAATTATCTAAAGCCTTTGCTAAATACTCTAAAAGTTCTTTTTCTTCCAAGGTTTTTTCAGGGCTTGGACTTTTTTCATCTACTACTGTACCTATTAATGGCATATCATCATCTTCTGAGAATATTAAATTTTCTAAGGAGATCACTGATATATAATTAATATAATTTTCCACTTCAGAAACATCTTGTATTGAAACTCCAAGTTCAGTTGCTATCTCAAATATCTTTGGTTCCCTGCCCTCTCTCTTTTGCAAGTTTTCTACTGCAGCATTATATCTGTTTAATTTATCCATTGCTCCCTTTGATATAGGGCTTATTTTACGCAGTTCATCTATCATTGACCCTTTTATTCTTATAGAAGCATAAGTTGAAAATTTCATACCTTTAGAAGGATCAAATTTATTAATTGCATCCATAAGTCCAATTAGTCCATAACTTACCAAATCCTCATATTCAATATATTTTGTTTTCCCTATAATAACCCTTGATGCTATATATTTTACTAGTGGAATGTATTTTTGTATTATTTGCTCTTTAAAATTTCCTTCTATCGCTATTGCCATAATTTTAATCCCCTTCTATCCCAAGTTTTCTTTGTTCCCTCATTATTTGAAATAATATTCTCATTATTTTATCTACAGTTTTATTATCTATGTCTATAAAACATATTCCATATATGCCTTTATTATTTTCATCTTTTTCTACCCTTACAACTTTCCCTTTTAAACTTAAGTTCTCCTCTTTAACAGGAATATTCATCATGATTATGTCCCCTAAATATAAATCCCTTGTGGCGCTAAGCCTTATTCCTCCTGCACTTAAGTCCAGTGCGTATCCACTATCAAAGGTTATTTCATCCCCATTTATATCTAGTAGTCCATTTTTATTACCTATGACAGCAAATAATATATTGCTTAAAAAATATACTCTTACAAAATTTCTTCTTTGTATTTTAGTAAACTTCTCAGGCTTCTTTAAAGTTATCATCATTATTCTGTCTATTTTTCTTCCTAAGACAGGAGTAAAAAATTTATACACAGATTTATCTTGGTAATATATTCCTTCTATAATTTCACCTTTTCTTAAAGGTAAATAACTTCCGCTCTTAACAGGAACGCTTATTGCAATATATTCATCGGTTAAATCTTGTATATTACTCTTATAAATTCCGTCTTCCATCAAAATTTCAATCTTCTCATTTACTTTGAAATTTATCCTCTCACTCATGCTCATAACACTCCTACCCTAGTTTATATTTTATGAAAATATAGCAAAAATCTTTTTAAATAAACCTTTTACAGAAACATTGTCCTTATACACACTAGTTCCTACAAGCTTTTCTGCTATTTTTTCTATGGCTCTTGCTGATTCTGAATAAGGTGCACTTATTACCACTGGATCTTGTTTTCTTACTGCTTCTGTAAGCTTTCTATCTTCAGGAATATCTCCCAAATAACTTAATTCCATATTTAAAAACCTACTTACAGTACTCTTAAACCTCTCATAAGTACTTATAGACTCCTTTAAGTTAAAAGACTTGTTTATAACCACATATGCTGTATCCTTTAACTTAAAATGTCTTACAGCTTTTAAAAGACTATATGCATCTGTAAGGGATGTAGGTTCTGGAGTAGTTATAAGTATGAGCTCCTCTGAACATGCCACAAAGGCTAATACATCTCTATTTACTCCTGCACCTGTATCCATAAGCAAGAAATCTACGTCTTCTATTTCCCTCAATTTGGTTATAAACTCTTCCCTTTGAGAATCTGAAATCTCATCTATCTTTGAAAATCCATTCCCTCCCGGTAAAAGCTTTATCCCAAATGGGCCCTCTACTAATACTTCACTTATCTTCATGTCTTTAAATATAACATCATATATATCATATTTAGTTATGTGTCCCATTAGCACATCATCATTCCCCATACCTACATCTGCATCAAATATCATTACCTTAAATCCTTGCTTTTGAAGGGATATTCCTAAATTAACTACCAAATTACTTTTACCAACTCCACCCTTACCAGATGTGATAGTAATTATACGTGGACCCTTTTTAACTTTTTCAGCTTTATTTTCCTGCCTTTGTTCTATAAGCTTTCTTAAATTTGCCGCTTGATCTAGCATACATTATCTTCTCCTAGAATTAAATTCACTATTTCATCTTTAGAAGGAATTCTAATATCATCTGGAACATTTTGGCCAGTAGTTATAAAACTTAGTGGTTTTTTAGCAGTATTTAGTATATTTAAAATTGGCCCATAAGTTGTAGTTTCATCTAACTTTGTTACTATAATATAATTGTATTCTAATACTTTATACCCTTCTAATATTGTATGTATATCCTTGTTTTTTGTTATTCCACTTATAACCAAATGAATATCTTTTGTATTTATTCTATCTATAAAGGCTCTTAGTTCTGAAATCTGCATTACATTTTTAGAGCTTCTTCCTGTGGTGTCAACTAAAATGGTATCACAATCTTTCATGCCTTCTATTGCACTTTCCATATCCTTTATGGAAAAAACTACCTTAAAAGGTATATTCATTATATCTGCATAGGTTTTAAGCTGTTCTACCGCTCCAATTCTATATGTATCTATAGTTATTAGTCCCACTTTTTTCTTCTCTAAAAGTGCAAGTCTTCCAGCAAGCTTTGCTATAGTAGTGGTCTTCCCAACTCCTGTAGGTCCTACTAAAACTACTATATCATTTAGTGTTTTTTCTTTTAATTCAATACTTTTATGTAATATCTCCTTAACAGCTTGTATATTTTCCTCGTCTTCTTTAGGAAGCTTTGTAAATATTTCTTCAATTATTTTTATTTCTATGTCATTTTCCTGAAGCTTTTGCTTTAATTTGTTGTGTGAAGATTCCTTATCATCTGTTACATTCATCATATTTTTCATCATGCTTTTCATTTCATGAAATTCTTTTAAAAGTTCATTTTGAGTTCTATTGGCTTCTGATTCTGCAGTTTTATGATTCATACCTAATGAAGCTTTGTCTTTAATTAATGTTTTTAAAACTTCAAAACTATCCTCTTCTTTTTTAGGAACTTCTTTAGCACTGTTGTCTACTGCTGCTGTAACTTCCAATACTTTTCCTTGAAAAAATCCCAAAAATCCAGGCTTCTTTACTCTTCTTTGACTTATTATTACTGCCTCTCGACCTAGTTCGTACTTTATTCTATTCATAGCCTCATTCATGTTATTTACAATATATTTTCTTATCATCATTTTATACAGCTACAACTCCTTCGGCCTTAATTTCTACATCATTTGGTATTTCATTTATAGAAAGTACACATAAGTTGGGGAATACCATTTCTGTAAGTTTTCTAAAAGCTGGTCTTATTTTAGGAGATACCAGTATTACAGGCTGACCTTCATAGAAGAATGTACCTTCTATAGTATTTCTTAAAGAGCTCAAAATTCTTCCTGTTGTTTCTGGATCAACTGCCGGAAAGGAACCTTGCATAGATTTTTGTATATTATTTGCTACTATTTCTTCTATTTGTGGTGCTAAAGTTATAACTGTTATAGAGTTATTTTCATCTATCAAAGAATTACATATGCTTCTTGCAAGGGAAAATCTTGCATATTCTGTTAATACTTCTATATCTTTTGTAGTTCTTGAGTTATCTGCTAAAGATTCAAGTATAGTTACCATATCCCTTATAGATACTCTCTCTTTTAATAGATTTTGTAGAATCTTTTGTATTTCACCTATTGTCATAAGATCTGGTATAAGTTCTTCTACTACTGTACTATATTTTTCCTTCACTGAATCAATGATAACCTTAACTTCCTGTCTTCCTAAAAGCTCATATGAATGGGATTTTATAACTTCAGTTAAATGTGTTACCATAACCGTTGTAGGATCTACCACTGTAAGCCCTTTTATCTCTGCATCTTCTTTTTTATCATTATTAATCCATATAGCAGGAAGCCCAAATGCTGGCTCTATAGCCTTTATCCCCGGCATTTCTACCTCTCCCGAAGGATCCATACATAAAAGCATACTAGGCATAAGTTCTCCTTTTGCAATTATAGTTCCTCTTATCTTTATCACATATTCATTGGTCTTAAGCTGAAGGTTGTCTCTTATTCTTATAGGCTGTATTACAACTCCCATTTCAATAGCACATTGTCTTCTAACTGAAGTAATTCTTTGAAGTAGATCTCCACCTGATGCCTCATCTGCAAGTGGTATAATTCCATATCCTATTTCCACTTCCATTGGTTCAACACTAATAAGATTCATAACATTTTCAGGTTCCTTAGCTTGTATTTCAGTAATTTCTTGATTCTCCAATTCTATTTGCTCTATAACCTTAGCTTGTTCATCCTTATAAAGCATGTATGATGATACTCCACAAGCTATAGAAAGTATTAAAAATGGTGGCTTTGGAAGTCCCGGTATTAAAAACATAAAGAATAGTACTGCAGATGCCATAGCAATTACCTTAGGAAATGCAGTAAGCTGATTGCCTACAACCGAACCAAAATTTTCTTCATTTCCTGAACGAGTAACTAATATACCAGAAGCTGTTGATATCAAAAGCGCTGGTATCTGACTCACAAGTCCATCTCCTATAGTAAGTCTTGTAAAAGTTGCTGCTGCCTTTGCAGCATCCATATTCATCATTAAAACTCCAATTATTATTCCACCTAAGATATTTATACCTGTAACTATAAGTCCTGCTACTGCATCTCCCTTTACGAATTTAGATGCTCCATCCATAGATCCATAAAAATCTGCTTCCTGCTGAAGCTTTTTTCTTCTATCTCTTGCTCCAGTTTCATCTATAAGTCCCGAATTAAGATCTGCATCTATACTCATTTGCTTACCTGGCATAGCATCTAATGTAAATCTTGCTGATACCTCTGAAACTCTTGAAGCACCACTTGTTATTACAACAAACTGAACTATTACTATTATTAAAAATATTATTATTCCAACTACATAATTTCCTCTTACAACGAAACTTCCAAAGGCCTCTATTACGCTTCCTGCACTTCCTTCAGATAATATAAGTCTTGTAGAAGATATATTAAGTCCTAATCTAAATAATGTTGTAACCAACAGCATGGTTGGAAATGATGAAAATTGTAGTACATCTGTGGTAAACATAGTCAAAAGCATTATTACCACTGAAATTGTAATGTTTAATGCTAAAAGCACATCTAAAAACCATGATGGAAGTGGAATTATTATCATCATTACTATGGCTATAACTCCAAAAGCTATTACAATGTCTATATTATTTTTTATATTAAACCTTTTGCCTGTGTTTTCCACATTAATTCTCCTCACTTTTTAGTTAATAATCCTTATAATTAACTACTTGCTTTTCATTATAACTGCCAATATTTCTGCCACTGCTTGATACATTTCTACAGGTATTTCTTCATCTATTTCAACCTTTTCATAAATCATTCTAGCTAATGGTTTATTTTCTATAATCGGTATTTCATATTCCCTTGCCTTTTCTTTTATCTTTAATGCTATATAATCTGCTCCTTTTCCTATTACCTTTGGAGCTTCATCTTTCCCTTGTTTATATCTTAGTGCTATAGCTAAATGAGTTGGGTTTGTAACAATCACCGATGCATCTGGAATACTTTGCATCATTCTACTCATTGCCATTTCTCTTTGCTTTTGTTTTATCTTTCCTTTTACTTGAGGATCTCCTTCTTGCTGCTTAAATTCTTCTTTTATTTCTTGTTTTGTCATCCTCATATCTTTTTTAAATTGTCTTCTTTGAAATATGTAATCCCCTAGTGCTAGTGCTACTAGTACTAAAGTAACTTTAAAAAATATACTTTGAATCAATTCCTTTATAGCTTCTATAAGAACTGAAAATCTTAAATTATACAAATTTAAAATTTTCGTGTAGTTTTCCATTATAAATTTATATCCTATATATCCAACTACTGTTATTAAAAGCACATCTTTTACTAGTTCTACTAAAGTTCTTACAGAAAACATCCTTTTAATCCCGCTTATGGGATTTAATTTTTTAAAATCAGGTTTTATAGGCTCCTTTGTAAACATAATTCCAGTTTGCATAAGATTTGCAGCTATTCCCATAATCATAATAGGTATCATTACAGGTAATACAAGCATTGCAACTCTCGTTAATGTTATAAATGTTATGTAAAATAAATTATTATAAGATAATTCCATATATAAAAAATTAGTTAAAAAATGAATTATAGTGTCTTTAAGTCCTTCTACTATATAATTTCCTAGTGCTGTTATAATTAATGTACAAGCTAAAAGTGTAAGTGCTAAACTTGCTTCCTTACTCTTAGCTACCTGTCCCTTCTTTTTTGCTTCATTTAATTTATGAGGCGTAGCTTCCTCAGTTTTATCATCAGAAGCAAATATAAATAATACAGGAATCATTGGTAATGTATTAAATATTCCTTTAAAAACCTCTGTCATTAAACTAAATGCTTCCCCAATTAAGTTTAAAAATATAGGCATTGCAAATAAAAAACTTGCCAGTACCATAAGTATTTTAATCGGAAGCCCTAGTATCATAACATTTAGTTGAGGAACAGTTCTGGACATAAGTCCCAAAACTAAATCTGTTATTATTACAATTAATATAATTGGTATTGCCATTTTAAAGCCAATTATAAAGAAACTTATGAATGCCTCTATTATAATTCCTGCGGATCCCTGGAATAGTATAAGTTTCCCAAGAGTTACCCATTTAAAGCTTTCAATAAGCTGCAATAACAAAATATGATGTCCATCTACTATAAAAAACATTACAAGACTTATCCAATATAAAAGTCTTTCTATTAAAGTAGCATTGCTATTTGAATTAGGATCAAACATACTTGCCATGGATAATCCTGATTGAATATCCATCATACTTCCTGCAAATTTAGCTGCCATAAAACAAAGTTCCACTGCAAATCCAAGTATTATTCCTGTGATAATTTCACTTATACCATTTCCCATAAAAATCATCATATTTGAAGCAGAATTTATTTTTGAAAGGTCTACACCTGGTAAAATAATGTACGATAATATAATGGCTACACCTATTTTTGCCATTGGCGGTGTTCCTTTGGGAAAAAGTCCAGTTGCTACAGTAAAAAAGCTAATAAGTCTTAAAAAGACTAAGATAAGTGCTGTAAAATATGCTATATCTATCAACTAAAACACCCCAACGATTTATTGTATTATATTTGAAATCAATGCAAATATTCTTTCTGTAAAGTTTACAAGCTGATGAAGCATAAAACTTCCTGTAAGAAGTCCAACTATTGCAACAGCTATAAGTTTTGGCACAAATGTCAGTGTTTGCTCCTGTATTTGTGTTGTTGCTTGAAAGATACTTACAATAAGACCTACAATTATTGAAATTCCAAGTATTGGTGCTGCTACTATAAGTCCTGTTTGTATGGCATCTTTTACGATTCCTATTACCACATTTTCGCTCATTTATTAATCACCTCATTTAAAACTCATTATTAAAGATTTTACTAGGAGGTGCCATCCATCAACCATTACAAACAAAAGAAGTTTAAATGGCAATGAAATCATCACTGGTGGAAGCATCATCATACCCATGGACATAAGTATACTTGCTACTACAAGATCTACAATTAAAAATGGAATAAAAAGTAAAAATCCTATTTGAAAAGCTGTTTTCAATTCACTTATTATAAATGCTGGAACTACAATATACAGAGGCATCTTTTCACTTGTCACATCTTTATTTATCTTTCCCACTTCTACAAAAAGCTGCAAATCCTTTTTTCTAGTTTGCTTTAGCATAAATTGTCTTAGCGGTGCTGCTCCAATTTCTATAGCTTGTTCTTGACTTATTTTATTTTCCATATATGGAGTAAAGGCCTTAGAATTAATTTCATTATATACAGGGGTCATAATAAATACTGTTAAAAACAGTGCTAGTCCTATAAATACTTGGTTTGGCGGTGATTGCTGAGTACCTATAGCATTTCTTAAAAATCCAAACACCACTGTAATTCTTATAAAACTAGTCATCATTATAATAAAAGAAGGAAGTAATGTAAGTATAGTAAGCATTATAAGGAGCTTTATATTATCTACATAATTTTTAGAGTTTCCTGCTCCATCTAAAGATATATTAACCCTTGGGATTGGCACATTTGCAGGAGCTGCATAAATTTTAGATGAAAATATAAGCACACAACATACTGCTATTAATATTGTTCCAACTAAGACTTTAGCATTTTTAATATTTAGTTTCTTCATCTTTATCTTCCTTTTTAGATTTTAATTTATTAATTAAATCTTTTATGTTACGGTACTCTGGAATTTCCTTTGAGCACTCAATTTTAATTATATCTTCGCTAGGTACTTCAAAAAGAATTTCTATTTTACCTTGCACGCTAGATACTACATAGGCCTTTTCTCCTATCTTTACTACTAAAATATTATTTTCTTTGGATAGTGAAAGCCTATCTAATACTTTCATATATTTTACCTTTTGAAGATCTTGAAGCTTTCCTCCCCCATATTTTATTGATATATATATAAGCATTAGTACAAAGGGGAGGACTACTATTATCTTCAATAAAGTTGCGAAAAACTGTAAATCCATATATACCTTACCTTTATTCTTTAGTTTTACTGAACTAATATTTCATTAAAATAAATACTTTCACATCTGCCTTCTTTAAACATTGGATTTATTCTATTTAGTATTTCAAGCTTTATATCTTCTGTTCCTTTAGGAGTAAAATCCTTTGCTTTTTTTGCTCTTAGTACACTATTAATTGCATCTCTAAGCATTGGTGTCTTACCTTCAAGTTCCTTTGCAAGTTTTTTATTGCTGTGCCCTATATAAATATTTGCTTTTACAAACCTTTTCTCTCCCTCATCTGAAAGATTTACTAAAAATTCGCCAAGTTCAAATGTGAACTCACTTATTACAGGCTGAATTGTCCCGTTTGCAATTATTTGTGTTGAAGGTGCTTGTGTAGATAGATTGTTATTTACTACTTGAGTATTACCACCACTTGCCTGACTATTATTTTTATTGACTAGCATATATCCTCCAAAAGCTCCTCCAGATATAGCTAAAACTATGATAATTATAATTATTATAGTTTTGAAAGTTTTTTTCCCTTTTCCTTCTTTAGCTATCTTTTCACTCATTTACTACCATTCTCCTTTTCTGATGCTACAATTACTATATTTACTCTTCTATTTTTTGCTTTATGTTCTTCTGTATCATTAGAATATAAAGGTTTATATTCTCCATATCCTGCCGCAGTAAATCTAGAAGGAGTATGTTTCTTGGTTTCAACAAAGTATCTTACCACATTTACCGCTCTAGCTGTTGATAGCTCCCAATTGGAGTTATATTTATAATTGCTTATAGGCACATTATCTGTGTGCCCTTCTACCACTATTTCATTAGGTAAATTTAATATTACCTTGTTTAATTTATCAAGTATTGGTAAACTAGAAGGTTTTATTTCCCCTTGTCCAGTTTCAAAAAACACATTATCTTTTAACTCTAATAGCACTCCGCGTCTATCTGATTTTACGCTTACAGTATTTTGAAGTTTGTTTTGTTCAACAAAATCTCTGACTTTATCATAAAGCTCATTTTCTTTTCCGCCAGTATCAGACCCTAAATCCACCGTTTCCCCTACCAAAGGAACATCTCCATTTTTCATGTTAAAATCAAATATTGTCTGTCCACTATCTCCAGATAAAACACTTTGAAATGCAGAGGCTATTTGTTTAAATTTTTGAGCATCTACACTGGAAAAAGAATATAGTAAGACGAAAAAGGTTAAAAGCAAGGTAACTGTATCCGAATAAGTTGCAAGCCATTCATTATTTGCTCCTCCTGCATCGCTACCCCTTCTTTTTCTTCTAGCCATTTTCAGCCACCCCTTCTGCTTTTGCAGATACTGCATAATTCTTTCTCTCTTCAGGTGATAAATAAGCCATAAGCTTTTCTTCAACTATCCTTGGATTTACACCTGATTGAATAGAAAGTATTCCTTCTAACATCATATCTCTTATAACTACCTCTTGTTCACTTTTCAGTGATAAATTTGCAGCCATAGGATTAAATATAAGGTATGCCAT
Organism: Clostridium sp. HMP27; assembly: GCF_000765165.1. NCBI lineage: Bacteria > Bacillati > Bacillota > Clostridia > Eubacteriales > Clostridiaceae > Clostridium > Clostridium sp. HMP27. Next base: position 146,284 of record NZ_JMFY01000034.1, on the reverse strand, counting down.
TAATGAACCATAAAATGTAGTTATAAGTGCCTTTGCCATACCTGATGCTATTTGACTTGAATCCGAAAGATTGGCAAGCATTTGTATAAGTCCTATAAGCGTACCTGCCATACCAAATGCTGGTGCATATCCTCCCCAAGTTCTTAGCATCTCTATTCCTTCTTTATGGCGTCTTTCCATTTCAGAAATTTCTAAATCCATTATTTCTCTTATGGTTTCTGGCTCAATACCATCTACTACCATCTGAAGTCCCTTCTTTAAAAAATCCTCCTCTATAGAGCTTATTTCATCTTCTAAAGAAAGAAGTCCTCCCCTTCTTGCTTTTCTTGAAAGAGATACAAATTCACCTATTATATCTGGTGCAGATTTTTCACTTTCTCTAAAAGCCTGAATTATTATTTTAAATAATTTCTTAAATGTATTAAATGGGTAAGCTATTAGCAAGGCACAAAATGACCCACCTATAGTTATTATCACAGAAGATATATCCCAAAACAGTTTAAGCTGCCCAATACTATATTCTGTAATACTTACCATGGCCATACCCCATAGCATCATTCCAAAACCTAACGTTATACCTATTGCTGTTAATATATCCCTTCTTTTCATTTCTTAGTAGCCTCCTGTGAGTTCATGGAAAATATTCTTCTTTTGTATATTAGAACTCTCTCTAAAATCTCATCTAAAGATTCTCGTACTAAATACCTTTTTCCATTTACTAAAGTTATAAGACTTTCAGGCACAGACTCCATTTTTTCTATATGTTCTGCATTAAGTATAAACTTTTTTCGATCTAACCCCGTAACTTCGATCATTACTTTGACCTCCTTGTCACTATAGTTTTAATTATAAGTTTTAATCAAGTGCAAGAAATTTGCGCTAATAAGGAAACTTCTATACACTTGATTAATATTAATAATAAAAATTGCTAATTAAAACTATCTCTTAAGATTGACTAATTCCTGAAGTATTTCATCACTAGTTGTTATTATCTTTCCATTAGCCTGAAAAGCACGAGAAGCAACTATCATTTCTGAAAACTGTTCTGCTAAGTCTACATTTGACATTTCAAGCATTCCTTGAGCCAAGTCTCCATATCCCTCATCATTTGCATCCTCTTTAGCTGTTCCAACAGCTGTTCTAATAACCGCTGGTCCAGAGTTTGCTGAGTTCTGCCATATATTTTTGCCTGCCTTAGTCATACCTTCAGGATTTTTAAAGGATGCCATGGCAATTTGACCAACTGCTGTAACTGTATTATCACTTAAAACAGCCTTTATAAGTCCATTTTTGTCAATGGAAAAACTCTTTACTCTTTTCATTTCTCCATCTTCACCCTCAATTTCATCTGGTATAGCTAAAGGTACTAGCTCATCCTCATTCTCAGGTTTTAAATCCTTATCTTCTGCATCCACATAGGCCATTTTTACTTTACCATCTTCTACCTCATATCCTTCAAAAGCATATCCTAATACTCTCAATCCGTCAGAATTTATTAAGTTACCATTGTAGTCTAACTTAAAAGATCCATCACGGCTGAACATTGTTTCCATATCCGTAGCACTTTTAATTGTCATGTATTTGTCGTCACTAGTGTCAATAGTAATTTTTCCTTCTATGTCTCCCTTACCTACCATAAAGAATCCATCTCCATCTATAGCTACATCAAGCATTCCTCCTGTAGGCTGCATATTACCTTGAGTCATAGTTGTATCAATTCCAGCAACCTGCACCCCTAGTCCTACTTGACTTGGATTCGTACCTCCTATAGTTCTACCTGGCCCTGTTGCTTCCTTAACATTTTGACTTAACATGTCTTGAAATCTTATTCTTTGATTTTTAAAAGCAGTAGTACCTACATTTGCTATATTATTACCTATTACATCTAACTTAGTTTGATTTGCTTTAAGCCCACTTATGCCTGAATACATTGCACGTATCATTTCATATAACCTCCAATTTGAAATATTTTTATATTCTAAACAATTTCCCTTTTACTATCCTCTTCGGAACCATTTGGTGATTCCACATTATCTTTAGAATCCTTTGGTGTTGCTACAACTTCTATAATAGAGCTATACATAAATTGTCTTATATCATCTATTTCTGTACCATCTTCAAGCTTTATTTTTCCTACATTAACATTTACTCTTACTGCGCTTCCATCTTTAGACACTCCAGTAACTGTACCTACATGATATTCCCCCTTATCATTTAAGGAATCTATCATTACTGTCTTACCTATTAAACCTGATGCTCCAGAAAAATTCATGGAAGTATTCATATTTGTCATCTGCTCCAAATTAGCAAATTGAGCCATTTGAGCTACATATTCAGTTCCGTCTTTACCACCAGATAATGGGTCTTGATTAGTAAGTTCTGCTGCTAGTATTTGTAAAAAGGCATTTTTGTCTAATTCTCCTCCAGCTTTTACTATCTTAGTACCTCTATTTGTTTTTGTAGATGAATATGTTTGGTTTTGAGTATTAATGCCTGTAGTTTCTGCCATTTTCTCACCTCCTTAAGCAAACAAATTTACATTATTTAGTTCTTCATTTGGACTGATTACTTCATCTATATCAAGTCCTTGAATTTCTGTAGTAGACGATTTATTTTTTTTTTCTTGCTGTTTCCCACTATTTTCATGTTCAGATTGTCCCTTAAAAAAGGTTGTGTCTTCGTATATATTTATGTTAAGGCTTTCAATACGTATATTATTTTGTTGTAATTTATCATTTAACTCTGAAAGATGAGCGTTTAATAAGTTGAAGGTTTCCTTATTTTGAGCCATAATGTTAGCCTTCATAACGCCTCCTTCTGTAGTTACTTTAATTATTATTTCTCCTAGTTCTTTAGGATTAATTTTGACAGTTAAGTCCTTAAGATTGCTTACTTCCATATATTTTACTGTTTTTAGTATGTCATTTACAAAAGTATCTTTATTTATAACTATATTTTCTTCTGCTGGGACTTGTATATTTTCTACAGTTGTCTTTAAATGATTGATAAAGTTAACAGCATTTTCAATCTTGTTATCTTTTAAAGAGTCCTTAGATAAATTTTTAAGTATATTTTCTTCTTGTGAGAGCTTGTTATCTTTTAAACTAAAAAAACTCTCTTTATCTTGTTTAGTAATGTCAGATATTACATTAATATCTTTATCCTGCTTAATATTGTTAGATACTACATTAACATCTTTGTTTAAAGTTACTTCATGCTTTTCAAATATAACTCCATTTTTATTTGAAGATTTATTTAAACTTTCCTTAGCTTCTTTTACAAGTGATGTAAGTTCTTCCTGTAAACTTTGTTTAAAAGATTCTGGAGAATTAATATGTAACTTATTATCTAAAATATTTTCATCAATATTTCCCAATAATGAATTAAGCTTATTCTTGAAGTAGCTATCATCTAAATTAACATTATCAATTAAAAGTTTCACATTGGACATTATTACTTCCTTTAATCGACTTACTTCGTCTTTAGAAGTAATGTTATTTAAGGAATTTAATATTAAAACCCCCATTATTGAAATAGCTTCATTCGGTAAAACGTTACTTTCCTGTGCACTTAATATATCATCTTTTATAAGTTGTTCTAAATCTTCAATTGAGTTTATATTATTTAGTTTTTCTTCACTTATTCCTGCTTCCTTTAGTTTATCTTTTATGTTATTAATGTCCAAACTGGAATTGTTATCTATTTCTTTGCCTTCACTTTTACTTCTTGTTTCTTTTAAATTATCTTTTTTAATTTCCTTAGAGGACAACTTACACTTATTTTCTAAAGTTTTAGAAAAGTCATCCTTAAATTTAGTATCTTCTGACTTTTTAGGAGTTTCTATATTTTTTACATTAAAATTAGGTTTAATTTCTCCTAATGCTACATTCAATTACTTTACCTCCCTCGCATAGCTCTTATGTGAGCATAAAGTGCAAATTCATCATTAGCCTTTTGTTCAATTAAATTTTGTTCTTTTATAAACGTTTCATATCCTTTTTCTTTCAATATTTCTACAGTTTTTCTCTCTATTTGCTTTTGCTTCAATTCTTGGCGTGCATTATTTAAAAGCTTTTCCTTATTTTCAAGTTCCCTTGAAGTCTGATTTATTCCTACATTTAATGCTGATAAATATCGATATTTTATTTTTTGCTCTACTATACTTTGATTATCACATAAGCTTGAGTATTTCTTGTAATTTTCCTGAAGATAAATTAATTTATTTTCAACCTCTATCTTTTCTTTTTGAACTTCTTTAAATTTTCTCTTTGATTCATCTTCTTTATCCGTTCTTATGTTTAAAAGTTTCTGAAGCCTAAATTTATAGTTTTCCATATAACTCCCTCTTCTCAATTGTCAATCATTTAAACATTGATTTAAGCCAATTTATAGTATCATTAAATGCTGTCTGTTCCTCTACCCTTTGTGTAAGAAATTTATTTATACTATCAATGTAATGTATAGCCATATCAACCTTATTGTTACTTCCCTTAACATAAGCACCTATGTTTATTAAGTCTTCAGATTCCTTATGAGTTGCCATAAGATCCCTTGAAATTGCTGCAACCTTTTTGTGCTCTTCTTCTGCAATTTCACTCATAAGTCTACTAATGCTATTTAGTACATCTATGGCGGGATAATGATTTTTAGCTGCTAACGCACGAGAAAGTACTATATGTCCATCCAATATACCTCTTACTGCATCAGCAATAGGTTCATTAAAATCATCCCCATCTACAAGCACTGTGTAAAATGCTGTTATAGAACCTTTATCAGACATTCCTGACCTTTCCATAAGCCTTGGAAGCATTGCAAACACTGAAGGAGTATAGCCTTTAGTTGCTGGAGGTTCACCTATAGCAAGTCCAACTTCTCTTTGAGCCATTGCAAATCTAGTTACAGAATCCATCATTAGAATTACTTTTTTTCCCTTATCTCTAAAGTATTCTGCTATAGCTGTTGCTGTAAATGCTCCCTTAATCCTCACCAGAGCTGGTCTATCAGAAGTTGCACATATTACTATGCTTTTTTTCATACCCTCAGGTCCTAAATCTCGTTCTATAAAATCTAAAACTTCTCTTCCTCTTTCACCAATAAGGCATATGACATTTACATCTGCGTCAGCATATTTTGCTATCATCCCTAAGGTTGTACTTTTTCCAACACCACTTCCTGCAAATATTCCTATTCTCTGCCCTTCACCACAGGTTATAAAACCATCTATGGCTCTAACTCCTGTTGGAATTATATCCTTTATTCTTTTTCTCTTCATAGGATCTGGAGGTGCTGTATCTAGGGGATAGTAAACCCCACACCTTACTTCTTCACCCTCTAGCGGTCTTCCCAGTCCATCCAAAACTTTCCCAAATAGTTCTTCAGAACATTTTACGCTTAAAGGTTTTCCAGTCGGCACTACTCTACAACCAGGTGATATACCTATAAGTTCTCCAAGCGGCATTAGTATCACATCTTTTTCCTTAAAACCAACAACTTCACAATCTATAGGATTATTCCTTTCATTGTATATAATACAAACTTCACCAACAAAAGATTTTATTCCTTCTGCTTCAATAGTAAGCCCTATTACTTTTTTAACAATGCCCTCTATATGATAAAAGTTAGTTTCTTTAATTCTTTTATTTATAAGCTGAAACTTTAATGCTTCCATACTGTACCCTCTTATTTACTCCATTATTCCGAAAGAAGTATTTCCTCTATTTTTTCTAAGGCCTTCTCTGTACTTATGAGTATTTTACCATTATCTTTTTCTATTAATAAATTCCCTTCAGATATTGTCTCGTCTAGTATGATAAATATTTCTCCTTTAAACACCTCACGAGTTTTCCAAATATCTATGGTGTTTTTTAACTCCTGTTCATATATAGGATTACATCTTATTATTACCGATTTGGCTCCCTTAGCTAACTGCAAAACATCCAATACCATATCATTCAAACTATCTTCTTCTTTAATTTCTCTTTTAAATACAACTTCTACTATATTTTTAATAGTCCTCACCATTTCATCTTTTTTTTCATCAAGATATCTTAAATATTCAGCCTTAGCACTTTCTACAATTTTACTTGAAGTATTTTGTGCTTCCTTTAATAGTGCTTCCCTTTCTGCTTCTGCTTTTTTGATATTTTTTTCATATCCTTCTTCGTATGCATCACTGTATCCCTTATTTTTTCCTTCTTCATATCCTTTTTTATATGCTTCGTTGTATGCTTCATTTCTTATTATATCTGCTTCTTTATAAGTTTGAATTAATATATCTTCCCTTTTAGCCCTAGCCTGCTTTAATATGGAATTACTTAAAGCTTCATAACTTTCAACTATACCTTTAGTGCAAACTCCTTCACTTCTATCTTTAACATAACTTTCTTCAGCGAATTCCTTATAAACTTTAGGAATATATTCAGTTATTATTTCTCTTTTACCTTGATTAACTAGGCTTTCTCCTTTTATTACTTTATACGATGATTGCATCTTCTCCACCTCTTGCAATTACTATTTCGCCAGCCTCGTCAAGTCTTCTTATAATTCCAACAATTTTTTGCTGTGCCTTTTCAACATCCATAAGTCTTACAGGCCCTAAGAATTCCATGTCTTCTTTCAATGAAGCAGCAGCTCTTTTAGATTGATTTTTAAATATAGCATTGGCTACTTCCTCTGAAGCTCCCTTGAGTGCCAGTGAAAGTTCTTTCGTCTCTACTTCTCTTAATACTCTTTGTATTGATACATCATCTAATGTAATAATATCTTCAAATACAAACATAGATGACTTAACCTTTTCTGCAAGTTCAGGATTTTCTCTTTCTAGAGCCTCTGTTATATTCTTTTCTGTAGTTCTATCTACTTGATTTAATATATCAACTATAGTTGGAACCCCACCCATAGCTTTCATTTCAGATTTTACTACAGAAGATAATTTACTATCCAGCACCTTTTCTATTTCCTTTAATACCATAGGAGAAGTATTATTCATAGTTGCAATTCTATAAGCTACGTCTCCCTGTACTTCTTCGGATAACTCAGATAAAATTTGTCCTGCCTTATCTGACTGAAGATGGCAAAGTATAAGAGCTATAGTTTGAGGATGTTCATTAGATATAATATTTAAAAGCTGATTTGCATCTGCTTTTCTAGCAATAGCAAATGGTCTAAACTGCTGAGTAGCCTCTGTTACCTTATCTAATATTTCTATTGCTCTTTGGCTTCCTAATGCCTTAGATAGAAGGGTTTTAGCGTAATCTAAACCTCCTTCTATAAGATAATCCTTTGCTTTATTCATTTGAATAAACTCTTCAAAAATACTTTGCTTTTGTTCTGATTTTACCGCACTAATATTAGCAATCTCATAGGTAATCTTTTGTATTTCTGATTCAGGAAGTTTCTTTATAATTCCAGCAGAAGCCTCTGGTCCTAAAGTTATAAAAAGTATTGCTGCCTTTTGTACTCCAGTCAATTTTTCGCCATCTACCCCGTTATACATTTAAATCACCTCTCATCTTCTGCCAACCAAGATTTTATTATTTCTGAAACTTGATCTGGTTTATCTATAGCATATTTTCTTATTTCATTTTCTGTATGACTAATTTCAGTTTCTGTTTCCAATTCTATAGGTTTAAATTTAGGTTTTTGTTCGAGTTCAACTTCATCATCTATAATAGTATCTATATGATCTAGCTGTAAAACTTCCTCTTCTTCTTTTTTATGGCTTCTTCTTCTTAAAATCATTCCTATTACTAATGTTAATAATAAAATTACTCCAATTCCTATTAATCCATATTTCTTCATAAGAGCTGCTCTTTCTTGTTCCTTTTCCATTGCTTCTAAATCATCTTTAATCTTATTTTCTGACTCTTTATCAAAGGCTAATCCTTCTACGCTGATACTGTCTCCTCTAGCTTGATTGTATCCTACAGCTGACATAACACTATTGCTAACAGATGCTCTTGTAGCATTATCCATAGTGCCATCTAGAATCACAGAAACTGTAAGTCTATTAACATCTCCTGGTGCTTTTATTATCTTTTCCTTACTTTCAGATATTTGATAATTTTTAGTGTTTTCCTCATGAGTTGTTACGCTACCATCAGCATTAGTCTCAATTTCATTATTCATATTGTCATCTACAGGACTTCCTGTCACTTCACCTTCTGAACCCTTTTCAGTGGTTTTTGAATTTTTCTCACTTACCACCACATTCTTAGGGTCATAAGTTATTTTATCAGTTTCTTGAGCATCGAAATTTAGGTCAGCATTTACAATAACCCTTACCTTATCTTTCCCATAGACAGCCGAAAGCATATCAGTAACTTTGTTTTCAAGCTTTTTTTCATAATCCTTTTCCAATACTTGCTGTTTTTCCGCTGAAGAAGATGCTTCAAATTCACTATCTTCAAAAAGGTTTTGCGTTAAGCTGCCTTTTGTATCATTTATTTCAACATTTTCTTTTGGTAAATTTTTCACGCTACCAGATGTCAAAGAAACTATAGCCTTTACTTGATCATTTGTAAGCCTTTTGCCAGATTTCATTTTCAATGTAATCGACGCTTTTGCTGGTGCAGAATCCTTAACAAAAACACTATCTTCAGGAAGTACTAGATGCACTCTGGCATTTTCTATTTCAGGAAAGGCTTTTATAGTCCTTTCAATTTCTCCTTGAAGTGCCCTTTGATAGTTTATTTTCATTTCTGCATCTGTGCTTCCAAATTTACTTTTATCTAAAAGCTCAAATCCTTGACTTCCATTAGTCATAGGCACTTCAGCTAACACTTCCATTCTTAAGGAATCAACCTTATCTGTAGGAACTAATATAGTATTGCCCTCTACTTTAAAATCCTCTTTTTTTTCTTTAAGTTTAGTATAAATTGCTCCTGCATCGTCAGAATCTACATTTTGAAAAAGAACAGCATATTTAGTGGAACTTACTGAAATAACACCATATATTAAAACTCCAATAATACTTACTAAAATAATTCCATAAGCTATCTTCTTTTTTGTGCTCAATTCAAATAATTTTGTCCTTAGGTTGCTAATCCATTGGGATAGCTTGTTCATTCACTAGCACTCCTTACTATAATTGCATTCTATTAATTTCTTGGTATGCTTCAACTATCTTATTTCTCATCTGTACTGCCAACTCCAAAGATAGCTTAGCTTCTTCCGCATCTAACATGACCTTATGTACATCTACTTCCTCTCCGCTTATAAAAGCACTTGTTGTATTTTCTGATGTTATTTGTTTTTCATTTATTCCATCTAACTTATCTTTAAGAACTGAGAAAAAACCACTCTCTTTTTCATTTGATTTGTTTTCCACTCCTCCATATATTTTCATATCTTCAAACATAGAACTTAATGGAGTAAATTCATTTATTCTCAATATTTTTCACCTACCTTCCTATTTCTAACGCCTTAGAAAACATTGATTTTTGGGAATTTATTGCATCTACATTAGCTTCATAGGCTCTAGTTGCAGCTATCATATCAGCCATCTCATTTAATATATTTACATTTGGCATCAATACATATCCACTTTCATCCGCATCAGGATGAGTTGGATCATATACTCTTCTAAGCTCCGTTGGATCTTGAGCTACCTTTACTGCCTTTACACCTAAAAGTCTCTCCTTTTCTTTTCCAGTAGATTTATCCATCTCTCTTGTTAAGTTTTCCTGAAATAATGCAATTTTTCTTCTATAAGGCTCTCCATCTTTCCCTCTTGTAGTTGAAGCATTTGCTATATTAGACGCAATGGTATCCATTCTCAACCTTTCAGCTGATAGTCCGCTGGCACTTATTCTTAAATTATTAAACGCTTTCACAATATTTCACCTCGTTGTCATTATTTTAAATATTTATTATTTATTAGTTTCATTAATGATACGTATGCTATTAATCATCATTTCCCACTAATAACAATCCTCTTTTGTGAAATTCTATTATTCAGCTGAGCAATCATTGCATTGTACATAAGAGTATTTGCAGCTTGATTAACCTTTTCCAAATCTAAATTAACATTATTACCATCATCCCTCATACTGCTTGTCTTATCTTCCTTTACAGTAATTTCTCCTAAAGAAGCACCATCATTAAAATGTCTTTTGTTAGAAACTTTTAAATTTAGTTCTGTTTCATTTTGTTTTAAACTTTCCTCAAAACTTACATATCTTCTCTTATAATTTCCTGTATTTATATTTGAAATATTATTAGCTATAACCTTACTTCGTTCAGAAGAAGCGTCTAGCCCTTTTTTTATAATTTCATATGTAAATTGATCTTGCGAAAGATTAGAAATTCTCAAATTATCATCTCCCATTTTTTTCTATATTTTTCTAATATTATTACATTAAATTCAAAATACGCTTCAATTTTACAATAAAAACAAGCTTTTGTATAGTATTAATATTTACTTTTTTTAAAATATTTAAATAAATTATAAACTTTTTTAACTTTTTTTAATAGTTCGAAAGTTTTTTAGTAAAATTAATGTAAATGGTGCTATTATGATACAATTTTAGTCCATTATATCTTGTTAAATACTGTTATTAAATTAACAATTTAAAACATTTTTTTCCTATACTATGCAATTATACTACATTTTTTACTATTTTTCATCTAATTTTAAATACATTTTATTTTTTATTAAATTAAATTTTATTTAATATAATAAAAAAAATAATAGGCAATCAGCTTTTATATCTATACTGATTACCTATATCTCTTACCTACTTCTTACATTTTCTAGTATTCTTAGTATTTCCTGTGGCAACTTATTAGATTGAACCATCATCGCATTACCAGACTCTATGAGTATATTATTTTTAGTAAATTCCATCATTTCTTCTGCTATATCTGTATCTCTAATGGAGCTTTCTGCAGCCTGAGTTGCCATTTCAAATTCTCCTAAACCTTCAAAACATTCTTCAAACTTGTTAGCTAATGCTCCATATTTGCTTCTCACATCGCTTAAGTTTTTTATTACCGAATCCATTTGATCAATAGCGCTACCTAAATCATTATCTTTTACTGACTCAATTATAAGATTTAAATTCAAGCTGTCTCCAGTTTCTAAATCCTTTAAATCTTCTGCTCTTAAATCATAAAACTCTATTTTTACATTTTCATAGGCATTAGCTCCTATTTGCATTTTCACATTATTTGCACCATCTTGTGGATCAAATAGAGATACACCATTAAATTCACTATTTTTTGCTATATCATCATACCCAGCTATCATTTGTTTTACTTCATTTAATATAGTTTCTTTATCTTCAGTATTATTTGCTCCATTTCCTGCTTGGACCAAAAGTTCTCTTACTCTTTGCATAGTGTTTGTCATAGAATCTAATGCTCCATCTGCGGTTTGCATCATACTTATTCCATCTTGTGCATTTTTTTGAGCCATTTGAAATCCTCTTATTTGAAGTCTCATTCTTTCACTTTTAGCAATTTCATTTGGCGCTTCTCCGGCCTTTGTAAACTTTTCTCCAGAAGATATATGCTTTAATGCTTTGCTTTGATTTACCAAAGACTTTTGATATTGCCTATATATTCTTTGCGAAGACATATTTTGCATTAATCTCATAAATTATCACTCCAAAATCAAATTATAAATATAAATCAATACTTTATTTATCGGCATTAAACCATATTACTTTATTTAAAAGATCTCTTTTTCGCCAAAAACCAACCTAAAACTCCTAAAATAATTATTACTAATACAGATATTATGAATTCAGGAGAATGAGGCTTAAATATATTTTGTCCTAGGTATGCATAAGCTGCGGTTTCTACAACTACACCTAATATAGATCCTATAATATAATCTTTATATTTTATTTTCGTAAGCCCTAAGGTATAGCTTACTATATCGTAATGAAATACAGGTATAAATCTTATAAGCGCTATCATGAAAACACCATTTCTATTTATTACTTTATCCATTTTCATGCCTTTTCCTTTAATTATCTTGTCCACAAAAGATTCCCCTAAAAGTCTTGCAATAAAAAAAGCTAACGTTCCTGATAAAAAAAATCCAATTAAACTCAATAATAATCCCTGCAGAGGACCAAACAAACTCCCCCCAACTATAGTCATCAGCATGGCAGGTATAACTATTATAAGTGGTTTTAATGCAAATATAATTACAAATACAAATTTCGACAAAGCGCCCTGATTTCTTATAACGTTTTCCAAGTATTCCTTATTTATCCCTAGAAGAGTTGTCCTATATTTCATTAAAAAACACACTTGAATTATTAGGATGCAAATTACTACAATTTTAATTACAAATTTACAGTTAACGCACTTTTTATATATCATAATTTATTTCTCCCTATAATATATTTATCTTCTACATTCTTATATTATAGGGAGATATAATAATGGTCAATATATTTATTCTGCTTTTTCCTTATGTTTGAATAAATCTACAAATTGTATTTGTTCCGCTACTACTTGAGCAGAATATTTCTTTTCACCATTTTCTTTAGTATAAGCTCTAATATTTATTCTTCCCATTACACTTATAACCTTGCCCTTTTTAAGATAAGGGGCTAATGCTTCACTTGCTTTTTTCCAATACACTATTGGAATGAAATCAGCATCTTTTTCTCCATCTTTGTTTAAAAAAGGCTTTTGTACAGCCAATGTAAAATTTAAAACCGCAGTTTTATCTTCTCCTACATATCTCAATTCACAGTCCTTAGCTAGCCTTCCTATTAACAAAACCTTATTCATTTCTTCACCTTCTATATTTATTTTTTATTGATTATACCCAAATTAGAACGTATTAATCAATTTTGTTAAAAATTACAAACATTTTAACCTCAGAATAAAAACTGTAAACATCTCACTAATACATTGAATTTTTCAAAATTTCTAAATACTACTGAATGTATATAGACGTTTTATAGATGCTTTTACAGTATAATAAAATTATAATAATTTACTTAATTGCAAAAATAGTCATTTATTAGTCACTAACGCATCATGTAATCATTAACTTATTGTCTCTAGATGACTCTGGTTAGTTACTAATTTTGGGCTATTAATCACAAAATTAACAGGGGGATATGTTATGGACAAACATATGTTAAAATGGTCAGAATTATGCCCTGAAGCAATAACTACAGCTACAGGAAAAGCGAACTCTACATTTATTAAAACTCTTATACTCGGAATACTTGCAGGTGCATTTATAGCTATGGGAGGCTTTGCTGCTGCAGTAGCTTCTCACAGTATATCGAATGTTTCACTTTCCAAATTTATGGCAGGAGCTGTTTTCCCCGTTGGCCTTATACTAGTTATAATATGCGGTGGAGAACTTTTTACAGGAAACTCTCTTATGATTACTGGTATACTTGAAAACAAAATTAGTTTAAAAGCTATGGCTAAAAATTGGATTATAGTATACTTAGGAAATTTTTTAGGTGCTCTTTTAATAGTAGTTTTGCTTATTCTTAGTGGATCCTTTGATATGAACGGAGGAAAGCTAGGAGGCTATGCACTAAAGGTTGCTTATACTAAAAGCTCACTAACTGCTATGAAGGCATTATCCAGCGGAATACTTTGTAACTTCATGGTAAGTTTAGCAGTATGGGGAGCTTATGCTGCTAAAGATATAATAGGAAAAATCTTCATCATATGGTTTCCTATAATGGCTTTTATAGTGGGTGGCTTTGAACACTGCGTGGCTAATATGTATTATTTATTTGTGGGATTATTATCTAAAGGAAACATTGTTTATATAGGAGCTTCAGGCCTTAAATCTTCAGCTATTTCGGCCATAAATATTTCAAATATATTTCATAATTTATTTTGGGTAACAGCTGGAAATATAATCGGCGGCTCAGTTCTCGTTGGATTCTTGTACTGGGTAGTATATACTCAATCTAAGAGTAATACCTATGTGGCAAGTTCATCTTCTAGAAATTTAGGATAAAAGTAATAAAGGAACTTGAATACATTGTTCAAGTTCCTTTATTACTTTAATTTTGAGGAATAACAAGTTTTTGCCCAACAAAAATTAAATTGAAGTTTTTTATATTATTAATTTCTCCTATTTCCTTATAATCAACATTATATTTTGCTCCTATAGAGTATAACGTATCTCCTAACTTTACAGTATATATAACTGATTTTTGTGGTATTACCGGTATAGTTGGGCCTTCTATCTTTTTCTCTTGCTCTAGATAATTCTTTTTAACTAATGAAAGTTCTTTACAAGCCTTTAATTCATTTACTAATGCATCTCTTACTGGGATATTTGTATCTAACTTATTTTTGCCCTTTGAAAAATCATATTCATCCCCATTAGAAGCCATAAAGTCATTAGTTACTACCTTATAATATTTGCTCATATTGAGCTTTGTTCCATTCATAAGATTCATTTCAATTACTCTATTTCCAAATGCCCTGTCCAAATCATATTTTATCTTTAATCCTGAAACCTGAACCCAACCAATCTTGTCATTCCCTATACCATTTTCGATAACTTTCTTTATATCTGCTCCTGTAAGCTCCATAGTAAATAATGTATTATCAAATGGCATAACTTCATATAAATTACCCATAGTTATATTTCCTTTGTTTAATGAAGTTCTTATTCCTCCTCCATTAGTTATAGCTATTTGAGAATTAGTAACCTTCGCCATAACCTCGCATATCCATTCACCAAGTATTGAAGCACCGCTTAATTTATTATGAACTAAATCCTTCTCTGTAACTGCTAATATTTCATTAAGCTTTGGTCCTGATAACTTTTCATATTTTTCAGCTATAGCTTTAGCTTCTGCATCTTCCTCCAATTCACTTAGTGAAGCTATTAAATCAACAGCATATGGTGTTATTTCTGCTTTTTTAGTATTTAAATTATATTTTATTTCTAACCTTTCATAAGCCCTTCCATTGTAATATGCTGAAACAACAGGAATTTGTTCCACTTTCCCCGAAACAGTTTGATGTGTATGTGCTGCTATTACAGCATCTACGTAGGTACTTGCTTTAGCAAAATCTGCTGCCTCTCCTGTTATAACTTTACTATCCTTATTTTGAAAAGCACCTAGGTGAGTAAGGGCTATAACTATATCGGCTTTTCCTTCTTTCAATTCTCCACTCTTAAGCTTTTGAGCCCATTCCTTAGCTGAGCTAATAGGATCTTTAAACTCTAAATCTTTTATATAAGCTGCCTTTGTTTTATAGGTAGTTTCTGGAGTTGAAAGTCCTATAAATCCTATTTTTACACCATCTACTTCTACAATTTTATATGGTTTTGCAAAAGCTACAGGCTTAAATGTATTTTTATCATATATATTTGAAGCTAGCCATTCAAAATTTCCTTCTTTAGACCATTTTTCAATTTTATCTATTCCCCAGTCAAATTCATGATTACCTATGGCTGAAGCAATCACTTCTAAATTATTCATCATTTCATTTATTGGAGCACCTTCGTTCAAATTAGATATGGCGGAGCCTTGATAAAGATCTCCAGCTGCAACTACTATAGTGTTTTTATTCTTGTACTTAAAATCCTTTATAGCCTTTGTAAATTTCGATATTCCAGGCTCCTTTTTCCCCTCCAAAACCTGTCCATGATAGTCGTTAAAGGACAATATATTTATAGTCTTAATATCTTCTGAAGCTGCAAATGCATTTCCTGAAAAAATCATACATAAAACCATAAATATTGATAGAAATAATGCAATAGTTTTTTTGCATTGAAAATGATAAGTCATTTTCCATCCCCCTTTTTAATACAACTTATATAACCTTTTAACATATTCTACATTTGAAATATATTACTTTTATCCAAGTATTATTCTCTATAATCATAATAATAATTAGTTGCAAATATTAATAATTTTTATATAACAGTAATTAAATAATTATATAAAAATAGGAAGTTTGCAAGCAAACTTCCTAGATTATATTTTAAACTTTTACTTTTTTATTATTGTATTATATTAGTATATCTTTTCTCCATCAAAGGTTTCATAAGTTGGAGGATTCTTTTCATTCCTTTTTCTTGCTCTATCTACAGGCTTTACACCATCATTTTTGCCACCCTTTTGATGTTTATCTCCTCTAAAAGGTCTCATAGATATCCTTCCTTTCTACATATATTTGATTATATTTTGCCATGCAGAACATAAATTTATACTTAATTTAAACTGCCACATTACGGAAGGATTTGTCCATATAATGTCCAATTGCTTTCCAGCACATGTATATAATTGGTACTTTTACCGGAATTTCTATAAGATTTTTTATTATTCTAGGAACTATTATAGCATATACTGCTTTACCGGTAATCATAGAAAGCCATATAGTATTAAGTCCCAAATTTATAAAAATCGTTATGATTAAGACAGCTAAAATTATATTAATCATAGATTTAGGTCTTTTATATAGAAATATTCCATATACTACTCCTGATAAAGCCGTGCTTAATGTAAAACCCGGAAAATACGCTCCTTTAGGAAATATTAACATACCTAAAATATCTGCTATCGCTCCACATATTCCTCCATACAAAGGACCAAATAACATACCGCATAAAGCTAATGGCAAAAATCCAAAGCTTACTCTAATAATTGGTGTTTCAACTCCTAAAAACCTTGTAAGTATGACCTGTAATGAAATAAACAAACCTAAAAATACCATCTTTCTTGTATTCTTCATAATGGCGCCTCCCTTCATAGTATTTGCCAATAGAGAAAGTGACGCTAAAAAATGTTAGCGGAATGCGGCAACTGCATCGCGAAACTTTAAATAACATTAAAATCTCTTCGTCTAGTGGCAACTTCCTGTCCATCTAGCACTTCACGCGCAATCACCTACTCTAACAAGCAAATCTATTTATATTATATACAATGATTTATTACATAACAAGATAAATTTCGGAAACTTTTTGCAATTATTTTGATTTTTCAAACAAATTATCATTGTTAAATATTCATTGTTGATTATACTAATATATTGATGATAAAATGGCATTATGGGAAAATACTAAAGGATTTTCATACATTGTTTAAAATTTTATTGACTGTCAATAATAAATTACTAGGAAGGTGAATTTGTTTATGGATAAAATTATTTTAACTGAAACAGCTAAAAAAAAGATAGAGTCAGAATTAGAATATTTAAAAACTGTTAAAAGAGTTGAAATTAAGGAAGCATTAAAATATGCTCGTTCTCAAGGAGATCTAAGTGAAAATGCCGATTATTCTGCTGCAAAGGATGATCAATCTATGAATGAAACTAGAATACTTGAGCTGGAAAATCAATTAAGAAATGCAGTAATAGTAGAAAGTTCTAATGATGCAAACATATTTGACATCAACAAAACTGCAATAGTTAAATTTTACGATATGGACGAAGAGGAAGAAGTAACATTAGTAAGTTCTGTAGAAGCTGACCCAAGAAATATGAAAATAAGTATAGATTCTCCTTTAGGAAAAACTTTATATAAGCTTACTACAGGCAAAAAGGCCAAAGTAATTTCCCCTGATGGAGACTATGAAGTTGAAGTTATAAAGGTACTTTAATACATATATTAAAAATCATCATATACTGGGTACTAACGATTAGAGAGTATATAAAACTTTAATTTTTAGTACCCCTCTATATTTACCTAGTAAATTTTCTTGTCGAAAACTTCGGATTCTAAGTACATTGTATATAACGCTAAAGCATCTTCCTCAGTTATTTTATTCTTCACGAGATTTCTATGAAGTATATATAAATTTGCATTTAAGTCCGGATTTACATTCCTAGTTTCTTTCATTTTTTTCTCGATTTTTTCTAGCACGGTTTCCGTGTCTTTATTTAGTTCTTTACTTACTAAATCTAATATTTCATCTGCTTCTTTAACTAACACCTTGTCCTTACATAATGATTTAATAGTTTGAGCTCTTGACTTTATCTTTATGAGTATATCTTTAGAAACAACTATTTTATCATCTCCCATTATTCCACCCCTTTATGTACTATCTAATTTTTTTATAATTCCTAACTTAAACTTTATTTTCATTTTAAAAATCCAATATACTATAATCATACTATATTATATGACGTATTTTCTAATATTTTTCCTTAGTGCAGCACAAAATGAAAAAGTACAAAACATTTTAAAAAAATAATCTATCATTTAAAATGTCTTGCACTATCTCGTCCTTATTTTCAGTAATTTATTAGGAATTATCTATTCCACCTTAAAACTGTTTACCTCTTGTAAAAGATTTTCAGCTAACTCTGACAACTTATTTGTACTTGCTGAAAGATCTTCTATAATAGCAAGTATTTCTTCTGCACTTGCAGAAACCTCTTCTGTGGAAGCTGATGTCTCTTCAGAAGCACCTGATATCTCTGTTATAGCTTCCACTATATCTTCTTTATTAATAATCATAGTTTTATTTAATGCTTCTATATGCTTCATATAGTTAGAAACCTCAACTATGGACTTGTACATTTCTCCAAATACTTCACGCGTTCCATTCACTGCACCAATCTGTTTTCCAAGCGTATCCTTTGTAGCACTTATAGAAGTTACAGCGTTGGAGGATCTTTTTTGTATGTCAATAATAAGCTTATTTATTTCTTCTGTTGAATATGCTGTACTTTCTGAAAGTTTTCTAATTTCCTCTGCTACCACAGAAAAACCACGCCCCGCTTCTCCTGCACGAGCTGCCTCAATTGATGCATTTAAAGCTAAAAGATTAGTTTGATCTGCAATAGATTTAATAGTTTCTATTATTTCTCCTATCTTTTGAGAACTTGTATCCATAGCTACTATAACCTCATTAAGCTTTTCTGTCTCAGAATTTACAAGGGCAGTTTTACTTGTTAAATCCTCTATTTCTTTCATACCATTTGAATTTAACTTTGTAACATTATCATAAACTTCCTTTACAGTGTGTATTGCTTTTGAAATTTCATCAATACTTTCTGAAAGCTGTTCTGATTTTTCCATACCTCTTTGAGTTTGTACAGCTTGTGATGTAGCAGTTTTTGCTATTTCCCCTATAGTATACGCAACTTCTGTTGTGGCACTAGAAGTTTGACCCGACATATCTCTTAGTGACATAGAATTTTCTGATACTACTTTAGCTGATGATACTATCTCACCTATAAGAGATTTTAAATTAGCCGTCATTTGATTAAAGGCATTTCCTATATTTCCAAACTCATCCTTAGAGTTTATATTTATGTCCTCAGTTAAATCTCCTGAAGCTGCTTTGTTTATTCCATCTTCTAATACTTTTAAAGGCTTAGTTATCATCCTAGATATATATAATGCAAATATGATTCCCATTATTGAACTCAATAAGGCAATTAGTATATTAGTTTTGTTTATAGTATTTAGCTCATTTGCCGTCTCATTTGTATTAAAGCTTAATGCAATCTTCCATGAAGTTTTATCATTAGTTATAAATGATGTATATTTATGTTTCCCTTCAAATGTATATTCTTTAAAACCTTCTTTTTCAGAATTAATTACTTTAAAAACTTCTTGATCTTTAACACTTTGACCAATTAATTTTTCATCAGGGTGAGAAAGTACTATACCATCGGGACTCATAACAAATAGCACTCCACTATGTCCCATACTAACATCTTTATACTTTGTTGCAAAATTATCAAGAGTAATATCTGCTCCTATTACTCCAAGTATTTCTCCATTATTGCCCTTTAAAGTCTTTGCCATAGTAAACATAAGCTTTCCTGTGCTTGGACTTACATACGGATCTATATATACAACCTTATCTGGGTTTTCCATTGCTTTTTTGTACCAAGGCCTCTGTGTAGGATCGTACCCTGCCATATCCCCTGCTTTATTAGTTGAGTTTGCGAAAAATGTCTTATTTCTACTCCCTACATATATAGAAAATAAACCATTACCAGTTTTCACCTTATTGTCTATCATCTTTCTAGAAAAGTATTTAGTTCTATCTAGTTCTTCTTTTATTTTTTCTTTTGCATCATCATTGCTATTCATTTTCTCTTCTAGACTAACTAAATCTTTCATATTTTCATCCACAGACAAAAAATTTATAGTTGCTTCTATTTCCATAAACATATCATTTAAGTTTCTATTCATTTGATAAGCCATTTCTTTTGAATTATTTTTAAAGCTATCTAAAAGAACTTTATTTGAAATTCCATAATTCAATATACTAAGTATTAAAAGAGGTAATACCATAGCAATAACTATAAGTGGCAGTAGCTTGTTTTTTATACTTCTTCGCTTTCTCTTGTTGCTTGATAATTTTTCCATATCATCTTCCCCTTATGCAAATTACTTGTTTTATTATATTGTCACAGCAATATTATACCAACATCCTCATTTATCGACAAGTTATAATAAAACTTTAAAATTTTTTCATAAATTTGTAATCCATTTTAACACTTTATTCAAATTGCATATGAAACGCATAAAATTAGGAAGTCTATATTTTTAGACTTCCTAATGCAATTATTAAGATTAACATGATTTTTACTGTATTATCACAAACCTTAATTTTGTCTCTCCTATTATTAGGGTATCGTTATTATTTAATTCCTTTGACTCTTCTATTTTTTCTCCATTTACAAAAACTCCATTTTTTGAACCTAAGTCATATATATACATCTTGTCTTCTTGCTGCTTTATAATTGCATGATTCCCACTTACATACATATCTTCAAGTATTATATCATTATCATCACTTCTGCCTATATGACTTTCTCCAGGTTTAATCTCATAATTTGTTCCTCTCTTTACTCCATTTAACTGCACTAAAAATGCAATTATATTGTTATAAAAATTGCTTAAAATTATAGTATCATCACTTATAGTTGAAATAGTTGAATTTTTTTCTCTCTTTACATCAAATTCTGTAGCTTGTTTTTCAACTAATAAATGATTTTTTTCACTGCTTTTACTGTCCTTATGAGTACGCCTTTCAATATTAGCATTTTCTTCATTTATTATTTCCTTAGCATTTTCTTCTTCAGCTTTTTTATCTATCATACCATTTTCACTTTTATTTTCTTCCATATCATCATCTTCATCAAAATCGTCGTCTTCTATAAAATCATCCTCATCATATTTTCTAAGTACTAAAAAACCCACAACCGTGCCTATACCTACTATTCCTATAAGCACAAGTATAATTCCAATTGTCATAAATGTATTCCTCCCTTATTACTCTGCAAATCCATTAACTTATGGAAAAATCTATCCTTGACTTTCCATTTTTTTATTTCAATTCTTAGCTAAATTTTAAAGCTTTAATGAAAAATAGTCAATACATAAAAGATTATACATACTATATTGAATAATAATTCTAATTTTGTAAACTATATGTATAGATAAAATGAATGGAGGATTATTATGCAAAAGGAAATATATGATTTACTTCAAGAAATCAGGAAAGAAATAGAACTGATTGAAAAAAGATTGGATGAAATAGAACAAAATTCACCTAATGTAAATTCATCAGAAAATGAACAAAATAATAATAAGAAGTGATAATAATTTACAATAAGTTTTATAAATATGAAACCACGGAAATAAACTGAGATAATGCTTTAAGTCAGCCTAGGGCTGACTTTTTTGCTTTTGATTTATCTCTGCAATTTCTGGATTCTCATCTAAGAATCTTATAACTTCCTTAGCATTTGGAAAGTCAGTATCAAAGTGCCTATAAATGTTACTTATAAGCTTAAAATCTTCCTTTGTATCAACAGAGAGCTTGTATCTCCTATTGTATGTTTCTTCACCTTTTACTGTTCCTATCTTAAATTCCCTAGGATGTTTCAATATATAATTTGTTACTCCTTCATAGTATTTACAAGGAGAGCACTCATTTGAATACATAGCTTCCCTTATAGATATAGTATTTATTCCTGAGCTCTTAATAACCTTTTGCAGACATCTATCTAATGCTTCTTTTGAAAAAACTTCTACTTCTAAGCCCTCCGGAAAGGAGTTTGGTACATCTAAATGCACATAGTCATAATTATACATTTTGAAATAAGATATAACATTGTCCACAATATCAGGGGATATAAAAGGACAATTCCCTTTTATTCTCACTATTATGTCCCCAAAATGTCTACCAGAAGCTTCCTTAAATCTTTTTAACATATTTTCTTTGTTCCCTGTAAATACATGAAACTCGGTTTCCTGAAGTGCACTGACCAAAGAAGAATCTTTAATATTATTAGACGCTGCTACAATAACTTCATCTATAAGTCTTGCCTTCATTAGCCTTTGTAAGGTATGTACTATAACTGGCTTTCCAGAAATAGACCTTGTCAAAAGCTCCATATTCCCATTACAAACGGTTTCTGGCTGAACAATACATAATACCTTCATTAAAATCACCTCTATAAATTTAGAATAACCTTAAAGGAGAAAATTTATGAAAAAAACTTTAAATATATAACATACATGCTGTCAACATACCTAATGTTCTCAATTCACTTTAAGGTAACTGCTATGAGTATTTATGATAATAATGATAATATTACCATAGAACAAGATTTAAGTAAAAATTATTATCTTGGAAATCAATGCAATAACTTGAGTAATCTTGAAATTGCTATAAAAAGCCACATGGTAAATCCCGATGAAAACTTTACCATAAAGAAGGTTCTTATGTATGGAATATGGTAAAAATACAAAATAAATGGTATCATATTCATTGCACTTGGAATTATTTTAAACTAACATATAATATTCAACATTGGATAACAATAATACAATAGAGAAAGGACTGATTTAAACAATGGAAGATATTAGTTTTGAATCTCTACTTATCATATCATTATTGGCTTTTGCAACGCCCATTTTTTTAAGCAGTTTTAAAAAAGTGAAAATCCCCTATGTAGTTGGAGAGATATTTGTAGGCTTGATAGTTGGGAAAAGCTTTTTAAATTTAATTAAAGATGATGTATGGATAATCTTCTTATCAAGTCTCGGCCTTGCTTATCTTATGTTTTTAAGCGGACTTGAGATAGATGTAGAAGAACTTTTTGCAAGAGATGAGCAGGGATCCATGCGATTTTTCAAGGGTGCTTTCATGTTTTTAGCTTCCCTTTTCATATGCTTTGGAATAGTAATCACTTTAAATTATTTAGGCATTATAAATAACACTTTATTTTTCACAATTTTATTTGCATCTTCTGCGCCAGGTCTTTTAGTTCCCCTTTTAAAGGAACGAGATCTTTTATCTACAGACTTTGGTCAATTGCTCTTAGTATACTGTCTAATAGCAGAGTTTGTGTGTCTTATAAGTATTACTATTATCTCCTCTACTGTTACAGGAGGCTTTAGTTATAAGAACTTCTTATTTATAGTAGTTTTATTAGCTTCCATAGCACTTTACTTTTTATCAAAGGGATTTATTAAAGTATTTGATTTAAATGCTGTAGAATTTAAAAATCTGCATATAGAAGTTAGAGCAGCTTTTGCACTTATTTTAGTATTATCAGCTCTATCTCATGCAGTAAAATCAGAAATAGTTTTAGGTTCTTTTTTGGCGGGGCTTATTTTCTCCCTTATATTTCATAAAGCTAAAGAAGATTTAAAATATAAATTGGATACAATAGGATATGGTTTTTTAATTCCTATATTTTTTATACAAGTTGGTGTGAACTTAGATGTAAAATCCATATATGAAAACCCTAAAGCATTAGCTTTGATTCCCGTGCTTTTGATAATTTTTTACGTATCAAAATTCCCTGCTTCTTTGGTTTTATGGAAGACCTTTGGCTTTAACAAAGCAATTTCCTCTTCCTTTGTACTTTCAAGCCAACTTAGCTTAATGATAGTAGGCTCTCAAATTGGATATAATTTAAAACTTATGGATACCTCTACATATTCAATTTTAATAATAACCACCATAATTTCTTGTCTTTTATTTCCTATACTTTTTGATAAAACTTTTAATTCAGAAGGAATAGCTAAAAAGAAGACTTCAGCTTTAAATAAAATATCTATAAGAGAGACTGTAGTAAATAATGAATCATTGTATCATAAATCTTTAAAGGAAATAAATTTTCCTGAAGGCTGCAGAATAGTATTACTCATCCGTAATGATGAAGAAATAATTCCTAATGGTAATACAATATTACAACCTGGAGACATACTTCTTCTTGCAGGAGTTAAAGAATTTGAAAGCCAAATGCTTCATCTTGTAAATGAATCCATATAGTAATAAGTACTAGGCTAAAGGTGCTAGGATCTAGAAAATGTAGAAATTTTGCCTAAGCAAAATTTCACCCACTCCTAGTACCTATTGCCTTAAACCTAGTACCTACTTACAAAGTTCTTCAAGTGTTCCACACATGATTTCTACGCCCTTTTGAAGCTTGTCATAATCAGTCCATTCTTCTGGACAATGACTTCTTCCATTTTTGCTTGGCACAAATAAAAGGCCTACCTCTGTAACTCCAGCCATAATCATAGCGTCGTGTCCTGCTCCACTCAACATATCTTCTGTTGTAAAACCTATATTATCTGCTTTGCTTTTCATTATGCTTATTATATTTTCTGAAAGCTTTACTGGATTTACATTAAGCTTGTCTGTAATTTCATATTTAACACCCTTAGTTTCAGCCATATTTTGAAGCTGTTTACTTATTTTATTTGAAACTTCATTTATAAGATTTTGACTCTTTGATCTTATATCCACAGTAAATTTAACCTCTTCCGGAACTATATTTGCAGCTCCTGGAAGCAATTGAAATTTCCCTATAGTAGCTACAGTTCCTTCTCCTGCTTCTTTTGCAAATTCACTTATCTTTGATATTACTGATGCTGCAGCATCTAAAGCATCTAATCTCATATCCATAGGAGTTGTTCCTGCATGATCAGCTCTTCCCTTAATTATAACTTCAAATTCTCTTATACCAACTACATATTGAACTATTCCTAAATCTTTATTATTAGATTCAAGGATAGGTCCTTGTTCAATGTGAAGTTCTAAAAACGCCTTTATATCTTTAGGATCTCTTACTGCTTTACTTATTTCATCTGGATTAAACCCAAACTCTCTCATAGCCTGTGCTATGCTTATTCCTTGTGTATCTTTATATTTATCAAGTTCTTCTCTTGTTACTTTTCCAGCCATTGCTCTACTTGCAAAAAGACCTCCCCCAAATCTACAGCCTTCCTCTTCTATCATTGCAATAAACTCTACAGGATATTTAGGCTTTATATTATTTTCCTTAAATACTCTTGCTGATTCAAGCGCAGTAACTACTCCAGCTGGTCCATCAAATATGCCTCCATTTTTAACTGAGTCATAATGCGAACCTATCATAACTACTGGTGCATCTTTAAGTTCTCCTTCAAGTCTGCCAACTATAGTTCCTGCTGCATCTTCATAAACCTGAAGTCCTGCTTCTTTCATTTGCCCCTTTATATATTCCCTAGCTTTTCTGTCTTCCTCACTAAATGAAAGACGAGTATTTCCTGCCCCTGGTGTAGATGTAAATTCCCCTAATGCTTCAATGTCTCTTTTAATTCTTTCAAGATTTGTATTCATAAAAATTAGCCCCCTTGCTTTTTATTAACTTTATATATTCTACTACTATACACATTATCCTTCAAAATACAGAAATATTTCGACGGTTTTTAATGCTCTGTGTTGCATAGAATTTTCATCTAGGAAGACGTTCATTTCGCTAAAAACGGCTAATATTTATAAATTAAAAATTCCTAAACCTCCTAAACTCGCTGCCGCTCAGACAGTAGGAGGTTCTTAACGGAATTTTAAATTTATAAATAAAGCCCTTTTAAAGCTTATTCAATGTCTTCTACGATGAAAATTCTATACTCCCAGAGCATTAAAAAGTTCTTCATGTTAACTGCTGAAGGAAGAAATTCAGATAACTGAATTTCTAAGATCTTTTAGGACGGCAGTCCTTAACGTTACAAGAACTTACACTAAATAAATAAAGAAATTTACAAGTTAAAGATAAGGTAGCACAATAAAAGATTTCTGATGAAAAATAGAGTATTTAATTTCTTACGACCCGTTCAACATTAAAAATGTCGCAACATCATTTTATTTCTACATAAATTCACAAGCTGCTCTCACTAGTCTATCGCATCTATTTCTTAGTTCATCTAAATTATCTGCTGTTATGTCTTGAACTAAAGTTTCATCTACTCCTAATGTATAGGCCCCTGCTTCAAACCACTTCTCCATATTATCATCTCTTACTCCTCCTGTTGGCATTAAATCCATGTATGGAAATGGTCCCTTTAAAGCTTTGATAAATTCTGGACCTAGCGATTCTCCTGGAAACACCTTTATGATGTCTGAGCCTAAGCTATATGCTTTAAATGCCTCTGTTGGAGTGGCAACCCCTAGTGAAAAAAATATTCCATGGGATTTACAGTACTTTCCCACATCTTCTATTATGCATGGAGATACAATAAAATCTGCTCCACTATTTAAAACTTGCTTTAATTGTATTTTGTCTACTATAGTTCCTGCCCCAATAAGAGTATTTGGATATTTACGTTTAAGTCTGTCTATAAGTATTGGTGCTTCCTTGACTATACAAGTAACCTCAACTATATCTATACCTGAAGATATTATATTTTTACAAAGTACTTCAGCAAAATCTAAATCCTTTTCTCTTATTACTGTCACTATATTGTTTTTGAATCTATTTTTAATATCTCTTTTATCCATAATATTAGTCATCTCCTCCTTCATCTGTATAAATTCTGCGCCTTTATACAGATATATGAAGAATCAGCTTTAAATATGAAACGAAAAATTTATAGCTATACCCCTCATATATGTTAAAAATCTAACCCCTGTTAATTATAATCATAAAAAGTATTTGCTCTTTTTCTGCCAATTAACCCCATTGTGTTTAACTTAAAATATACATATAATTAATTTTATATGGTCCTATTTTCTGATAAGAACAGGACTAATCATAGTTTATTACATAGGAGGAAAACATGAAAAAATTCAAAGGACTTATTGGTACATTATTAATTGGTATTAGCTTATTCTCTTTGACAGGATGTGTTTCAAAAGAGGACAAGCTAATAAAAGCACTAGAAAAAACCAGCACTATCAAGTCATTAAGCTATAAGGCTAATGCGGATTTTAAGTTTAGCGGCCAAGCAGCTCAAGAAATGGGTGGATTTAGTGGATTTAACTTAGAGCTAACTGGTAAATCTGTTACAGAAGGCAAAACCTTAGCTAAATCCCAAGCAAATATAAAAGTTGGAGTTATGGGTGTAAGTACTGATTTAGATTTAATTCAGCAGATATCACTAGATAAGGATAATGCAGACCTTAAAATGCTTTTAGAAGTACCTGAAATGTTGAAAGCTCAAGCTGGCCCTATGTTTCAAAATACTGACTATATTTATATTGACTCAAAGGGTCTTGAAAAACTACAACAGATGGAAAAGGCACAAAATCCAGATGCAAAAACTTCACAAAATATTGATATGAATAAAATTGCTGCAAATGCTGCAAATATTCAAAAATCCTCATTATTATTCTTAAAGGATTATACAAAAAAAGATGGTAAGGACTTGATAAAATACACAGGTAAGAATCCTATAACAATTAATGAAGCTGAAGAAAAACTTGAAACTTATGAAATTAAGTTAAATAACGAAGGACTTAAAAAACTTTTAAAAGCTTATGTAAAAGATGAAAAAAGAGTTAAAGAACTTCAAGATTATTTTACAGCTTTAGCGCCTGAAGGTTCTAAAGAAAATGAAAAAATTAATATTGAAGAATTAAATAAGGAAATTGATGAAATGGAAGACATATTTGGGAAAAACGGATTACTAATAAGCTTTGCCGTTAAAGATGGTTATATAGTTCAGCAAAAAATAAATGCAGACCTTATAGCTGAAAAAGATTCAATAACCTTTAATCTTAGTTATGATGTATTTGATATCAATAAAAAGATAGATATAAAAGTTCCAAATAAAGAAGATGTTAAATCCATTGACTTAGTAGATTTGATATCTATGTTTAATGGAAAATTAGAACCTTCAATTCCTGGAAGCCTGTAATTTTATAATTTAACAATTAATTAAGCAGAAATAGCATAATAGATAAATATGATTTTATCTATTATGCTATTTTTATATAATTTTTTAATTTTATTTCCCTCGCATAACTATACTATATACTTGAATACCATAAAATAGTGAAAAAAACTTCCTAGTAAAACAAACAAATGAAATATCTCATGAAATCCAAATACATTAGATTTTATTCTTGGCCATTTTGTGGCATATATAACTGCACCTAAAGTATAGGAAACACCACCGAGAAACAATAAAACAATTCCTCCTGCCATCATGGTCTTTGAAAGAGCTGGAATTAGAAATACGGAAATCCATCCTATAAGTACATAAGACAAAGTAGATATCCATCTTGGAGCATTAAACCATACCATCTTAAATACAATACCCATGATAGCACAAGCCCAAATACCTATAAACATTGCCCATCTTAAAGTCCCATGCAAGGCTATCAAGCATATAGGAGTATATGTTCCTGCTATTAGAACAAAAATCATTGAATGATCCAGTTTTCTTAAAAACTTTATTACCCTTTCTGAAGCTCTTACTAAATGGTATACCGTACTTGCTGTGTACAGAAGTATTAAGCTTAACCCAAACATAGCTATAGCAACATAAGCCAATGGTTCAGGTTTTGGAACCGTACTTTCACGTAAGATAAGCAGTATCATTCCTACAAGAGAAATTACAGCTCCAATTAAATGAGTTAATCCACTTATAGGTTCCCTAAATTTTGTAAGCATATATCATCACTCCATTTTAATAATTTATTTATCTATGCATCTTATAAGGATACATTACTTATCTATAACTATGTTATGTAGTTTTTAAAACTACTTTATATCATGTTATTATAATACCACAATTTTAAATAAATTATAACTGCTTTACGGAATGATTTTTACCCATATTCTTAAGTATTCCCTAAGTTTTATAAATCATATCTATTTTTTCTTTAATTTGCTAAATTTATCTAACTTAGCATTTAACTCACCTTATAATCTAGTTTTGTATACTTTATGTTGAAATACCAATATACATGTGGTAACATTTTCTTAAATAACTACAATTAGAGGTGCTGTAAATGGAATTTGATATACATAAATTAGGTTCATTAATTGAAGGGATTTCTTCCTATGAAGATATTGAACTTTCAGATATTCCAAACTTAGATTTGTATATGGATCAAGTTATCACTTTATTTGATAGCAAGTTATCTCATCTAAGACGAAATGAAGAAGATAAGATTTTAACTAAGACTATGATAAATAACTACACTAAGGCTAAAATACTTATGCCTTCTACTAAAAAGAAGTACTCAAAAGATCATATTATTTTGTTGATACTTATATATTATCTAAAGCAAAACTTATCTATAAGTGACATAAGTTTATTATTTAAAGATATGATTAAAACCGTGGAATCTACAAAGAATGAAAGCTTAGAAATTGAAAAGATATATCAGTCTTTTTTACATGTAAAAAAAGCTGACTCAAGTACTTTACAGGAGGATTTAAATAAAAAGGTTAATTTAGTACTCCAGAATACAAAAAACTTGCCACCTGAAAACCTAGAATTTTCACAGATGCTTATAACTGTTCTTACTCTTATAAACGAAGCAAACACCTACAAAAGGTTATCAGAAAAAATTATTGATAACTTCTTTACTAATTATGAATTTAAATAAAAATGGAAAAATCTACGCACTTAGAGTAAAATAATTATATTGTATATTGAATATACTAAAAATAAAATTATGGAATGGAGGATAATTTATGAGTTCACATAAAATTGATTATCAGATTTATGGAGACGATACCCAATTCGTTGAAATAGAACTTGACCCTAGAGAAACTGTGGTAGCTGAAGCCGGAAGCATGATGATGATGGATATGAGCATTCAAATGGAAACAATATTTGGAGATGGTTCATCTCAATCTGCGGGAGGATTTATGGATAAGCTCTTTGGAGCTGGAAAGAGAATTCTAACAGGTGAAAGCTTATTTATGACAGCCTTTACTAACGTAGGTTATGGAAAACAAAAGGTCAGTTTTGCCTCACCATACATTGGTAAAATACTTCCTATGGATTTAAGTATGCTTGGTGGAAAACTTATATGCCAAAAGGATTCTTTCCTATGTGCAGCAAAGGGAGTTTCTGTAGGCATAGATTTTAGAAAAAAATTAAGTGTTGGTTTCTTCGGCGGCGAAGGATTTATACTTCAAAAGCTAGAGGGAGATGGCCTAGCATTTATCCACTCCTGTGGTGCACTAGTAAAAAAAGATTTACTTCCTGGTGAAACTTTAAGAGTAGATACCGGTTGTCTAGTTGCTATGACAAGAGATGTACGCTACAATATAGAATTTGTAGGCGGAATTAAAAATACCCTCTTTGGCGGTGAAGGTGTATTTTTCGCTACTGTAACAGGCCCTGGCAGTGTATGGATTCAATCTCTTCCATTTAGCAGACTTGCAGAGCGTGTATTTGCAGCTTCCCCTCATACTGGTGGAAGAAAAGAAGAAGGAAGTATTTTAGGTGGTCTTGGCAACTTCTTTGATGGTGATAATTAAATAAACTCTTCTTTATTTTGTAATATTTTCTGATAAGAAATATAATAACCAGCAGCTGGTATACCTAGTTTCTGGTTATCCCCCCTGAATCTATGTATTTCATGCTTCGAGCATTATGATAGGCTGCCTCTTTAATTTCCAAAATTATGGAATTACAGCTCATATCCTGACTCCAATCCTGAAGACTTTCAAACTCTATAGGAGTTATTGGGTGCATATTGTTATTGAACACCTCTACAACTTCACTGATGCCTGCATCTTCCACTTCATCAACTGAATCCCTATAAACATCAGCAGCAGAGTTCACTATTATTTCTGCTTCTTCTTTTTCTTCTACTTCTTTAATTTCTTTTTTAATTTCTTTTTCAATTTCTTCTTTAATTTCTTCTTCCCCCAGGTCCTTATAAGCCCCTTGCAAGCCCCTTATTTTTTCATGAAAGTCCTCTATTTCATCAAAAATTAAATGTATAGGGTATCCTAGCTTCTTACATAAGTCATAAAGCTTGTCTACAAATTCTCTATGTTTAATTTCTTTTATTTCCTTATTTATGCACTTTATTGTGTTGCGGCTGTTTATAAAATTGTACTTTATCCAGTTTAAAATCATTATCTCTTTTGTTTCCTCACAATATTCTATTTTCCCATAGCTAATAAACCTCTGTAGCAGCTTGCTCACAGTTTCTCTATTATAGCCTGTCTCATATTCAATAGTTCTTTTAGAAAGTTCAAAAATTCCGCATTGTTTAGTATTAGTGCATTGAAGCAAGTATATATAAAAAAACTTCTCCTCCGGTGTCAAATCCATAACGAAAGCATCTCCCCAAAAGGATAATTGTAATTGTCTATATAATGCCATAAGTAATCCACCTCCAAAAATTTCCACCTATATATCTAATATGCAGAAATATAGAGATTTGTTGTGAGAATGTTAAATTTTTTTATAAAATAAAAACAGAGCAAATTTCTTTGCTCTGCTTATAAACTTTATAAATCCAGCAGCTATATTTCACGCTGCTGGAAAAGATTACACCACTGGGGTGTTATTATGCTCTTGCATCTAAGTGTTGTCCCCTATTTGGGTCTATTGCTGCACCTTTTAACATTTCAGTCATTTGCACTGCATTTTCTTTTCCTGTATTCATGGCAAGTTTCATTACTGCTAAGCTTGCTGCATCTTGAACCTTTGATTGACTCATTGCAACAGATAATCCTGCTATATCCATTTAATCTCCTCCATTTCTAATTAGCTCAGCCATCTATTAAGTACCGAATTTACACTTTCGTTATTTTGACGTGCTGAAACCAGCATAGATTGATTACTATTTACAAGTATATTGTCTTTAACTGACTTCATAACAGCGCTTGCCATATTTATATCTTCAATTTGAGAAAGGGATGTAGTCAATCCTAATTTTGCATTGTTTGCATCATTAAAAGCAGATTGAAGATTGTTGGAATGTACTCCTAAAGCTGTCCTGTTTACTATAACTTTATTTAAGGCTTCATTCACTTTTGAAAGAGTATCGCTAGAACTTGATATACTGCTTAATGAAGCAGTATCTAAACCTAAGGCACTTGTAGAACTATCAAATAAGGTCAAATCATAAA
Source organism: Clostridium sp. HMP27 (assembly GCF_000765165.1). Taxonomy (NCBI): domain Bacteria; kingdom Bacillati; phylum Bacillota; class Clostridia; order Eubacteriales; family Clostridiaceae; genus Clostridium; species Clostridium sp. HMP27. The sequence goes on along the minus strand of NZ_JMFY01000034.1, from coordinate 114,028 downwards.
AAACTTCAGGATTATCTTTAATTTTAATAGCTAAACTTTTATCTTCATTTAAAAGCTTAATTCCATTAAACTCAGTTTCATTTGCTATGGAGTTTATGCTTTTATTGAGTTGACTAAATTCTTCCTCTAATGCACTTCTATCCTCATCTGTTAAAGTACCATTTGAAGCTTGAACAGAAACTTCTTTCATTCTATGAAGTGTCTTTGTTATTTCTTCCATAGCTCCATCAGCTACTTGAATCAAGGAAATTCCATCCTGTATATTTCTTTCGGCTGCGTCTAATCCTCTTACCTTGGATTTAAAGCTTTCGCTTATTGAAAGTCCAGCTGCATCATCTGCTGCTTTATTTATTCTCTTTCCTGAGGATAGCTTTTCAGTAGTATCATTTTTAGCTGTTTTATTAATGGTAACCTTACCATAGGAATTTAAAAGCAATCGATTATTTTGAATAAACACAATCTCACCTCCTTATTGTAACATAATTCCTATTTATCCAACTATCTCTTTAATTATCGTGATTTTTGGAAAAAGCTTTAAATTAAATGTTAAATAAGAAAATTTTATAACTATTCTTTTCTTAAAAGTTCAAGCACTCCATTAGGTAAATTATTTGCTTGCTTTAGCATTGCCGATGATGCCTCTTGCATTATAGAAGTCTTACTTAAATTTATAGTTTCCTTTGCCATATCTGTATCTAAAATTCTTGAATTTGCAGCTTCTAAATTTAAGCTATAGTTTGTTACATTATTATTAATGTGTTCTAAGGCATTTACATAAGAACCATACTTAGCTCTTCTACCAGAAATTAAAGCTATTGTATTATCTATATTAGATAATGCGTTTTGTATCTCTTCAATAGGATCAACTTGTACATCATTTAATCCTATCTTAAAAGTTCTTGTATCATATAGTTCTACTTTAAATACTTCTTTGGAATTAGCACCTACTTGCAGAGTAATAGCTGGCATATCCTCACCATCATATTCAGCTCCAGCTTCTATCATTATCTTTCCTGCAAGAGCATCCAATTGTGTTCCAAAGTTGCCGCTTATATCTAAATAATCTCCACCAGTTGGATCAGATAGTCTTTTTAGCTGAGTATTTGTTTCTCCATACATATTACTCACAACTGTAAGCTTAATCCCCTTGCTTTTTAAATCATTTGCTACTCCATCAATATCAAGCGTTGATAAGTTATCTCCACCATCTAAGTCTGCATTATTATCATGTACTGGTGCATCAGTAACTAGTATAAAATGTTTAGGTGCTTCATCTCTAAAACTATAGGTAATTGCACCATTAGTTGGGTCTGCAATACCTTCAAGGCCTGATTCATAGTAATCTCCACCACCGTATACACTAATACTGTTTAAATTGGCCTTAAATGTATTTAAATCACCAGTAAATTCCTTTTTTATAACAGGCTCTCCTGAGTTTACTTCTCCATAAGTGACAAGTCCTAATTTTACATCTACACCATTTGAGTTCAATCTATTTACAAATCCATCTATATTGGATTTTACCTTTTCTATAGCACCACCCATGCTTCCTGTCCTATCTATAATAAACATAATATCTGCATTCCCTGGTGTCCACTTAGGGGGCTCTTTTATTGCTGGCGGACTTAAAGGTTTGATTCCATTGAATTCAGTATAATTTGCTATATCGTCAATACTCTTCTTTATTTGATCTATTTCCTGCTGAATTATGTCCCTATCTTCTTTAGTTAAAGTGTCATTACCTGCTTGTACCACAAGTTCCCTCATTCTTTGTAAATTAGGGTTTTCTATTTCCTCTAATGCACCTTCAGCAGTTTGTAAAAAAGAAACGCCATCCTGGATATTTCTTTCAGCCTGCTGCAATCCCCTAATTTGAGCCATCATTTTCTCAGAAATTGATAAACCTGCAGCATTATCACCAGCTCTATTTATTGATAGTCCTGTTGAAAGTTTTTCCATAGCCTTTGATGCATTTATGTTATTATTTTTTGATCTATTATAAGCATTCATAGCTGATAAATTATGATTTACAATCACTTATATCTCTCATTTTTGTCTCATATTACAAGTACAATTAAAGCATTGAATTTTTACATTATTTTATCGAGAGAATTTTTGAAGAATGTATAGAATAAAAATTTTTATTTCTTTAAAATTTATATTAAAAAACTACATATTATTAAAATGTACCCTATAGAGTAGACAATGAAAAAAAGTCTATCCTATAGGGTATTTTTGTGTATAATAAAACAAATGAAACTAGGAGTAGATTAAGATGAGCAATAAGATATTCACAAAAGAAGAAATAGAAATATTGACTAATAATAAATATGTTAAGCGCGTTAGCCCCAAAGGAATCACTTATACTGATGAGTTAAAGCGTATTTTTATAATTGAGAATGAAAAGGGAAAGTTTCCAAGGACAATATTCGAAGAATGTGGTTTTAATATAGATATTTTGGGAATGAAGCGAGTAGAATCATCAGGTTAAAGATGGCGTGCTGCATACAGAAATGAAGGTATACTTGGGCTACAAGATACTAGAAAGGCGAATTCAGGAAGGCCTAGAGAAAATGAACTTTCCCTAGAAGAAAAATATGAACGGCTCATGGCACAAAACAACTTGTTGAAAGCTGAGAATGAACTGCTAAAAAAACTCGATATGTTAGAAAGGATGATGATAAAAAGGAAATAAGGTTACTGTCTGAACAAAAGATCAATCTTGTCAAATTAGTCGTCAAAGAGCATAAACCGAAAAAAATGATTAGCTATTTATGCGAAATGGTTGGTGTATCACGCTCTGGATACTATAAACTATTTCTCGCTAAAATCTCAAGAAACTAGGAATAAACGAGATAGTGAAGATGATGTACTAAGGGACAACGTTCTAAAAGCATTTAACTTTAAAAGGCGTAAAAAAAGAGCCAGGCAAATCAAAATGACACTAGAGGGGCAATTTGGAATCGTATATAATTTGAAGCGCATCCGAAGGATTATGAAGAAATATGAAATCATTTGTCCTATTAGGAAATCTAATCCATACAGGAGAATGATGAAAGCCACTAAAGAACATACTGTTTTTTCTAATTTACTGAATAGAGAATTCAAACAAAATATACCTGGAAAGGTACTTCTTACAGATATAACTTACTTATTTTATGGCAACGGGTGCAAGGCATACCTATCTACTGTTAAGAATGATTCTACTAATGAAATATTGGCGTACAATCTCTCCGATAAATTAACCCTAGACATCGCTACCAATACTATATATAACCTAATGAATAATGGACAAGTAACCCTCTCCGAGGATGCCTTTATTCACTCTGATCAGGGTTGCCACTATACAAGTCCTACATTTCAAAGTGTAGTCAAAAGCTTCAAACTAGGACAATCTATGTCAAGGCGAGGTATCTGTTGGGATAACGCTCCGCAAGAGTCCTTCTTTAGGCATTTTAAGGATGAAGCATTCATAAAGAGTTGTGAAACACTAAGTGAGCTTAGAGAAGAAATTAAGCAATATATGATTTACTATAATAATTTCAGATATCAATGGGGATTAAAGAAGATGACTCCTGTTCAATACAGAAATCATCTTCTTGATTTAGCATAGTCTTTGAGAGTGTAAAATGGTTTGTGTAAACTCAAATGTGGATATAATTTAAAAATATATATCCAAGGAGGGTACACAAACTATTATGCTATTAAGGAAAGAATTATTAAGAGAGTTTATTAGAGAGAATAACTTAACAACAGCAAGGGAAATACAAGACGCTCTAAAAGATGTTTTTGCAAGTACGCTTCAAGAAATGCTTGAAGCGGAGCTTGATGAACATTTAGGATATACAAAGTATGACTATAAAAATAAAGCCACTAGCAACAGCCGAAATGGTACTTCTTCTAAAAAGGCATTATCTGATTTAGGAGAAATCCAACTTGCAATTCCAAGAGATAGAGAAGGAGAATTTGAGCCGAAGGCTGTGAAAAAGCACCAAACTGACGTCTCAGGTATAGAAGATAAAATTCTAGGGATGTATGCTAAAGGAATGACCACAAGAGATATAAGTGCTCACCTTCATGAAATATACGGAATAGAAGCTTCGCATACGCTTATCTCACGAATAACAGATAAAATTATCCCACTGGCTCAAGAGTGGCAGAACAGGCCACTAGATTCAATATATCCTGTAGTTTTTCTTGATGCTATACACTATAAAGTTCGCTCTGAGGGAAAAGTTATAAATAAAGCAGCATATATAATTATGGGCATATCTATGTCTGGGGTTAAAGATATACTAGGTATTTGGGTTGGTGAAAATGAAAGTGCAAAGTATTGGCTAAGTGTCTTAACAGAACTTAAGAACAGAGGTGTGAAGGATATTTATATTGCAGCTATAGATGGCCTAACCGGCTTTAAGGATGCTATAAAAGCAGTATTTCCTAACACAGAAATACAACGCTGTATTATACACCAAATTAGAAATAGCACAAAATACATACCCTACAAACATAGAAAGGAATTTTGCAGAGATCTTAAAGAAATATATACAGCATCAACGGAGCAATTAGCCCTTATGGCTATGGATAATATAAAGAGTAAATGGGGTCATTTATATTCAATCTCCATAAATTCTTGGGAGAACAACTGGGAAGAGCTCTCAATCTTCTTTAAGTATCCTGAAGAAATAAGAAGAATGATTTATACCACAAACGCTATGGAGAGTTTTAACAGACAACTAAGAAAGGTAACTAAATCTAGAAGTATATTTCCTTCGGACGATTCCTTATTGAAGATGCTATACTTAGCTACTCAGGATGTAGTTAAGAAATGGACTCAAAATCTAAGAGGATGGTCTCAAATATTAGCGCAGCTATCAATACATTTTGAAGATAGATTTGATGAAAGCATGATATAGCTTGTACAGCCTACCGGCTGACGGGAGCTCACTCCCTTTTTTTCATCGAGCTTGTACACAATATTTTATGCATCATAATTAACTAAAGTAAGAGAGGATAAACTCTAACATTTATCCTCTCTACAAATAAAATATATATCTACATATAAAATTTTTTAAAGAAGTTTACACAAATTTATTGACAGACTCTAGTCTTTTTTCTAATGTTCTTGACAAAGGGTACATTTTATTTACTATGCAGCTCTTTTTTTGGTGTTAAAAATCTTTTTCTTCTTTACCTTTTATATAGTTTTGCTCTATAATTTCTAAAAACTCATCTTTAGAATCATTATCTTCTTTTAATATCTCTTTTAAGTTAATAAAACCAGTTCTTATATTTCTAGTATATAATAGTAAATTACTAGATGTATTCCTGTAATTTTTGTTTAATGCATCTTCTATGGAATTTAAAGCCTTAATAGAATCATCTATTAATATCTCCATTTCTGTTATTTCTCGTTTGTCCTTTATATTTGATTTTAAATAATCTATAGATTCACCTAAAGTATTCCAAAGACCTAAAATACGATATTTTATCTCATTACTTTTTTCTTTATCATTATTTTGTTTAGTAATGTATTTATTCTCTCTTATAGATATTATATACTTAATATCTTTTTTAAAGTTTTTTATATTAAAAACAAGTGTAGTACAACCAAATAACAATGTTACTACTAAAATTATTTTTTCTTTTATGGAAAATTTTTTCATAGGTCACTCCATCACAAACTAATCTTATAATAAATTTTCTAAATCCATTTCTATAGTTCCTCTTATTTTAGCTCCTTTACTTGAGTTAATAAATTTTACATTCTTATTTTTTTCTATAAGTCTTTCTATGCCTTTTTTGAATTCTAACATACCAGATGTAGTACTTAAATAAGTTCCATCTATACCTAATACCTTTTGATAAAAATTATTTTTTTTAATATTTTCACTATCCCCAGCATGAAATTTATTATCTAGAAAAGCCATATCTTGCCCGCATAAAATTACTTTATCTGCCCCAACCTTTATAGCTAAATCTATAGTAGGAATAGCTACAGTTTTGCCGGTTTCCACTACAATATTTTCTTTGTTGTAATTACACCCTTTATTAAAAAACATATATTTAGGTCCTTTATAGGCTTCCACTGCCCATCTGGAACCTGTAGATAAAAAACAGAGTGGTATATCTAAATCTTCATAACCTTTTATCTGATCATAAACTATCTCTCCTGCATCTAATATAGTAATTGCATCTGGCTTTATTCCATTTTTCATTAAAATATCTAATGTTCTTCCCACTGCAAATACTTTAATATATTTTCTTTTTTCTTTAATTATATTTAAATCCTTTTCCAATGAAGGTCCCGCTGATGCAATTACTACAGGTTTATTTTCTAATTTAAAATTTTCAAGAAATTTTCCTATGGTTTTATAGTTGTTTTTTATATTTGCTTCTTCATTTTCCTTCATAATGGGTTCAAATCTTTTCAAGTTAATTTTAGATATCTTGTAACTTTTTATAGCTTCCTTAAAACTACTATATTTATCTTCCAAAGCATCTAATAATGGGTCATAAATTATAATGTCTTCTACTAAAGAAAGTTTGTTTTTAAATTCTTCATAAAAGTCTTCATTATTGCCTAATATGATTTTCACTCTATTATCTACTTTTATCTTTTCTAAGAGATTATACTTATTTGCTATATCATATATTTCCATATCTAAATCAAATATGAATACTTGAGAATCTAACGATATTCTCCTTAGTATCTCCATTGCATGATATCCAAGACCTAATCCATACATAACAATATATTTTTTATTTAAAATTAACTCTTCATTGCTTACTATAAACTTCTCCGCGTCTTTTAAAGGATAAAACTTACTATATACAAATTTATAATCTATTTTTAAAGAATAATTGTTATCTTTAGATTCAAGAACCTCTATTTTTCTTTTTTTATTCATTTATATATTTCTCCCAAAGCATTCCCACACATTTTTATTTTAAAATTATCCTCTTTACTTTTTTCTTATCTTAATATTTTTATTGCTAATTTTTCTATTCTATTTTTATTAACGTTTTTTTGTTTATTAATCGTTAATTCTCTATTGTTTAATTTAGATATTTTCTCATTGTTATAATTAATTGCTATTACATTAAAACTTTCTAATTTATATTTATCAGTTAATTTCTGATAGATTTTACAAATATAAAAAACATCATTGGTTTTAGCTAACCTTTTAGCTAAAACCAATGTCTATACTACATTTCCTATACCTATTTTATTTTCATCATCTGCTCTTATAGCTATTTTTTAATTAACGTTTTTATCCAACATTCTGTCTCATTTATACCTTCTTCTAATGTATATTGAGGACTCCAACCTAAAAGATCATTTGCTTTTTTATAATTACATTTTAATTTCATTATTTCACTTTGAGGGTGAATATGTTTTATATGTTCAATCTCTACTCTACCTTTAGAAATAATATTAGCAAGTCCATTTATAGTTACATCCCTTCCAGTTCCTGCATTTACTATTTCTCCATCAACTTTATTTGAGTATCCTGCCATAGCGACGAATCTTGCACAATCTTCTACGTAAAGTAGGTCTCTTGTTTGATCTCCTGTACCATATATATTTAGCGTTTTATTATTTAAAGCATTTTTTATAAATATAGCTACTACTCCACCTTCTCCACCAGTTTTTTGAAAAGGTCCATAGGTATTAAAAGGTCTTATTACTACAGTTGGAAGCTTATAGGCATTATAATATGAAAGCACCATATTTTCAGCTGCTATTTTAGCTCCACCGTATGGTGACACCGGTTTTGTTGGATGAAATTCATCTATCCCCTTTTCCCCTGCTTTATCATAAACCATACAGGTGCTCATAAACACAACTTTACAAGGATGTGTATCTTCATTTTTATCTATTGCCCATTCCTCTCCATCCATTTTTGTATTTTTACCAAACATCTGAATTTTAGCTTTTTCAAGTATATTAAAAGTTCCTACAGTATCGTTAAAAAAAGTAGTTCTTGGGTCATCTATACTATCTTGAACATTTATAGATGCTGCAAGGTGATATATTATATCAAACTTTTCTTTAAATACCTCATCAAGAACTTTTTCATCTTTTATATCACCTTCTATAAATTTAAAGCTACTATTACTTTTAAATTCCTCTACATTTTCAAACATTCCATTAGATAAGTTGTCTAATGCTAAAACATTATGTCCATCTTTTAATAATCTTTTTATTACCCATCTACCTATAAATCCTGCTCCGCCTGTTACTAATATATTCATACCAATAATCTCTCCTTAAATATAATCTTAATAATTACCTTTCAAAACTAATCAAAGTATATAATTTGTTTGTTACTAATATTTTCGTAGCTTTTAAGTTATCCTTAAATAATTTATACTTTTAAACATAACAAAAGGGGCATCATTCACTTTAGATAATCTTCTTAGGAATAGCCAGCCACTTTCTTAATGAAATACAATATTGAAACTAATAATTAAATAAAACCATCCTCTTTTAGCAAAGCTCTAACTTGTTCTTTTGTTATATGTACACCTTCAGATGAATTATAACTTTCTACTTCTGCTTTTTTATATTTTTCATAGAATACTTCTAACCCTCTTGCAGAATCTGAGCATACAACAGCATACATATCTCCTAAGTCATATGCAAATTCTGATTCCTCTTTTGTCATAAGCTCTTCAAACTTACGCTCTCCCGCTCTGAATCCAATGGTTTGTATATCTATGCTTTCTAAAGATATGTTAGTTCTCTTCGCTGTCTCTTCAACAACAACTTCTGCCAAATGCTGTAACTTTATTATTGGCATTTTTAATATAAAAACCTCTCCACCAATGGAAATATCACCAGCAGTCATGATAAGTTTTACAGCTTGACTTAAAGTCATCATAAATCTCGTCATATTAGGATCTGTAACAGTTATTTTTCTAAACTCCCGAATCTGTTTGTTGAAAAGTGGAATTACAGAACCTCTTGAGCCCATTACATTTCCAAATCTAACTGCAACAAACTTAGTTTTAGCTTTTCCCTTACTATAATTAGCTGCTTGTACTAATTTTTCAGCCAAAAGCTTAGTAGCTCCATAGGAATTAGTAGGATTTATTGCCTTATCAGAGCTTGTAAAAATCACAGTTTCTACCCCGTGATGTAGAGCAGCTTTAATTACATTTTCCATTCCTATAACATTAGTCTTTATTGCTTCTGAAGGATTATATTCACAGGCTGGCACATGTTTCATAGCCGCTAAATTAAACACTACGTCTATTTCATCCATAGCTCTATCTACTCTGTCGTAATCTCTAACATCACCTATTAAAAATCTTAACTTAGATTTATTTTCAATTTGATTTTCCATAATAAACTGCTTATATTCATCTCTACTTAATATTCTTATTACAGAAGGCTCCTGATTTAATAGTTCTTTAATAAGTCCATTTCCTATAGTTCCCGTACCACCAATAACTAAAATCTTTTTCCCTGTATAATATCCCATTTTATTCCTCCAAACTGCGTTATAAATTCTTAATTATTCATTTGCCTAAGTTCTACACGCTTTCGTACTATAAATTGAGTTAAATAAATTTTCTTTCGTTTTTAATAATACATTTAATATCGCCTTACTCTACAAATTTCCAGTCCATAGGACTTCCTTTTCCTATATCTATTTTTGCTGTTTTACCTATGATATCTTTAATGTACTTAGTTTTTACACCAAAACCTGGCCTTATGCTTCTTATATTATCCTCAGTAAACCTTTCTCCTGCTTTTATATCTCTTACTACAAATAACGACCTTGAATGCTGCCTACTATTTTTTTGTTTTTCGGAAAGTGTATAGCTAATCTTTCCCAATGCTTTTTCCACATTTCTTATATCATCAACCATTTGTTTAAACTCATGAGGCTCCATGGAAAATGCTGCATCTGGTCCACCATCTTTCCTGCTTAAAGTAAGATGCTTTTCTATTATTTTAGCTCCTAATGCTATAGCCGCTACAGATACTGCACTTCCTAAAGTGTGATCTGAAAGCCCAGTTATAACATTAAAGGTCTCAGCAATATTAGGAATAGTTCTTAAATTTGATTCTTCTATAGGAGCTGGATAAGCACTTGTGCACTTTAATATCGCTATTTGATTGTTCCCAACTCTCTTGCAAGCATTTACAGCTTCTTCTATATCGGAAATGGTCGATATACCTGTTGACATTATTATAGGCTTTCCTTTGGATGCTATATATTCAACAAAAGGAATATCCGTTACTTCGAAAGAAGCTATTTTATATGCTGGTACATTCATATCTTCTAAAAAGTCTACAGAAGTATTATCAAAAGGAGATGAAAAACAAACTAGTCCTTCTTTCTCAGCAATTTTCTTTAATTTAGGCTGCCATTCCCAAGGGGTGTAGGCCTTTTGATATAATTTATGTAATGTAGTGCCATCCCAAATAGTTCCTTGTTTAATTTGAAAGTATTCATTATTACAGTCTAAAGTTATTGTATCCGGAGTGTATGTTTGAAGTTTTATAGCGTCTGCACCGGCATATTTAGCTGCTTTAATAATTTTTACTGCATTATCAAAACTTTGAAGATGGTTCGCTGACATTTCAGCTATAATAAAAGTTTTTTCATTTTCACCAATTCTCATATTATTTATATTAAAAAATTTATTCATAACTTTCTCCTTATAACACTTATCATAATTTATATACTAATTTATCGTAATTTTAATTGACTACTTAAATATTTTAGAATTCTATATAAAATTCTAAAAGTATCTAGTAAGATAAATTTAAGAATTTATTTTACTAGATACTTTTAGAAAAATATTTGCAAGAAAAGCCTTGTTTATTTATATTTTTTTTGACATATACCTTTATTGATTTCTAATAAACTTCTGTTGTTATCCAGGTAATCCATAACCTGTTTTAAATCAACATACTCATCAATATAAAATTTATCATATATTTCTTTTATCAAATCAAAATCTTCTTTAGTATCTATAGTTAATCTATAATTTTTATATAAATATTTTAATTCAACACTTAATGGATATATTTTATGTGTAAACTTATGTTTATTATCATAATAATATCCTACCACATGTTCCTTTTGCTTATCTGTAACGGCATTTTTTTTCATTTTAATCAACGCACGATATGTAAATATGTCTAGTCCAAATCCAGTGAAAAGTTCTTTTTCTTCCTCTATAAATTCCACCCCATCTATAAACATATTGTTTACCCAATAATCTATTAACTTGGGTTCTAATATCGGACAATCAGAAGTTACTCTTATTATTATATTCGGATTGTATAGTTTAGCACATTGATAATATCTATCCAAGACGTCACTTTCTGCACCCCTAAAACACTCAATATTATGTTTATTACAAAAATGTTCAATTTCATCATTTTCTTTATTTGTACTAGTTGCTATAACTACTTTATCTGCAGTTTTAGCCTTTAAGCATCTTTCATAAACATGAAGTAAAATCTCTTTATTTTGAATTGTTTTCATTACCTTTCCTGGTAACCTTGTGGAAGCCATATGCGCTTGTATTATAACTAAATTCATGTGTTTATAACCTTCCTTCTATAAACTCAACTATTCTATCTACTCCCATTCCATCCACTATATCACGTCCTTTATAACTCATTTTTTTTCTCTCTTTATATGTCAAATTAATTATATCGTTATATAAATTTTCTAAATTAGAAGATTTAATAATACCCTTGAAATCCATTGTTTCCGCAGCTAATACTTGATTTTCAGCTACTACTATTCCAATAGTAGGTGTACCTGCGGCTGCTAATTCGTATAAAGTTGTTCCACAGGAAGCTATTGCTAAATCACATTCTTTCATAATCTTTGCCATATCTGCGTTAAAACATAATTTTACATTATAACTTTCATACTGCTTTAAATTTTCTATATGATTAAAAGCTGGTCCTACAATTACATATAAAATCACATTAGTAAGCTTTTTAAGTGATTTTATTATATTTTCAGTATAATTGTTATTATCACTACCTCCAACAGTCACCATTATATTTTTTACATTCTTCTTAATTTCTTTTTTCTTTAAATTTCTAAATTCATCTCTTAAAATAATATATTTATTTCCTAGCATAAGTTCTGTATCTAAATTAACTTTGTAGTCAAAATTCCTTGCATAGATGTTTTGATTTATTAAAAAATCCACATTAAAATAATTACAAATCCTTTCATCATCTAAACAACCACTTATTTTAAAATTTTGTTTTATTATATTAAAATATTCTTCATCTACATCATAACTATCAGTAATTATGCAATCTGCTTTTATGTTTCTAATTTCACTTTTCAAAGTTTTTTCATCTAAAGATATTACTTTAAAACCATCTGATTTTACTTTATTAATCCCTAATGCATACTTATCACTTAAAGGATTATCTACTCTGCAAGCATAAAACACATTATGATTTTTCTTTAATTCTCTAGCAATTACTAAAGTTCTCATTATATGTCCCATACCAATAGTACTTCCACCATCAGCTCTTATACAAATATTCATAAACATTGCCTCTATTCTAATCTAGAATTTATTTTACTAATCTGATAACTAGTCGCATCCTCTAATATCTGCTTAGTTTGTATTTTCCCACAATTAAACAACATGTCTACTATAGACATATCCGAAACAAAATTTTCAAAACATTGCTCATACTGTTTTCCTATATAATTTATATATATATGATTCAGTTTATTTTGTGAAAATATATTTAAATCTACATAATTTTCACTTCCCTTATTGGACATATATGTATCACATTCAGTTTTTTTACACATATCTACTAAAAACTCTGTTTTATTCCCTTTAAAATTAAAATCCTTATCATATAACAATTCTGTATTAATTTTCAATTCATTTAAAATATAATTAATAATATATATATCTAAATTACAGATATTATCCCATTCCTTATTATATAGGTCTTCAAAAAAATCAATATATGTATTATAAAACTTTGAATTTTTGTAATTAATCTTTATTGCATTAAAATGTTTTCTTCTCCAATTTAAATCATTATTAATTTTAACATCACATATTAATTGATCAAACTTTCCCTTTTTTAAAGTAGGAACTGTTAAAAAAATGGGACCACTTACTGTCTTTATTCTATTTCTATTTTGCCAACTCTTTCTTTCATATTGTACCTTTGTTACATATATAAACTTATCACTCATCATTATCTTCCCAATAAGGCCTGGGTATGGTAAATAATTAGGTTGATGTCCACTTAAAATCATATTCTTTTGCCTCTTTTCTATTAGTAGAACATACATAAATTTTTATATTCATGTATATTTAAAATAAACATTTATTACTTAGTCAAATTAATTACAAAATTCGAATCCCTATATTTCCCATTTTCGTGTGATTCCATAATTTCATCTATTTCTATTTTACTAAAGTTTTTGAATAGTTCCTCGATCTCACTTCTCTCAAAAAAATGCATTTTCATGCCATTCTCATTAAAGGCGCACTTTTTATTGTTTTTTTCTTCTATTAAAAAAGTATTTTTATCTATTTCCTTACCCTTCCCATACCTATAATCATCTGTATTTCTAACTACTATCAATGCTTTTCCATTTGGCTTTAGCACTCTAAATATCTCTTTGGCTGAATCATTTATTTCTTTAATACTGCAATAATACAGAACTCCATAACATAATATACCGTCGAAATAGTTATCTTCGAATGGTATATTATCTACAGAAGCAACTTTTAAGTTAGAATTTAGTTGGTGCTGTTTTAGAATCATTTCTGTATACTCTATTCCATCCCTTGATATATCTGTTCCATAAGTATCTATATTTTCGTTTGCCATAAAATAAACATGCCTACCTGCTCCGCATCCTAAATCTAATACTTTTGTTTTACTATCTCTATTAAAATTTCTAAAAATAAATTGAACTACTATTTCTGATGGGTATTTAGGCCTAAACTTGTTTTGCTTATGTAGACTTTGCCATAAATTTTGCATGTTTTTATCCATTTATTCTTCCTCCTTGATATATACATACCTTATTGCTTTTATATAGCAGCATAACATACTGTATCATATATTGAATCTGTATAATGTCTAAAATATATTTTATATTCAGGTAAAATTTTTTTTATTAATAAAGGTATCTCAAATAAATCCTGTTTCTTATGATATGCACTAATAGCTAACTTAGGTCTACACTTTGTTATTGTATCTGTTGCCCCTATTAAAGCTTCTCTTTCTACTCCCTCTATATCCATTTTTATAAAAGTTATTTTTTCATTTAACTTTAAATTATCTATAGCAGTAACTTGTATTAAATCACTTCCTTCATTAGTTATCATTGAACGATCTGTATTAGTTTCGCTAAATTTTAAAAATCCATCCTTATCATATGCTCCTAACTTATATAAACTTACATTTTTAAAACCATTATTCTTAATTAATTCAACTATATTTCCATGATTATTTTTATCTGGCTCCATAAGAATTATCTTTTTATATTGTTTTTTTGAAACATTTATAAAATCTAATAAAGTATCCCCATTATACGCTCCAACATCTAAAAAAACTTCATTCCCACTTAAATTTATAATTTTTTTATCAAAATACATATCACTATTTTTAATTTCTTCGACATAGTCTATTCTTGCACTTATTCTATGATTTATTATGTTAGTAAAAATATATCTGGATTCTTCATCCTCCAATAAATTATAGACTTCATTCAGTTTTTTTAAGTTATCCAATACAAAGCTATAATCATAGTACATATTATCTAACTCTTGATATACAGCTGAGGAAAAATAAAATATATTGTTTTTATTAATTTTATCTTCATCAATTAATTTTTCTCTTATTTGTTTATAAAATGAACTAGTTATTAACACATTAAAATCCGAAAATTGTTTTTTAATATTATGAATACTCAATATATTTATACCACAACATTTGTTTCCTAATTTTTTATTGTCATTATCAGAAAAATACTTAACATTGATACCTTTTTCGCTTAAATATTGATATGCCTTTTTACCATAACTTCCTGTTCCGAATAATATCAATGGTTTATTGCTGTTATACATATTATATATAAATTTTAGAAATACATTTTCTTCATTCTTTACTTGTTCTATTATATTCATTTAATTCTCCTTTAAAAAAACACATTATTTATTTGATATTTCTTCAAAAATTAAAATTCATAACTACTTTACCTAATTGTTTATTTTTGGATTCATAATCAAAAACGTTATAAAAATCTATAATATCATTTATAGTTTTTATGTTTAAAATTAGTTTCTCAATCTGAGTTCTAAATTTTTCATCCTCAAAAAGCAAAACCGATTTTTTGAAATCTTCCACATTGCTTCTAGTTACTCCATAAAAGCTTAACCCTTTTTCTAATATTTTTCTTGTGCTTATCGAAATATTACTATCTGCTACTCCATTTAGAACAACTTTTCCTCCTGGAGCTATATAATTTACTATACTGTCTATGGCTTCCTCCATTTTATTTCCACCAACACATTCATAAGCTATATCAAAATTGCCTATTTTATTTATATGTTCCAAGATTATTTTATCTTCTACAGGAAACTGATTCAATTTTTCTTCATGTTTTCCTACAACCAATATTTTGCCTTTAAAAAATTTCTTAAGAACACAACATAATATATAAGATAGCGTTCCATCTCCAAATATAGCCACCACGTCATTATCTTTTAAATCAATTCTTCTATATACGGAATATGCAACGGATGCAAGTTCAGAAAATACTGCTATTTCTTTTTTTAAATTTTCAGGCAACAAAACTACATTACCTGCTGGATAACTAACATATTCTCTTGAAAAGCCATCGCAGTTGCTAGAAGCAAATTTAGCATCTGGACAATAGTTTTGTCCTAAATTTCTATTATCACAAATCTTATAATTACACTTTCCGCATTGTTTTGATGCTATATTGGGAACCAATACTACCTTGTCCCCTATGCTGAATTCATTAGAATTATCTTTTATTACAGTCCCTACTGCTTCATGTAGTAAATTCATAGGATACTTCAGATCTAATACTCTCTTGTCTCTTTTTCCTGAATAATATCTTAAATCTGCTTTACATATTGCTGCTGCATCTATTTTCACTATAACTTCATCTTCTCTTGCCAACACATTTTCTATGTAAATATCAAACCTCATAGGTTCACATATTTTAAATCCTTTAGATAGCACTATATCACCCCACAAATTTTGCTATATGAAATTTTCAAAGTTCTTTTAAACATTTCCTATCTTTATTAAAGCTTTTAGCATAGCTAAATCATCAAAAGATGTTATCTTAAAATTAAGTTTTTCACCTAAAACCAACTGTATTTTTTTATTCATTTTTAAAACTAATTGACAATCATCTGTTGCATCTTCTATTTTATTTTTAATAGCACATTCATGAGCTTCTTTTATTATGGAAAATTTAAAACTTTGAGGTGTTTGTCCTAAAAATAATTCTTTTCTAATTGGTACAGAATCTATGCTTTGATTGTCTATACTTCTTATTATAGTATCACTCGTATGGATGACAGTATCTACTGCACCAAATTCTTTTGCAGATTTTATATTATCATCTATTATTCTTTGGCTAATAAGCGGCCTTACGGAATCATGTATTACGATGATATCATCTTCTTTACAATCCTTTTCGATAGCTTGCAATCCTTTTAATGTTGACTCTTGTCTATTACTTCCACCTTCAATAACCCACTTCACTTTATTGATTTCAAATTTTCTCAATAATATATTTACCTCTTCAATATAATCTTTTAATGTTACAATGCATATGCTATCAATATTCATATTGCTGTCGAAGCTTTCTAAAGTATGCACTAATATTGGTTTCCCATAAACATCAATAAATTGCTTAGGCATATCTTTTATTCCCATTCTACTTCCTATACCACCAGCTAATATTATTGCTATATTCATACCTACATCCTCCTAATTATTCTCCTTTAGTCTTTCATTATATTTTAATTCTACAATTCTACAAAAGATATCAAAAATAATACCTAATATAAGTATAATAAATAGAAATTTTATCTTATTTAACATTATTAAAATAGTGGAAATTATATCTATAGTTCCTAAATCCATGCCTATTATATAACCTCTATCCATAAAATATTTTTTGATACTATTTCTTTTTATAACTTTCAACTTCCTTAATCCAGGTACTATATAATATGTTGCAATAATACCATATAAATTTATTACTATAATTACAGATAAAATATACCACCATTGAACCTTATTAATTCCTATAAATACAAATACAAGATTATAAAAAATCAAATCACTAAAATAATCTAGCTTTGCACCTATAGAACTTTTTAAATTTCTATATCTTGCTAAATTACCATCTAATATATCTAGAAATAAATATATTTGAATAGAAATTCCGACTACTATATTATTGGATTTATAAGCCATATAAAATATGAATATAGAAAATATCATATTGAATATCGTAATCATATTAGGAGTTATACCTGTCTTTGATATATATGGCAATAGGGGGTTCACTAACCTATATGTATAAAAAGACTCTGCTATATGCATTGTCTTATCTTTTCTCTTAAATCCTATATTAGTCATAATAAAATTTACCTTCCCCCATTATAAAATTTATACTTTGTATATCATGCAAAATTTTTTCTTGCGAATATTTTTCATTAACCCACAAATTAACTATTTGCTTCTCTACAATTTGAGAATTAGAGAACTCTTTCTCTTCTTGTTGTGAATAAAATTTATATAGAGCAGGATACCAACTACTCACATCTATCCCTTTTTCTCTAATCTTATATAATAATTGTTCTCTATCACCCTTATATAAAAAACTATATCTCCATAAAATCTCATAAGTACACTTAGCCTTGTGTATTAAAGATTTGTGCAAATATCTCCCATATAAATTGGCCCTTTTATTTCTCTCCCTCTTTATTTCTTCTATATTGGCCAACTGTTCAATTACCTCTTCATTATTATCCATATCATATATAAAAGCATCTTTACTATTTAACTGCAAATTATATATTTCTTTATACTTATTAACGCTTTTATTTTCATTGTTCATAATTGAATAATAGTTTTTTCTGTATTCATCAAATAATCCTCCTAAATTTCTTGGTTTTTTAGGTAACAAATCTTTTTCTTCTTTTAATTTATTATACAAGTTTTCATTATCTGTAAAAATAGCTCCTCCACCATTCTCAGTTTCTAATATTTTGGTATGTCCAAAGCTCATTATAGATGCATCCGAGTCATTACTTAAACTTACAGTTTGAGCTGCATCTTCTAGAATAAAAATTCCTTTTTCATGTGCAATCCTTGAAATTTTTTTCATGTCACATATATGTCCATATATATGTGTTGGAACCACTATTCCAATATCATACTTATTTATTGTATTTTCAAAAGCATTTAAATCCATAGTATAATCTTTTAAGCTTACATCACAAAATACTACATCATATCCTGCATATAATGCTGCATTTACCGGTACCATACAACTTATACTAGGATATAGGATTTTTTTTTGTTGAAGATTTAATGCCTTTAAAATTAAATATATAGCTGTAGTACCACTTCCAGTAAAACAACAAAACCTCTTTTTAAAATATTCTGCAAGTCTTTTTTCTAAATAATTCATTTAAAATATCACCTATCAATTTATAATATTTTTTCTAACAATAATAATGTTTTATCATAATATTCTTCAATTATTGGACTGATTTCATACTGTAATAAGTCTCCTATAAATATATAGTCTTCATTCTCAAAAGCTCCTACTATTTCTTTAATATTATGTATTAAGCTAGTAGTTTTAATTTCATCTCCATATATGTCACTTCTTATGGTTATGAGTTGAACTATCCACTCTAAACCATCTGTAATGTCTATAATCAAATTAGTTCCATTAAAACAATCACCACTTTGCAAATATTCTGCAGATTTTATTATGGCATTATTTAAGTTAACCATATAATCTTTAGCCGTATTTAAAACTTCTGTTTTCTCCTTATTCATTTTTTTCTCCTTCCTCTAGTTCATGTATCAAATTGTCCAACATTGGGTTCAAATATTTAATGCTCTCTACTACCTCATTATAAACTATCTTTGTTTGTTCCATTATTTTTTTTATTTTTTCTTCATCTGTATCTTTTTCGTTTTCTCTATATTCAGGATTAGATACTACCCTATTTAAGGTAGGATTTATAAGAGAATTTAATATTGTTGTACTTTCTATTTTTTCATTATTAGACTTTATTTTATGTAATAGTTTAATCATCTTAGCATTGATTGCTATGCTCTTCTTTTCAATATCTTTTATTATATCCAAGTATTTTTTACATTTTTTATCTGTATTTTTTAAATGCTTATATATATCTTTTAAATTATCTACTATTATTCCTTTATTAGATCCTTTAAAATCTTCCAAAGGAACTATTCCCTTTTTCATTCCCTTACTATAATTATCTATGACTTGGTCTAAAGTCATTACTTTAGTTCCTTTAATATTTGCGCCTCCTTCAGTGGCATTTATAAACTCTATGTTGGAAGCTCTACTAATATATTCCTCAAAATTTTTCCTATAAAAATTAAGTACCTTACTTGTTAAAACCTTTTTTCCATATATATCCTCTACGTAAATATTATCGCTATTCTCTTTTATTTTTTTATTATTACTGCCATAAAAATCAGCTTTTTCATCATGCTGCTTATTATTAGTATAAGCTAAATCTTGCCCTATGAATATAATAGTATCACATCCCAAATATCTAGCAAAGCTCATACATGTGTGAGCCACAGAGCCACCATGCCATAAGCTATCTATATGATTTCTTGTTAGTTTGTGTGTTAGATCTCCAAAAATGCTAGCTTCATTAAATATTACTTTATTTCCTTTATAAGAGTCTACTGTTTTAAAATTAGATACTTCACAATAAACCATAGTTGCACTATTATTTTCACATTCCTTTATAAATTCAAAACTTACATCACCTGGATCTATTATACACACATAGTCAGGAGTAACTCCTACATCTAAAAGTGATTTTAAAGTTCTAGCTCCACATATGATAATAAACTCATCTTGAACTGATTTTAGTTTATGTATGTTTTTACTTAAGGACGGTCCTGCAGAAACCACCACAACTTTCATATTGTTAGCTACATTCTTATAACAATTTATAGGCTTACTACTTACAAGATTTTTCATGTTATTTAAATATACCTCTATCATCTTTTTAGAGAAGTATATTTCTGTACTTATATTCACTTTACATTTTTCAACTATATCAATGCATACTTTAAAAAACTCTTCAAATTCCTCATTAAAAATTTGATTATAATTGGCATAGTTTAATACTTTTACATTATTAGCTTCAGTTTCTGTTATTACATTATCTAATACTTCCCTACATCTCTTTTTAGTATAATTGGTTAAAATGAATCTTTCATTCTCTAAAATTTTTTTAGAATAATCTATATTCATGTAAGTTTTTATTATAGATAAATTTGGTTCAAAAACTACTATTTTATTGTATTTTGTATTTCCCAAAATTTTTAATATATGTTCTCCTGTTCCTAGACCAAAAATTATAATTATAGTTTCATTATTTATATCTTTTAACTCTTCCGATAATTTATCTATATCTCTATCAACAGAGTATTTACTCCCTATATATATTTGCTTTTCTTCTTTACATATTCTTATAACATCTTTGCCATCTTTACTTTTTTCAATTGGATATTCTTCTATACTATCTAATTTTAAATTTTTCAATATATATTCAGTTATTGGATTCATTTTCCCCTCCAAGATTTTCTCAATTAAATTACTAATAATAATATCGTATGCATATGGAATTTCTTTAATTTTAAATACAACAAAAGACAGGACTTTAAATAAAGCCCTGCCTTTTAAAATCTAATTATCTTAATAATTGAAGAACACCTTGTGGCTGTTGGTTAGCTTGTGCAAGCATTGCCTGTGCAGCCTGTTGTAGTATGTTATTCTTGCTAAAGCTCATCATTTCTTTAGCCATATCTACGTCTCTAATTCTTGATTCTGATGCCTGTAAGTTTTCAGATGATGTATTTAAGTTTGTAATTGTGTGCTCTAATCTGTTTTGTAATGCTCCAAGCTTTGATCTTTCTTTTGAAACTGTGTTTATTCCACTGTTAATAATCTTTATTGCATCACTTGCAGCAGCCCCTGATGCAATATCAACATTTGCTGCATCAACACCAATTCCTGTTGCTGTCATTGTTTTTATAGATAAAGTTAAAGTCTGTCCTTCATTAGCACCGATTTGGAATGTCTTTCCACTAAATGTTCCATCTAATAATTTTTGAGTGTTAAATTCTGTTTGGTTACCTATTCTTGTTATTTCCTCTTGTAATTGTACAAATTCGTCATTTAAAGCAGTTCTATCTTGAGTTACGTTTGTATCGTTTCTTGATTGTACTGCAAGTTCTCTCATTCTCTGAAGAATTGAGTGAGTTTCATTTAATGAACCTTCTGCTGTTTGAATAAGTGATATAGCATCCTGTGAGTTTCTTGAAGCTTGGTCAAGTCCTCTAATCTGTCCTCTCATTTTTTCGGAAATTGCTAATCCTGCAGCGTCATCTCCTGCTCTGTTTATTCTTAAACCTGAGCTTAACTTTTCCATTGATTTTCCAGCACTTACTAGATTTACTCCCATTTGTCTCTGTGAATTCATTGCATTCATGTTGTGATTAATTATCATTTTTTATTCCTCCTTGAGTTTTACGTGAGCTTCCTTGCTCACAATATTTTATTTATAGAAAGCCTTTTAGGCTAGCTAACTAGTTAACTATTTTTATCATTAATATTAATTACATTATTTATATCGTACTATTATTCTTTAGCTTTATAGTTTTTTTATTAATTTTTATAAAATATTATTTTTCATTTATAGTTAAATTATAGTTAAATTATAGTTAAATTTCTTTTGTTAAGAATACAGCTTTTGCATTTAAATTGTTATATCCTTTTCTCATCTTTTTTTGCTTTTCAACTTCAAATATCTTGTTACGCATTTGATTTTTTTGTAATTTTATTTCTTCAAATATTAATTGGTCTAATTCGTAAATCTCATACTTTTCATATATTTTTTTTAATTCTTCTCTATCAAAGCTGTCTATATCCAAGCTTTCTATAACTTTTTCTCTTCCTTCTAGTAAAATCTCTAAAGAATCTAAATCATCATTATCCAAACTTTTCTTAATTTCAAGTGAAATTTTCTTGTATTCCTCCATAAAATCATCTAAATTCATAATATCCCCTTTTATTTATTATGCTAACATTTTACCCATTCATTCCAAATTGAGAGTACATTGAATTCATTTGAGAATTTAGCTTATTCATAGCTGTTTCTAATCTAGCAAACTTAGCATAATATCTTTCTTGTGCTTGAGACATCTTTTTCTCCAACTCCCCAATGCTAAGGATTTTAGAGTATATCTTATCTGGCATGGTATTCTTACCAGTACTTCCAGTAATGCTGTAATCATATTGCTTATTAGCTTGTATATTTAAAGTTCCTTTTAAGGTAGACATACCATCTTTACCTATAGCAGGATCCCCTGCATACTGTCTAATTATTTTATCCATTCTAGTAAATAATCCATCTTCATAATAAGTATTAGTGCCTATATATTTATCAGTATCTTCTTTTGTACTTGATTTTCCAATAAAAAACTTTGTTAAATCCTCTATATTATTTTCTATGGCACTTTTTAATTTTTCTTCATCCTTAATAAATATTTGTCCTCTTTCTTTAAATTCCCTAGAAGTATCTAGTCCTATTGCACCATCCCCATATTGACCCATGTGTAATGAGTTTTTTTGGTTGGAAGCTTTATTACTATATACTGTATCAAAAATAGTTCCTCTTAAATCTGACATTAACTGTTCAAGGTAATCATCATTTTTTAGGATACCTTGTTTAGCTTTTTCCTCCCATTTTTTTATATCGTCATCCTTCATGTCTTTCTTTTGTTCATCTGTTAAGGGTTTATAGCTAAATTGTTTTTTTTCAGTTAATTTGTCTTCTATTTTCCCAATTATCTTATTGTAATCATCAAGAAAAGTCTTTAGTTTTTTAACTACCTCATCTGTATTATTTTTTTCTATACTAAAAGTTATGTCTCCAGTACCTGCAGCCTTTAAATCATAAGTAATACCATTGGCAGTAAACTTATTAGTCTTTTGATCTGTTACTGTTACTCCTCTACCATCAGGATAAGTAATTGTAAAATTTGCATTTTCACCTGGTTTTGTTACTATGCTTCCTGTTGTAAACCCTAATGCAGAACCTTCTACTGACAATTTTGAATTTGATCCAGTAGTAGCTGTACTAAAAACAATTTTCTTTGAAAGTTCATCAAAAGATGCGTTAACTTTACCACCTAAATCTGCATTAATATTATCGATTACACTCTTAATCGTAGTATTTTCATCAACTGTAATATTTGATGTTTTAATTTCTGTATAATCATCTCTATCATCAACTGTACCATTACCATCGCTATCAATACCAATTTTGAATTGAACAGAACTATCATTTGCTATACCTAAATCTGTTAGTTTAGTATTTACTCCATTAGTAGCATTCACTACTCCACCTTCTACTACAGCTGGCTTAGCTAGTTGACTTATGTTTATTTTATAAGAACCTTTTTGAGCTGTAGAACTTGCACTAATTCCAAGAGCACCTTCATTACTATTAGTAACATTCATAGGATTAAATTTGCTTGCAGACATAATGTATTTGTCAGAAACAGGGTCAAAGTAATCCTGCAACCCTTTTATATCCTTTATGATTTCCCTATAAAATTCTTGTTTCCATTGTACAATTTGTTTGTCCTCATTCATTTTATCAATTTTAAGCTGATAATTTGCAGTCATAGCTTTTACCATAGCATCCGTATCCATACCTGTTGCCATTCCTGTTATTCTATTCATACTGCTATAATTGTTTACAGTATTCATTTAAACACCTCCGATTTTATTTACTCCCTCTAGATAGTTTATCGGCTTCATACCATGTATTTCTCACTTCTTCTATTAGTGGAATAATTTCATCCATTATAGTTATATCCTTTTTTATATTTGCGTCCCCAAGTCTTCTTACTATAAATTCATAAATGGACATAAGTTGATTCCCCCATGCCTCCGCTTGGCCAACATCTAAGGTTACCATTAATTCGTAAAATATATCTTGAGTTTTCACCAAATTATTGTGAGCTTTTTTCACATCCCCATCTACGATAGCTTGTTTTCCTATTTTAGAAAACTTTACAGCTCCATCAACTAACATTAGAAGCAGTTGATCCTTTGAAGCAAAATTTACGCTATTTGTTTTATACGCATTATATGCATTATTTCCATACATATATAGACCTCCCATTTATAAGTAACCTAGATTATATTCATCTCTTTGTATCTAAAAATCTTCCTGATGTTATGTTTTCTTTATCTTTATTTTCTATAGAAGCTTCTATATTAACAACTTTCATCTTTACCGCTTCAATTAAAATTTTATCATCTTGTTTGTTTCTTTTATTTCCTTTATCTCTTTTATTCTGTTGTTTTGCCTTTTTCAAACTCTTTGAAAATTCATTCTTGCTCTTTCCTTCTGAATTTCCCCCATCTTTTTTTATTGATATTTCATCTTTTCTATGGACAACTCCATCCCTAACAGAATCTTCAATTCTTTGACGAACATCTAAATCCACTTTATTAAGTTTGTATTCCATTTAGGCCTTTTCATCCATGAATAATCCCGCTAATTCGCAAAGCTTGTCCACCATATCAATAAGTTTTCTTGGAGGAAGTTCTTTTATTACTTCTTTTGTACTATTATCAACTATCTTTATAGTCATACTTTTAGACTTTCCGTAAAGTTCATATTCAATATGTGTATTTTTATCTTCAAAGAGCTTGTTTAGCTTTTCTGCTGCCTTTTCCACATCCGATAACTTAATTTCTTTTTCTAAATTATTATTTATATATTTACGGCCAACATTTGTATTATTTTCAATTACTTTATTCGAACTTTTTAAGCTTATGTCAAAATCCTTCTGCCCTCCCTGACTTAACACTTTAACATCCATGCTTTAGACACCCCTTATATTACTTTTATTTTCCCTTAAGGCTTTTAAGTATTGACATGTCAATTTTTGCAGCTTCCTTGTTTTCATTTTGAACTTCATTATATAGTTCTTTTCTTAGTATGGTTACTTCTTTAGGAGCAGATATAGCAATTTTCACAGATCCATCATCTATTTTTGAAATTGTTATTTCGATATCATCTCCTATTAATATGGATTCTCCTTTTTTTCTTGTTACCACTAACATGAACTTTCCTCCTTAAAAAGGGGCTTTTTTATTCTGTATTTTTCGTTATCTAGTATTATTTGTTCCCCAATTTTTCCTTTTATATTTATTATTATTGGAGCTTTCATGTTAATTGTGATATTTTTTACATTGCTATTTAAGGTAACGGTATTTAAAACCAGTATGTCTTCTTGAGAATTTACATTTAATTCATTTATTTTTTCATCTGATAGTTTGAATTCATAAGTTTCGTCTACATGAAAAGGTGATATAACTGGTATTGCAACTTCCGTATCTTCTAATGAAATTAAAATACTAAATACTTCATTATCTTCAAATGGAACTACTATAAATTTCTTTAAACTTTCAAATCCAGGAAGTCCTTTTTTAAATGTAATTATATCTTCCTCATTGTATTCAATTGTCCCATGGTATTTTGTAATAAGTAGCATAAAAATCCCTCTTCCTATTTTATAAGTAGTCCATTAAAGTTGGTTGTATTACTTTTGCGCTGGTTTGGAGAGCTGCTATATACACTGTTTGTGCTGTAGCAAACTGCATAGTTTTTTCAGTTATATCTATATCTTCAGTTTCTGAAAGTATTTCTGTAAGATTTAAGTTTTCATCTAGATTCTTTTCCTTTGCACTATCCATTGCATTGGTTTTAGCACCTACTTGAGAACGAAGTTTTAATATATTATTTATTATTGCATCCATATCCTCTAAGTCTTTGCCCGAAAGCGCGTCACTGGCCGATGATGTATTTTCATTCCAAATAACTTTACCATCTGCATCAGTTTCTTTAACTTTTCCATCCAAATGATTTACTATATCTTTTAGTATGTCTCTTACATCTTTTGAAATTCCTTTTCCATCTGTAAATTGTAAAACGTCTGTAGATGTAACATTATATTCCACAGTAACTCCTTGAGATATTTCTGTTACAAGCCTTTCACTCATAGCAGCTTCAGCATTACCATCTGCAGTTTTATAAGTTATAATATTGTTATTTCCCTCTTCATTTACTACTACAGGCTTTGATGTTCCTCGAGTCCCTCCAAATATATATTTCCCATCAAAGCTTGCATTTAATGTTTGTGACACATTACTTATAATTCCGTTTATTTCGTCCTTTATCTTTTGTCTTTCATCGCTCCCATAAGCAGCATTACCAGATGAAACCATAAGTTCTCTCATTCTTTGAAATTGATTACCAAGTTGGTTTAATGCCGTATCTGTTTGATCAAGCCAATTTATAGTATCCTTTATGTTTGTGTTATATTGCTTATTTGAAGTTATATCAGTATGCATTTGCATAGCCCTTGCAACTTTAAATGGATCATCTGAAGGCCTTCTAATTTCCTTACCTGAGCTAAGCTGGCCTTGAAGTGTCTTTAGATTTTGTAAATTATTTTGCATATCATATAAAAAGTTACTTGAAAGCATTTTATTTGTTATACGCACTTTTATACTCCTCCTATCTTAATTATAGTTTTGATCGTCAATTCTTACATTTTAGTAATTAGTGCTTTTCACTAACGTTTTAATCCGTTAATTACAACATCAAGTAGTTCATCAACGGTTGATATTATTTTTGAGTTTGCTTGATAGGAATGTTGAGATTGAACTAAATTTGCCATTTCTTCGTCTAATGATACTCCAGACACAGATGCCCTTGATTCCTCGAAGCTTTGTAAAAGCACAAATTGATTTTTAACCATTCTTTTAGCCTGCTGAGTTTGTACACCTAATGCATCTACCACATCTTTAAAATAATTATTTACCTTCATTCCACTAGTTTTACCATTTATAGTCCCTATTGTATTATCAGTAGTACTAGGAAAATTATCCCCGCCGCATAGATTTTCTATGAACTCTCCTCTTGTCATATTATCTGTTATCTTTTGTACTTCCATAAGCTTATCTTGAAGTTGAGCAATAGCTAGTGCTCTTGTTCCATCACTTTCTCCACCGTTATCTTTTCCTGTTTTTATAAGCATAACGTTATCTATTATCGCTTGATTGATGCTTATATTTCCTGCAGTAATTCCCGCTTCTCCAGCTGCAGTGGCATCTTCTTTATTTACAAAGAAAAAAATTTCACCATCTTCTGCAACTTCACTTTGGCTGTGTACTGCATTTACAGAATAAGCTATAGACTTAGCCAATTTATTTAACTGGTCTATATACTTATCCACATCCTCTTGTACAGACATATATCCTTTAAGTTCTCCAGAAGAAGGCGTAAATTTCACCATGTCTGTTGTGCTTGGTTTTCCATCAGCACCTAATAGCTGACCTTCCTTATTCGTCCATACCACTCTGCATTGATCCAATTTCATAAATTCTTCCTTGGTTAGACTTACGTTTTCAACTACTACTCTGTTTTTATCGTCAGTCATATCTCCATCTTTGTAATATTCAATTTTATATTTTCCTGTTTCACCCTCTACAGGTTCAATACTGCTAATATATGAAAGTCTCCCAACTGTAGCTTTGTCTATACTTCCATCTGCATTCTTTTTGGTTTCTACAGCTTGAACCAAGTTTATATCTTTTGGAGTATTAGCATCTTCATCTTTCCTTGTGCTTACATCTACTCCATTAAATATTTTTTTATCTACAGTTATTCCAAACTTTTCACTAAGTTGATCCAGTAGCACATCTCTTCTATCCATTAAATCATTAGGATTATTTTTTGCTACACTTACCTGGATTATTTCCTGATTTAACTGGGTTATTTGATCTAATATCTTATTTGCTTCAAATACCGTTTGTTTTATAAGGTCTTGAGCATTTTCTTTTATACCCTGAAGTTTGTTGTATGTATGATTCAACTCATTTGTTAGGGCTTGAGATTGTTCTACTACAACAGTTCTTGCATTTGAAGTTTCACTTTGCTTTGAAAGCTCCTGCCATGAACCAAAAAATTTGCTTATAAGGCTTGATAAACCCGTTTCACTTGGTTCATTAAATACTCCTTCTATTTCAGTTAAGAACTTATCTCTTCCTGAATACCATCCATCAATTCCAAGCTCTTCACGTACTTGGAAATCAAGAAATGTATCTCTAATTCTTGTAATTTGAGATACCTCTACTCCCGTACCTACTTGTCCTGCTTCAGATGAACTGTTAAGAGAAGGATTTGAATAAGGTCTTGTGGTTTGAAGCTCCGCCCTTTGTCTCGAATATCCTTCTGTATTTGCATTTGCTATATTATGAGAAATTGTGTTTATGACCTTTTGGTTTGAAAACAAACCCGACTTCCCTATATTTAGGGTACCAAATAATCCTGACAAATTTATCCCCCCAAAATAATAATTATCTACATTATTTTTTCATTTTTCCATAAGCTCCATAAGTCTTTACACTTCTATCTGGGTTTATATATTGGAGCATTTTATTTGTAAAACTTAAGCTTTGTTTTATTAGCAGCTCGTTTATGCTTTTTTGAAGTTCTAATGAATGTAGCAGCTTTTTTATTTCCCTATATTCTCGTTCAAGCTCTTCATCACCAAATTCCTCAACTATTTTACTCATATCTTTACCAGTAGTTAGATTTCTTCTCTCCATTTCTATACTTGCTATTTCCCTTAAAGATTCATTTATATCTCTAACTATGCTATCCATATTGAATACATCATTCTTAACTACAAATTTATGCTGCTTTTCTAGTCTTTCTAAAAGTGTTTCCAAAGCTCTTTTTTCATTTATAACAATCGACTTTAAATCCATAGCTCCTCCTACAATCTAATTTTACTTTTGTTCTTTTATAGCTCTTAATATGCTATCAGCTACAAGCTTAGAGTCCCTATTATAAATACCTTTTGATATTTCCTCTTTTATTTTTTCTATCTTTTCCGAAGAGTTTACGAGTTCTCCATTTGTAGAATATGCACTAAGACTTTTTCCTAAAGAAGAAATCTGTATAGAGTCTTTTCCATTACCCTTATGGTTTTGTTCTTTGTTATCAACACTTTTCTTCTTATTATAAAGACTTATAATTTTATCTGCATTATTCAATCCTCCAACACGCATCTTTTACCCTCCTTCTATTATTTATTGCTGGTGATCAATTGATATTTACTAGTATTTAACTATATTCCAAACAATTATTCATCGTTATTATATCACATTTATTTATCTCAACCTTTTCCAATTGATTCCAAAATTTCTTAACGTACTCTTATGTATATTATCGAACACAGAATATAGTTATTTAGTTAAAAAATAAAAAAACCTTGCTTAATGCAAGGCTTTCTTAACTATTTTCCAAGACTTTTAATTTTTTCTTCATTACTTACTATGCTAGTAATTCTTACTCCAAAGTTCTCATCTATTACAACTACTTCTCCATATGCTACACGTTTACCATTTACTAAAACTTCTACTGGCTCTTCTGCAAGTTTATCAAGTTCCACTAAAGAACCTGTAGCTAAATTTAAAATATCTCTTATATTCATTTTAGTCCTTCCAAGTACCACAGATACTTCTAAAGGCACATCCATTATAAGATCAATATTTTTAGGTAATGCAGTTCCACGTCTTGCTTGTTCTTGTAAAGGCTTAAAAGTAGCTTGTTGAACTTCTACAGGCTTTTCATAACTCATCATAGCTGCTTCAGAATTATAAGGCTCAGTGTATAAATTTTCTTGATATGTATTGTAATTACTATCATTCGTTTTTCCCTGAGAGTTAGAAGTTTCTACTTCTTTATGACCGCTCACAGATATTTCTTCCTTTTTATTTTCTTCTATAGGTTCTTCCTTGCCAAGCATTATAGATACTATTTTCCTTGCAGTTTGAATAGGCAAAAGCTGCATTATGCTGCTGTCCACAAGATTTCCTATAGTCAATTTAAAAGATATTTTTACTATTGCTTCTGATTCTGCTATATTGTCTGAAAGCGGCTGTGTTAAGTCTATCCATACTTTTGAATGAGGTGGAGATATATTTACTTCTCTTCCAAACATAGTTGCCATAGAAGTAGCTGCAGAACCTATCATTTGATTCATAGCCTCTGATACAGCACTAAGCTCTAATTCTGAAAGTTCTCCATCACTTTGTTCTACTTCACCATTACCACCCATCATAAGGTTGGCAATTACATAGGCATCTGTAACCTGCATAAGAAGCAGATTTTCACCTACAATACCACTTGTATATTGAACTTCTAAAGCTAAATTAGGGACTTTAAAATCAGCTTTTAGTTTCTCTAGAGTTGTCACGCTAACAACAGGAGTTGTTATATTTACCTTTTGGTTTAATATTTGAGATAATGCAGTAGATGCAGATCCCATGGATATATTTCCTATTTCACCCAAAATATCCTTTTCTATATCTGTAAATACGTTTTCCATATCATCATTACTGCTTTCTTCAGTGGAATTGCTTTCATCTACAAAATCACTTAGTTCTCCACTCAGTAGTGCATTTATTTCTTCTTGTGAAAGAAAGTCGTTACTCATCTTTTTCCACATCCTTATCTATAATATCTAATATCTGTATTCCCATCTTCCTTCCAATAGTGCCTGGTTTTGCGTAGGCATATTCTTCATCTCCTACCATTACAGTTACTGTTGAATTTATTTGCTCTTTTAAAGTTAATACATCTCCTACACTAATTCTTAGGAAGTCTTCTACGGTTATAGCAGTCTTTCCAATTAAAACAGAAACATCAGTTTCAACTACATCCATTCTCTTTCTTATCTTTTCTCTTGATTGAGATAAAATCTCCTCATCATTATCCTGAAACCAATATTGTACTATTAATTTATCTAATATCTTCTCAATACTTAAATATGGAATACACATATTTATAAAAGTATTATTTTTTCCCATTTCAACAGAAAATGTTATAAGTGCTACAGGCTCTGAAGGGGCTAGGGTTTGACTTAAAGCAGGATTGGTTTCCAAACCCTCTATTTCAGGGTGTACTTCGAGTACATCTTCCCATGCAAGTTTTAAACTTGATATCATTCCTTCATTTACCTTTTTTATTATATTTTTATCTATATCTGTAAATTCTCTTATCTTATATTTTCCATGTCCTGTTCCTCCTAAGAGCACATCCGTTACTTCAAATACAAATTGTGGATTTTCTTCAAATAAAATAGTGGCACTTAAAGGAGGCATTTTAAATACTGTTAACATAGTTGGATTTGGAATGGAATGTATAAATTCTTCATATGTTATTTGTTCTATTGTTTCAATCTTAACTTTGACATTGGCTCTTAATTGGGCTGTTAAATAATTAGATATTATTCTGGCATAATTATCGTGTATAAGCTCTAATGTCCTCATGTGATCCTTAGAAAACTTTTGAGGACTTCTAAAATCATATAGTTTTATCTTTTGTTTTTCTTCTTCTTTATTTACTTCTTCAGGATTTAATTCCCCTGTAGATAAGGCATTTAAAAGGGCGTCTATTTCACTTTGTGATAAAACTTCTGCCATTTGTTCCCCTCATTTCCTGCTAGTTTGCAAGGAGTTTGTCTATATCAATTAGAGTTACTATTCTATCTTTAAAATTTATAACTCCTTTTACGTATAACTCCATTTGTTCATCTTCAACTCTTTCAATAATATCTTCATCTATTTCAAGCACTTCATCTACTTTATCTACAACAATACCTACTAACTCTTCTTCCATATGAAGTATTATTATATTATTTTGAGTTGTGTCTAACTTTTCTAAATTTAATATAAGGTTTATATCTAAAAGTGATATTACATTTCCTCTTAAATTTATAAGTCCTTTTATATATGCTGGTGCATTAGGCACCTTTGTTATTTCCATCATATCATTTATTCCCTGAACCCTTGCAGTTTCCACTGCAAACTGTTCATTGCTTAAAGTAAATACTACAACCTGCACTGTAAAAACACCCCCAATGTTACAATTAACAGTTACTAATTAACTATTAATAGTTTTAGTTGAAATTCAGCTTTTGCTGAATTTCATCCACAACTATTAAGCATTTGTTTTTACTATTAACTGTTATTTATCCTATAACCTTTTTTATTGCTTCAAGAACTCTATCTGCTTGAAATGGTTTTACTATGAAGTCTTTTGCTCCTGCTTTTATAGCATCCATAACCATTCCCTGTTGTCCCATAGCAGAACACATTATTATCTTTGCATCTGGATCCATTGATTTTATTTCTTTTACAGCTTGTATTCCATCCATATCTGGCATTGTTATATCCATAGTTACAACATCTGGTCTTTCCTTCTTATATAATTCAACTGCCTTTAAACCATTATTTGCTTCACCTATTACTTCAAATCCATTTTTTTCTAAAATATCCTTTATCATCATTCTCATAAAAGCAGCGTCATCAACAATTAATACTTTAGCCATTTAATATTCCCTCCAAATTATATTACTCCTAGTGTATTTAATATTTTTTCTAATGAACCCGGCATTGGTATATAATAAAAGTGTGCATTTATTTCTGATTCACCCTCTATAAATGCAGTTTCTATATCTAATACGTATTCATCAAATTGTCCGGATTCTATAAACGTAGTAGATAGTATAGCACCTAGCATATCATAAGTAAGTGCTGGTACTGATGGTATTATACTTAAATTGGTAAACCTGCCTATTGCATTCATATAAGTTGCAGAAAGTATATTACCAATTTCTGCTAAAACAGATTCACCCATCTCGTTTATGTCTTCTCCCTTTTGACCTGTTAATGCTTCTATTACATGCATAGCTGTATTTCTTTTAAGCACAAGCAGAATATTCCCTGGAGCATCTCCAAGCACCCTTACCAATACTCCATAAACTATTTCTTCTCCGCTTAAGTTTGAAAATATGTCTTCAAAAGATATAATATTTATAGCTGGTACAGACATATCTACTTTTTTATTTAAAAGCTGTGATAGTGCGGTAGCTGCATTTCCTGCTCCTATATTTCCAACCTCTCGCAGTGCATCTAGTTGTAAAGGTGTAAGGTCCTTATATGACATAAAAATTCCTCCTTAAACTAAGGCTGCTACATCCAAGATAAGAGTTACAAGTCCATCTCCTAGTATTGTTGCACCTATATATTCTTTCATACCATGAAGTGTTTTACCTAGAGGCTTTATTACTATTTCTTGCTGTCCAAATAAACTATCCACCATAAGCCCAATATTCTTTTCTCCTACTTTAACAATTACTATATATTTCTTCAAACTATCAGATTCATTTAAATGCAGCTTCTTATTAAGTCTTACAAGTGGTATAACATCTTCATTATATATTATAACCTCTTTACTATTTGTTCTCTTCACTAAATTTTCACTAAAATCTATAACTCTATCTATATATCCTAGAGATATTGCCATGGTTTCTGTACCTATCTTCACTAAAAGAGCCTGTATTATCTGAAGCGTTAATGGAAGTTTTATTATAAATGCTGATCCTTTATCCTTTTCGCTAACAACTTCTACAGTACCACCAAGTGATGAGATTTTTGTCTTAACCACATCCATGCCTACGCCTCTACCTGATATGTCTGTTACCTTTTCATTAGTACTAAATCCTTGAAGAAATATTAGATTTATTATATCATATTCTGTCATTCCTTCAGTATTTACGCCTATTCTTTCTGCCTTTTCCCTTACCCTGTCTACATTTATTCCGCCACCATTGTCTTCTACTTTTATAACTGCTTTGGTGCCTTCTTGATACGCTACAAGTTTTATTTTCCCTACTGGATCCTTACCCTTTTTGATTCTTTCTTCTCTTGACTCTATTCCATGATCAGCTGCATTTCTTATAAGGTGAATTAAAGGTTCTCCTATTTCATCTATTACAGTTCTATCAAGCTCTGTATCTTGACCTTCTATTATAAGTTCCATATCCTTATTTAATTCTACGGATAAATCTCTGATCATTCTAGGGAATCTATTAAACACAACATCTAGTGGAAGCATCCTGATCTTCATTACTAAGTCTTGAAGATCAGACGTTGTTCTTGCAACCTGTTCTAAGGTTTCATTTAGCTCTCCAAGTTTATAGTTTAAGCTTATTTGTTCAAGTCTAGTTCTGTGAATTACAAGCTCCGATACCATATTCATAAATTTATCTAATCTTTCTAAATCTACTCTTACGGATTGATGCTGTTTTTTATGGGTAGTTTCTTTATTGTTGCTTGAAGTGTTTTTAACACTTACATTTTGTTTGCTTTCTTTTTTAATATCTTCTTTTACTTTAGTCTCTTCAACCTCTATTACCTTTTCTTTTATTACTTCTGAAGCTTTGATATCTTCTTCAACTTTTCTAGCCTTTTCTTTTCGTAAATTTATTTCTTCAATTATTACGTTATTTACTTCAGATATACTCATAATAACATTATATATATCTTCTTGGCTACTACTTGAAATATATACCACATCGAATTCAAATTCAAAATTTTCATTTTCAATATCTTCAGCACTAGGTAGAGATTTTATTATTTCTCCAGAATCTTCTAAGCTTTTAAATATTAAAAATGCTCTTGCAGATTTAAGCAAGGTATTTTCGGATAAAACCACATTTATATGATATGGTATATAACCTCTTTCCACAGCTGTTTTAATTACATCTATATCATATTCATTTAGTTCTATATTTAACTTATCATTTATAGCAAATTCATTATTTTCTTCACTTTTATAAGCTTCTTCATTTAATTCTATTTCAATTTCTTTTTCTTTAATGTGTTGTAGTTCATTCATTATATCGTCATATCGTCTATAAATACTGCCTCTTCTATGCCCTCAGAAATATTATTTACCATTCTCTCTAGGGTATCTAGACATTTAAATAATACTGTTACTACTTTTTCTGTTACTTTAAGCTCTCCATTTCTAAATTCAGCTAAAACGTCTTCCATTTTATGCGTAAGTTCTGCCATTTGATTAAATCCCATGGTAGCAGCCATACCTTTTATAGTATGAGCTACTCTGAATATTTCATTTACTCTATCTAAATCATTTGGCTCCTGTTCTAGCTGAAGCAGTGATTCATTTAAAGTTTGAAGGTTATCCATAGATTCTTCAAGGAACATGGACATGTATTGTGATGTATCCATTTTGTACCCTCCCTATACCTTTCTATAAATAAAGGTTGAAGTTTTTTCAAACCCAAATTCTTTATAATTATATATACTTTCAGTAGCCCCTACAAAAAGAAGTCCTCCTTTTTTTAAAGAGGCATGAAACTTTTTATATATCTCATCCTTTATATTTGAATTAAAATATATAACTACATTCCTGCATACAATAAGATCAAAGTTTGATTCGTAGTTATCTAAAATAAGATCATGTTTTTTGAATTTAACCATATTTTTTATTTTATTATTTACTACGTACTTGTCTCCTATTTGGGTAAAGTATTTTTTAATATCATTTTTACTTACATTTTTAATTTCAGATTCTGCATATTCTCCCTTTTGAGCTCTTTGCAGAATAGTATTATCTATGTCTGTAGCTAAAATACTATGATTCCCATTTGGTGCTACTTCATCAAGTATCATAGCTATGGAGTATGGTTCTGCCCCTATGGAACATGCGGCACTCCAGATTTTTAAGTTTTTATTATTGGGCAAAAGTTCTGTTTCTATTTTATTTTTTAAATCAGAAAATATTTCAGGATTTCTAAAGAATTCCGATACATTTATCGTTATAAAATCTAAAAACTTTTGCCTTTGCCCTGCATCTTTTTTTAAAATAGCAATATATTCTTCTACAGAATTCACTCCTACTCTTGACATTAGACTTAAAAGTCTCCTATGCAGCTGAGTTTCTTTGTAAGCTGAGAGGTTTATTCTAAACTCTTTATATACCCACTGCTTAAAATATTCCAAATCCATATTTTACCTCCCATTCCATTTAACTATCTTAACTATTTCTGAAGCTACCTTATCTAATGTTAAAACCATATCTACCATACCTGTTTCATATGCTGCCTTTGGCATACCATATATTACACTAGTAGATTGATCTTCTGATATAGTTATTCCACCATTTTTTTTAACTTCTATAGTACCTTCTGCTCCATCCCTTCCCATACCAGTAAGGACTACACTCATTAACCTTTCTTTGTATACAGCTGCTGCAGATTTAAAAAGCTTATCCACTGCCGGCCTAACTCCCCAAACTGTAGGTTCTTTATTTAAGTGTATCTTTTTATCTTTTCCTACTTCCATATGAAAACCACCTGGAGCTATATATACAACGTTATTTGTAACCGCTTGTCCATCATAGGCTTCAACTACTGTAATTTTGCTTCTACTGTTTAGCCTTTCAGCAAATGCTTTTGTGAATGTAGCTGGCATATGCTGTACCACAAATACTGGAACCCCCAAATCATCAGGCAAATTTGATATTACTTGGTGAAGTGCCTTAGGTCCTCCTGTGGATGCTCCAATAACTAACGCTGATATTTTATTTACAAACTTTTTTTTAGGGATAGATTTATTTTCTTCATTCAATTCCTTTGATATGTCTTTTGATATAGCTCTTATTTCTTCAATAGTGCATCCATTTTGACATTTTTCATAAGCTAAATTTAATTTGCTTATTAGTTCATTTCTCACTTTGTCTATATCTAATGAAATAGCTCCCGAAGGTTTTGCTATAAAATCAAAAGCTCCATTTTCCAAGCATTCCATAGTAAGCTCTGAGGATTTTTTAGAAACACTGCTTAAAATTATTACAGGAATACCTATATTTCGCGTTCTTAATTCTTTTAACGCCTCAATACCATTCATTACTGGCATTTCCACATCTAATGTTACTACATTTGGTTTTACATCTTCAAGCTTTTTTATAAAATCTTGCCCATTTCTTGCAATTGCCACAACTTCCATATTATTCTCTGAGTTTATCATATCGGATATAATTTTTCTCATCAGTGCAGAATCGTCTACTACCAATACTTTAAACTTTTTCACGGCATATCAGCTCCATTAAATTTCTTTTACTCCCATACCAACTGTTTTAATTTGTACTATCCCATTTTTCAAATCAAGTATCATAGTTCTTCCCTTATTTCCTCCAATGTCTTCTGCCATTACAGGGATAGATAATTCCTTTAAAATATTTTTTACAGCAGTTCCATTACGAGACCCTATGTCCATATTCATACTTTTGTCAGAAAAGCTAAACATCGAAGCTCCTCCTGCTATTTTAGCTTTTAAATTTCTCTTAACTGCTCCCATTTTTTGCATTTTTTCTATTAAAAGAGGTATTCCCAAATCTGCAAATTTAAGGGGATTTGATACATTATTAAATTGAGTACTATCTGGAAGCATTATGTGCAGAAGCCCCCCTACATTATTTACTTTATCATACATGGCTATACCTATGCATGAACCAAGTCCTACTGTTATTATCTTGTGGGGCGACAAGGCCGCATCCATATCTGCAATTCCAACTTTATATTCTATCACTTCCATAGCATGCACCTTTCATAAAAACTTGTTAAAT
Source organism: Clostridium sp. HMP27 (assembly GCF_000765165.1). Taxonomy (NCBI): domain Bacteria; kingdom Bacillati; phylum Bacillota; class Clostridia; order Eubacteriales; family Clostridiaceae; genus Clostridium; species Clostridium sp. HMP27. Next base: position 76,114 of record NZ_JMFY01000034.1, on the reverse strand, counting down.
ATTTATAATAAAATTAATAATTTATATAAATTATATATTGAAACATCTCAAATAAATCGGACTATGCTGATTTATAACGAAATTAAAAATTTCTATAAATCATGCATCTGACGTCTTTCGTCTTCTGTAAGTATCGTTGCTAAATTTAAAAATATTATTATTTTTTTATCTATCTTTATAAGTCCTTTAATATATCTTTTTGAGATTCCTCCCACTATTTGGGGAGCATCTTCTATATTTTCCTTTTTTACATCTTTTACTTCTAAAACCAAGTCAACTATTATTCCTGTTTTATAATCATTTTGTTTTGCAACTATTATTTTAGTATCTGCTGACTTTTCTTTACTCTCTATTGCAAACTTCTTATTTAAGGATATTACAGGTAAGATATTTCCTTCGTAATTCATTACTCCTTCTAAAAACTCAGGTGAGTCTGGAAGCTTTGTAGGCTCCTCATATCCTAAAATTCTTTCAATTTCCATTATATCTGTGGCATAATAATTATTGCCTACACTAAATATAAGAACTTTTAATTCTTCATTATTCATTATATCCCTCCTATAACATCAGTTTATCAAGAATTAACTCTCCCCTGTCATCTAAATAAGCATGAATATCCTTACTTGGTGCATTTAATACGACTTCTCTATTTCCTATTACATATACTGTGTTAGTATATGCTATATCGCACCATATACTTCCTCCGCGTTCTACCATAAGTGTAGTTTTAACCCCGCCTTCACTTCCTACGACCTTACACTTTATTTCATTTTGAGCTTTTAGTACTCCTCCTCTTGAAACGGCCTTTTGTCCTATAAAATATATGCTTCCATTTGCAATTATCTCTGAAACATACTGACCTTTTCCGGTAATTATTACATCTCCTGTACTCTTGATACGAGAATCCTGTAAATAAGCTAGATTAATGTTTACTGGAAGTATAAGTGCCCCATCCATTTCTCTTGTTATGCTGTCTATGCATTTTGTAATTAAATCTAACTCTGAATAATGTTTCACATTTATAGGTGCTAATCCCATTAATTTATGTTTCATAAGTGGAATAAGCTCTTCTTGTCCCTTTACATCTCCTATTAGTTTAATATGGCTAATAATGTTAAGGCAAACTCTATTTAAATTTTTAAACTTAGTTTCTATAAGTGCCTTTAATATTTCACCATCTTTTCTAGCATTACCTAAAATATTAAACTTCTTTATTTCCCCTATGTTATTTATGATATCATTTAACATAGATTTAAGTGCATTTAAAGTTTTTGAATACTGAAGCTTGTCTACATTTACTCCGCCAGCAAATATAGTGCTAGATACGGCATTCCCACGAATATATATATCTCCTTTAGCAATGATAGAAGCTCTATAGATGTCTTTGTGAACCGTTATAGAATTTCCTGCTTCAACTTTCATGCCTTCTTTTACACTACCAAGTATATCTATATCCCCTACAAATTTAATATCTCCAGTTTCCAAATCAACATCTGACTTAATTTGGTGCATAGAGTATACACATATGGTATTGCCTTTTACACAAGGTTTTCCTTCTATTGTAGCTATAATTATATTATCATCTTTAATGGCGCACCCGTTGCCCAATTTAAGTTTTATCTTTTTTCCTGACTTATGTTTCTTAACCTTACCCATTACATCTTTACCGTCATGCCCTGGCTTTCCAAGATGTTTTATAGCTATTACAGATCCTTTTTCTATTGACTTTATATTACCAATGCTTTTAAAATCAATATTTCCATTCTTATCTTCTTGAAAGTTTACATGATCATCACTTACAGAAAATTTATATTCCATATAATCGTCTTCTTCATCTACAGGGTAAATCCCCTTTGCTATTAAGACTTTCTCGCAACCTTCTTCTACATATTTTGCTATATTTTCCTCTATTATATCACAAATAATACCTTTTTTGACCAACTCTTCTTTAATTTCTTTTACTGTATATTTTTCAGGCATAATTTGATCTTTTATAACTTTTTTTAATATAGCACTATTTCCCTCTTCTACATCTTTTAGCTTATAAATAAACTTTGGCTCATAAGCTATGCTTATATAAGCATTCATCCTATCATCTGATATAGATATATTTAAATATCTCTTAGGAAGTTCCTCATCTTCTAATTCTATTTCTATTACACTATTTTCATAAATTTCAACTTTACCTTTTACTAATTCACCATTTATTTTTACCTTAATAGAATCATCTATTACGAGACAGGCTGCTTTATCATTTTCATTAGGGTTTTTTACCATTATCTCCCCATTTTTAATCATTACACTGCCGCTTACATTTGTAGCTGTATTTGTTTTTGTGGAAATATTTGTTATTGTTTCCATACAAAATTCCCCCTATTTAAATAATTATCCAGATGTATTTATAATAACTTATACGACAACACACTACCACACTTAAGGCTTTTCTATAGTTATCGTTGTCATTCCCTCAATCTTTATTTATTTTTACCAATATATCTTAAAATCTTGTTATTATAACATTCCATAATGTATTTTATAATTTCATTTTCCGCTGAATTAAGTTTAATATTCCCTACTTCATTTATAGGAAGAACATCAAATGGAGTACTAGACAAAAATGCACCCTTCACTGAATTTAAATCTTCTACATTTATGCTTTGCTCTGTAACACTTATAGAATTTTCACTACATATGTCCAATATTGTGTTTCTCGTTATTCCTGGAAGCACTCCTGATATAGGTGTTGTATATAAGTTTTTATCTCTTACAAAGAACACATTTGATTTACTTCCTTCAGTTATATAGCCCTCCTTATCCACTAATATAGCTTCATATACATTTTTTTCTTTTATAAATTTATCTACTTCTTCTCTAAAAGACAAATTCAATACCTTTGCATTTGGGTTCACTCTTTCCTTATAGAATAAATCAGTTTTTACCCCTTCTTTATATTGATATTCCTTTGGAAAATTGGTCTGCTCTAAATAAGCTACAAACATTTTTTTATCAAAATTCAATATAAATTTTATACTTCCTTCTTTTATCTTATTTACTTCTATAAGATCCCTAAGTCTTTTACTTATAATTTCATCACTTAAAAATATTTCAAATCCTGTAAGCCTTCCTGAATTATGAAGTCTTTGCAAATGCTTTTCTAAAAAAAGCGGGGTACCTTCTTGAACCTTTATTACCTCATAAAGACTTTTGCCATTTTTGATATATTCATCTTTAAACTCTTTTGTGGTAACCTTTTCATCATTCATTAAAAAAAACTTACCTAATACATACATTAACCCTTCACCTCCAAGTGAGCCTTTCAATACTTTCATGATTTTTTCTATAGTTAATTAAATAAGGATTTCCAACCAATTTTAACAATGGAAGGTCTGACAATGAATCTGAATACATATAAGAATTCTTAAAGTCTACATTCAAGTTTTCTTCCTTTAATACTTGCATTAATCTAATTACTTTTTCTTCACCTTTGCAGTTTTTCCCTTCTATTTTTCTTCCATAAATACCATTATTACAAGTAAATCGAGTTCCTATTATCTTATCTACTATATCTATATTATATAACTCATTTAAGTAAAATTCTGCTGATGCAGAAATTAAGTATATTTTATATCCCTTTTCTTTTAATTTTCTCATTGTATTTATAGCATCTATATAAAGTATCTTACTTAATTTTTCTTCATAAAATTGTTTTACTAGAATTATCATTTCTTCTTGTTTTACGCCATCAATAAATTTTATGAAATTTTCCTTTGCAGCGTGTGCATCATATATCTTAAAGGCATAAAGTATACCTGTTATTAATACTTTAGGGAGAAATTTTATAAGTTTTGGGTCTTTACTCAACATAAATTTATAAAACTCTATCAAGGTTTCTTTTTTAGTTAAAGTATAATCCACATCAAATATTGCAAGACGAACCTTTTCGTCATTATTAATGTCTATTGCTTCTTTATTTCTATTGTTATCCAAAGCAAAGCATCCTCCTTTTAGTTATAAAGATTAAAGATTAACAAAAAGAACCGTATCAACGGTTCTTTTTAAGTAAATTATTTTTCTTGTTCATCACAAATTGATTGGTAATAAGCTGATACCTCATCAAATTCTTCATCTTCTGGTATAACTAGTTCTCCCTCTTCTCCTTCTCCTACGATCTTGAAAAGGTATACTGAACCGTCTTCTGGATTTTGCACTAATGCATATTCATTATCTTTATACTCAAATCCATCTACAACTTCACATGCAACAGTGTTGCCGTTTTCATCTTCTAGATCTACCATTAACGCTTCATGTCCGTGATCGTCACCACATCCACATCCGCATCCTTCATGTTCATTTTCATGGTCGCTTCCGCATCCACATCCGCATCCAACTTCTTTTTCTTTATCCATATTCACTCTCTGGCCATATAAATACAACCAGATTGTCACCTCCTTTTTAGTTATGGTATAATTTTAACCTTTATTTAGTAATTTTAAAAGAGTTTTTTTAAATTTTCTTTAAAAAATTAGCTAAAAATAATGATTTTCTTAAAAATAACAACATTTTTTATCATATTATCATAATAATTAATACAAATTAATAGACAGAGGAGTTTATCCCCTGCCTTTTGTAACTTCCTAGAATACTTTTTTGATGTTATTCACTAGTTTTTTAACTCCCTTTTCCATGTCATTCATCATGCCATTCATAGGGTTACCTTTTTTCATCTTCGTGTTTTTCATCTTCATCATATTCTTAAAGCCCAAGTTAACCATCTCCTTTTTGCCTTCTATGAGTTATCACAGAAAGTTATTGAGATTAATCTTTGAAAGAAGTTACAATTATAGTATGTGTTATTTGTAAAATCATATTCTCTTTTAAGCTTATTTTTTTAATTTTTTGTTGCTTAATAAAATTATGTCAGGCGCTAGGACGATTTTAAATTATTTATTCTACACTCTCAACATATTTTTCTAAATTTCACATCAGTGAAATTTTAACCTATCCTAGAACCTAGTACTTTAATCCTAATACCTAAAAAAAGAGAAGCCCGATTACTCGGTCTTCCCTTTTTTATAAACTTTAAGATTAGAATTGGTAGCTAGCTAATCTCTTGTAGCTATCGTATCTATCCTTAGCATCTTCTTCAGTCTTAGCATATAATTTATCTGCTACTTCTGGGAATGCTTTCTTTAATGAAGCGTATCTTACTTCGCCCATTAAGAAGTCTTGGAACTTAGTCCAATCTGGTTCTTTGGAATCAAGTACAAATGGATTCTTACCCTGTTCTTTAAGATCTGGGTTGAATCTGTACATCTGCCAGTAACCACAGTCAACAGCTTTCTTCTGTTCAGCTTGGCTAGCACCCATACCAGCTTTTAATCCCTGGTTGATACATGGAGCATAAGCCATTATTAATGATGGTCCGTTGTAAGCTTCTGCTTCTTGAATAGCCTTTAATGTCTGATTCTTATCAGCACCCATAGCTATTTGTGCAACGTATACGTATCCGTAGCTCATTGCCATCATTCCAAGATCTTTCTTTCTTGTCTTCTTACCTGAAGCTGCAAACTTAGCTATAGCTGCAGTTGGAGTAGATTTTGAAGACTGTCCACCAGTGTTTGAGTAAACTTCTGTATCATATACAAATACATTTACATCTTCTCCACTAGCAAGTACGTGGTCTAATCCACCGTATCCGATGTCATAAGCCCATCCGTCTCCACCAAATATCCACTGAGACTGTTTAACTAAGAAGTCTTTATTTTCATATAAATCTTTTACATCTTCATTTGAATCTTTAGCTGCTTCAAGTAATGGTAATAACTTGTTAGTAGCTTCTCTTGAAGCTTCACCGTTATCTTTTGTATCTACCCATGCCTGTAAAGCTGCCTTTAATTCTTCGCTTACGTTTCCGTTTATAGCTGCTTGTGCTTTAGTAGCTAATCTTTCTCTTATCTGTTGAACTCCAAGAGACATACCTAAACCAAATTCAGCGTTATCTTCGAATAAGGAGTTAGCCCATGCTGGACCTTGGCCCTTTTCGTTGATTGTGTATGGAGTTGAAGGAGCAGATCCTCCCCAAATTGATGTACATCCTGTTGCGTTAGCGATCATCATTCTGTCACCAAATAATTGAGTTATAAGCTTAGCGTAAGCTGCTTCTCCACAACCTGCACATGCTCCGTTGAACTCAAGTAATGGCTGTTCAAACTGACTTCCCTTAACGTTCATTTTGTTCATTGGGTTTTCTTTCTTGGATACTGTTAATGCATATTCCCAGTTTCCTTGTTCTACTAATTGAGTTTCAGCTGGCTTCATAACAAGAGCTTTTGCTGGTGCTGGACATACGTCAGCACAGTTTCCACATCCTGTACAGTCAAGTGGAGTTATACCCATTGCGTAGTTTAATCCCTTGAATGTAGCTCCACCTTTAGCTGCAACCATCTTGAATGATTCAGGAGCATTTTTAGCTTCTTCTTCATTTAATAAGAATGGTCTGATTACAGCGTGAGGACAAACATATGAACACTGGTTACATTGTATACATTTATCTGCTTGCCATTCTGGTACGTTAACTGCTATACCTCTCTTTTCGTATGCAGCTGTTCCATTAGGGAAAGTACCATCTTCATATCCATTGAATGCTGATACAGGAAGTTTATCTCCTTCTTGTCTGTTCATAACATCAACGATGTTCTTTATGAAATCTGGTTTTGCTTTTTCTTCTTCTACAAATCCTTCAGTTGTAGTCTTCCATGATTCTGGAACTGCAACTTCGTGAATAGCTTCAACACCTTGGTCAATAGCAGCATTGTTCATGTTAACAATTTTTTCACCCTTCTTACCGTAAGAGCTTATAACTGCATCTTTAAGATATTTAACTGCATCTTCAACTGGAATTATATCAGCTAGTTTAAAGAAAGCGGATTGCATTATCATGTTAATTCTTGAACCCAATCCAATTTCCTGACCTATCTTAACAGCATTGATTGTGTAGAATTTAATGTTGTTGTTAGCTAAGAAATTCTTCATTTCAGCTGGTAACTGAGCATTTAATTCTTCATCTGACCATATGCAGTTTAATAAGAATGTTCCGTTCTTCTTTAATCCATCAAGAACATTATATTTATGAACGTATGCTTGGTTGTGACAAGCAACGAAATCTGCTTTATTGATTAAGTAAGGGCTCTTTATTGCCTTCTTACCAAATCTTAAGTGAGATACAGTGATACCACCGGATTTCTTAGAGTCATATGCAAAGTATCCTTGTGCATACATGTCTGTGTGGTCTCCTATGATCTTTATAGCACTCTTGTTTGCTCCAACAGTACCGTCTGATCCAAGACCCCAGAACTTACAAGCTGTAGTTCCTACTGGTGTAGTATCAACGTCTGGTCCCATATCTAATGATGTGTTAGTAACGTCATCAACTATACCTACTGTGAATAAATCCTTAGGTGCATCTAATTTTAAGTTTTCGAATACAGAAATCATATGTCCTGGTAAAGTATCTTTTGATCCAAGACCATATCTTCCACCAACGATAACTGGTTTTAATGTTTCATTTGCATAGAATGCAGCTTTAATATCTAAGTATAAAGGTTCTCCAATTGATCCTGGTTCCTTAGTTCTGTCAAGAACAGCTATCTTCTTAACTGTCTTTGGCATAACAGCCATTAAGTGTTCTACTGAGAATGGTCTGTAAAGATGAACTTTAACAAGACCTACTTTTTCTCCTTGAGCCATTAAGTAGTCGATAGTTTCTTCTATACAGTCACATACAGAACCCATAGCAACTATTACTCTTTCAGCATCTTCTGCTCCGTAGTAGTTGAATAGTTTGTAATCTCTTCCTGTTAATTTGTTGATTTCGTTCATGTATCCTTCAACAACTTCAGGAATTCTGTTGTAGAATTTGTTTGAAGCTTCTTTTCCTTGGAAGTATACGTCTGGGTTTTGAGCTGTTCCTCTAGTTACAGGATGATTTGGGTTTAGAGCTTTTGCTCTGAAAGCTTTAACAGCATCCATGTCAACTAAATTAGCTAACTCATCATATTCTAATACTTCTATCTTTTGAACTTCATGGGAAGTTCTGAATCCATCAAAGAAACTCATGAAAGGAACGCTTGTCTTTATAGTTGCAAGATGAGCAACAGCTGCTAAGTCCATAACTTCCTGAACACTACTTTCAGCAAGTAAAGCAAATCCTGTCTGTCTTGCTGCCATAACGTCAGCGTGATCTCCAAATATGTTTAAAGCATGTGTTGCAAGAGCTCTTGCACTAACATGGAATACGCTTGGTAATAATTCACCAGCAATTTTGTACATATTAGGTATCATAAGTAAAAGACCTTGTGATGCAGTATATGTAGTAGTTAATGCACCAGACTGTAATGAACCGTGAACCGCACCAGCAGCACCAGCTTCTGATTGCATTTCCATAAGTTTTACAGTTTGTCCAAAAATATTTTTCTTTCCTTGAGCAGCCCATTCATCAACATGTTCTGCCATTGGGGATGAAGGAGTGATTGGGTAAATAGCTGCAACGTCAGTGAACGCATAGGATATATATCCAGCAGCGGTATTACCATCCATAGTCTTCATTCTTCTCATTAAAATTTCCCTTCTTTCTATACAATTTTAAAGTATATATAATTAAATTAAAATTTCGTAGAAATTCTACAAAATTTTTAAAGCTAATTTAATGCTTTACATTTCCAATAATACTTACTAAAAAATATCTCCATCAATTAAGATGTGATAATTTATAGCTAAATTACAAATTCTTATAAAGCATGTACTATACCTACGTTATTTAATATACAACAAAAATATAGATATGTAAACCTTCTTAGTCGCATAATAATACAAAAATTTGGTCATAAATATGATTTTTTTCCGTTTTAACTCATTTTTCTATTTCTTTTAATCTATGTTTATTTTTTAACAAAATACTTACAAGTGATATTATAACATAAATATTTTTTTTATGTAGTAGTTTTATCAAAAAAATAAAAGCATTAGGACTAGTGTTAGGATATGGAAAATAGAAACATCCCATTAAATCGAGATGTCTCTACAAATCAATAAATCCAAGTCAGCATTATCTTAAAATGCAGCAAATTCTTTTAACTCTGCCATTCTCTTTCCAATTTCTACTGCCTTTTGAATTTGTTCTTCTGATGGCGCTTCTTTTACTGCAAATTTTTCTATTACATTAAAATCATAATCCTTCATCTGTGCTTCCCAGCTATTCAAAAATTCTCCATTATCCCATCCATAGGATCCAAATAATACTACAGGTTTTTTATTTACTGGAAGTAATTTGAATTCATGTATGAATGGAGCCATTTCCTCTTGTTCCACTCTGTTATTATCCATAGATGGACTTCCAAATGCCACCACATCTGCTTCTAGTACATCTTCTACCTTTGCATAATCTACATGCTTTATTAAAACTTCTGCTCCAGCTTCCTTAGCTCCTTTTGCTATATTATCTGCAAGCACCTCAACATTACCACTGTAACTCCAATATATAACAGCTATCTTTTTCATTAATGAAACCTCCTTATACTTTTATAATTTATTAACTAAAAATCTAGCTATTTTATTTTGCCGCTAATTTTAAGTTTTATTACCTTAATGTTTTTAACACAGCACATATTTATATTCTCATTTTATACCTATGGTTAATTTTTACAAGGCACTTTAAAATAAGTTTACAATATTCATACAATGTATAAATACACTAGCCAAATGCAAAACTAACTTTGTTATAATCTATATTTTGAAGCTTGGAGGCGTTTTATTATGTTTAAACACGAAAAACCATTACTTAGGGATGTTAGAGTTGAAAAACCAAATCCTCAATATGCTGTACTTATGCAAGAGCAGCTAGGTGGAGCAAATGGAGAACTTAAAGCAGCAATGCAGTACATTTCTCAAAGTTTTAGAATAGCTGACCCTGCTATAAAAGATTTGTTTATAGATATTGCAGCAGAAGAGTTAAGTCATATGGAGATGGTTGCACAAACAATAAATTTACTAAATGGCCATACAGTAGATTATAGAACCACACCAGCCGGAGAAATAGAGACCCATGTATTGACAGGGTTAGCACCAGGTCTTGTTAATTCTTCTGGTGAACCTTGGACAGCTAACTATGTAAATGTTACTGGAGATATATGCGCCGACTTGTTATCTGATATAGCTTCAGAACAAAGAGCTAAAGTAGTATATGAATATTTACATCGTCAAATTAACGATAAGTATGTTAGGGAAACTATAGATTTCTTATTAAATAGAGAAGAAGCACATAATGCATTATTTAGGGAGGCACTGAATAAAGTTCAAAACCAAGGTTCCAATAAAGATTTTGGAGTAACACATGATTCAAAGCTTTATTTTGATTTATCAACACCAGGAAAGTTCTTTGATGCTCCAAATCCCACTCCACCATCCTTTGAAAATCCAAGAAGAGAAGAACCTGCTATGCACTAAAGAAATTAATGGTAAATATTTAACACTTTACGCTAAATAATTAAAAGGAAGCTTGCAAGCTTCCTTTTAATTATTTATTATATTTCAATAACTTATTATTAATCACTAAATACTTCAAATCAGATGAATAATTATTATGATTGCTTATTAACTTCTCTTTGTGCAATATTTATCTATCAATCCAACTATATTTTCAACTCCGTCTTGTACAGGACTCTTTTTCATATTTTCTATATATTTATCTTTATTTTCATATAAATAATTAATTTTATTTAAAAGATTTTCCTTATTAATATTTTCCTCTTCTAATACAATACTATATTCACTTTTTTCAAAGGATTTAGCATTTAATATTTGATCTCCCCTACTAGATTTTTTGGAAAGAGGAATTAATATATTAGGTTTCTTAAGTGCTAAGAGCTCAAATATAACATTTGCCCCAGCTCTAGAAATAACTATATCTGCAGAATTCAAAAAATGAGGAAGTTCCTCTTTTACGTACTCATATTGCTTATAACCTTCTTTATTTCCAAGAGATTTATCCAAGTTTCCTTTACCACATATATGAATAACATTAAATTTATTTAAAAGTACATTTAATATACTTCTTACAGTATCATTTATAAATTTGGAACCTAAGCTTCCTCCTATTATAAATAATATAGGTTTATCATCTTTAAACCCACATATTTCAAGAGCTCTTTTACGGCTTCCTTTAAAAAGTTCCTCTCTTATAGGTGTTCCTGTAAGCACACCTTTTTCTCCTTTAATATATTTAAGTGATTCAGGAAATGTAACACATATTTTTGTTAAGTAAGGAGTTGATATTTTATTTGCAAGCCCGGGAGTAATATCTGATTCATGAGCAATAACAGGTATTCTATTAAAATATGCCCCCATAACCACTGGTACTGCTACAAATCCACCTTTTGAAAAAACTATATCTGGCTTTTCTTTTCTTATTATACTAAAAGCCTCTGCTACCCCTTTTAAAACTTTAAAGGGATCAGAAAAATTTTTAAAATCAAAATATCTTCTAAGCTTTCCACTAGATATACTGTGATACTTTATTCCTTCCTTTTCAATTATGCTTTTTTCTATACCATCTTTACTTCCTATATACTGAATTTCATATCCAATCATCTTTAATTTAGGTATTAAAGCTACATTTGGAGTTACATGTCCTGCTGTTCCTCCGCCAGTTAAAATTATCTTCTTTTTTGCCACGTCTACACCTTCTTTTAGAATAATTTCTCTATAATTTTATATTATTCCCATGCTCTTGTCTATGTTTCTATTTATAAAAAAGAATTTTTTAACAATATATGTACAAAGTGTTTATGTTACCTTTAACTCACTAATATAATTATTTGTAAGCTGGAGAAGATAATATTACAAAAGTAAAAGGAGGTAATAAAAATGGCAAACAGAAGTAACAGATTAGTAGTTCCAGAAGCTAAAGAAAGAATAAACCAATTCAAGTTGGAAACTGCTAGAGAATTAGGTGTTAACTTAACAGAAGGTTACAATGGAAACCTTACTTCCAGAGAAAATGGTTCAGTTGGTGGCTATATGGTTAAAAAGATGGTAGAACAGTACGAAAGAAATCTATAAAGACATAACTTAAATATAATATATATAATATTTGGTGTCTTGTAAGAAATTAATCTTAGGAGATGCCGCCATCCGAAAATTTATTCTAAGGAGGTGAAAGGTTATGGCAAGTAGAGGAAATAGAGTAGTTGTTCCAGAAGCTAAAGAAGGTTTGAATAGATTTAAAATGGAAACTGCTAGAGAATTAGGTGTTAACTTAACAGAAGGCTACAACGGAAACCTTACTTCTAGAGAAAATGGTTCTGTTGGTGGTTACATGGTTAAGAAAATGGTAGAAGCTTATGAAAGAAATTTATAATAAAAATCATTAAAATATAGATATAATATAGTTTATGGTTTATCTATAGGAGTAATATCTTATAGATAAAGCCATAACCTATATTTAAGGAGGTAGAAAATTATGGCAAGTAGAGGAAATAGAGTAGTTGTTCCAGAAGCTAAAGAAGGTTTAAATAGATTTAAAATGGAAACTGCTAGAGAATTAGGCGTTAACTTAACAGAAGGCTATAATGGAAACCTTACTTCAAGAGAAAATGGTTCCGTTGGTGGATACATGGTTAAAAAAATGGTGGAAGCTTACGAAAGAAATCTATAATACCATAAGACATTAAATGAAATTTGACACCTTAGGATAAAATACACTATTAGCAATCTATAAGGCTTATATTAAGCTTACTAGAACTACTAAATATGTATTCTATATTTAAGGAGGTAGAGACTTATGGCAAGTAGAGGAAATAAAGTAGTTGTCCCAGAAGCTAAAGAAGGTTTAAATAGATTTAAAATGGAAACTGCTAGAGAATTAGGAGTACAGTTCTCTGATTACAACGGAAATCTTACTTCACGAGAATGCGGTTCCGTTGGTGGAGCAATGGTTAAGAAAATGGTAGAAGAATATGAAAGAAACTTATAGAATAAAGAAGGAGTTTGCATCTTTAGCAAACTCCTTTTTCATTGTTTTTAATACACGTCTGACATTTCAATATTTAATATATCATCAAAATTATCAGATAAGGTTACATATTGAGGGCAACCGCTCTTTCCATTTGAATATCTTTTAAACTTCACTATAAATTCAGAGCCTTTTCTTTCTTCACTGATTACTTTAATAGATGCATTCATTGCTTCCACAAACTTTTTAACTACTGCAAGTCCAAGCCCTGTACCCTCTGCTCTTCTAGACAACGAGCTATTTAATTGGGAATACCTATCAAAAATTGAATTTATTTTGTCCGCTGGGATTCCAACACCCTCATCCTTAACTCTTAAAACAAAATATTCTTCTTCCACTTCAAGGTTAACATAAATATGTTTATTTTCAGCAGTATACTTTATAGCATTAGATAAAAGATTTAATAGAATTCTTTCAAATTTCTCTTTGTCTATTAATACACTGCATTCTTCCTCATTTGTATCAAATATTATGTTTATTCCTTTTCTTTGAGCATAGTACAAAGATGAATTTACTACATTTTCACTGTGCATGACTACATCAAAATTTACATTATTTAAGGTTAAAAGTCCTGCATCAGCCTTTGAAATATCCATCATGTTATTAGTTAACTTTAAAAGCCTGCTAGAATTTTCTCTTATTCTTGTTAATGTTTTATCTATATTAGGAGTAACTTCCCCATTGTATACATCATAAGCAAGTTGCAAGGACCCATATATCATAGTTAAAGGCGTTCTAAGTTCATGGGAAATTATATTAAAAAACTCATCCTTTAACTTATTTACCTTTTCTAATTGAATATTATGATTTATTTCCTCTTTTACATCTACTACATGTATATATATAGTTGTCTTCCCATTCTTATCCTTATAAGGCGCAACTTTAGGTTTATAATATTTATCTCTTCCTTGGTAATCTTTAATATATAAAGGTGGAAATATCTGAGCCTCTCCACTCTCTGCTATTTTAGCTAAGCTTCCACTAATTGTACTTTCTTCAAATACATCGTATATACTTTTATTAATAATCATTGATGCATTAATTTCTCTTTTTGCAATACAACTTACCAGCTCCTCATATTTTTTATTTAAGAGCTTATAATTACATTCAGGATAATCCAGCACCGCAATAGGCACATCTAATGTATTTACTACATTTTCTACAAATAGAGCCTGTTCTTCTGCTATTATTTGATTAATTCTCTTTTCTGTAATATCAGTCAAAGTTACAACGGTATGTAACAACTCGCCATTTGTTCTAAGTATTGGACTCGTATTTAATTCTATATATTTTATATTTTTACTAGACTTTTCAGTAATTTTTAATATCAAATCTTTTATAGGAAGTCTATTTTTATAAAATCCATTATAAAACCATTCTATATTTCTGCCCTTGTTTTCTTCTACAGCTATATCATATTTTCTTATTATATTTTTATAATCCATAAGTTCTATATGTCTAAGTCCGGTTATTTCATATACAGAACTACTACATAAAGTAATTCTATCTTCTTTATCTATAACCACTATACCTTCAGATATATTATTTATCACATCTCTTAAATGACGAAGATGATCTTTTTCTCTATTTCTTAAGGTTTCTATGATATCGCACTTAGTTTTAAGTTCAGTTGAAACCTCTAAATATTTATTTTTTTCTTCTTCCTGTCTTAATTTCTGTATATATCTTTCAGTTATAATTTCACACACTACAGTTGCCCCTACGACCTCATCTCTTTCAAATATAGGATATGAAGATATGGAGGAATATTCAGGTTTGCCTTTAATAAAGTATTTCATCACCTTATTTTCAACTTTTCTTCCTTCTGTAAGAGTTACGTATGGTGGAAATTCTACTATTTTTAAATCATTTCCCTGTTCATTTTTGATATTATAATATTTTATAAATTCAAATGCATTTTTTATATAAGTCGAATCTTCACTTTCAAAAAATTGATATGCAGTTTTATTTAAATAATTTATTTCTCCAGATTTATCTGTTATATACACTACATAAGGAATAGATTCTAGAATATCTGTTGTTAACTCACGCTTATTTAAAGTTTGATGTTTTTCATTTAATACAGGCTCTTTTATTTCATATAAAAATAATTGTACTGTATCTTTGTAAGTATTTACTGTTATATTAAAAAAGCATCCTGGAAACACTTCAACTCCTGGTATATATCGCTCTTCTCCATCATCTGCACATGTATTTACTATTTTAAATATTACTAGCGGCACATCTATTATATTAAATTCATCTTCTGAAATATCTTCGTGTTGTTTTATTATGTTGTCCATAATGCTATTCTTATATTTTACGTCTAAGGTTTCCCTATCTAGTATTACAACTCCAAAAGGTAGTCCTTCAAACCTGCTCTCCATATACTATCCCCCAATTTAGTTAGATAAATTACTATAACTATTATTCTATTAAAATCCTCAATTTCCTTCTAGCTTTTTGTATTTTTTAGTAAACCGGTTAATTTTCCCAAATTTTCTTATCTAACCCTACCTTTTAATCTAACTTATTTACCACTAATTCTATAGTCAACTATTCTTAATTGTGGAGTTATACATCCATTATAATCGTTTAAACTTGGATAAAATATAAAATCCATCTTTAAGTTCTTAGGGTTATCTATAATATCTAAATAATCATCACCAAAGTATTGTTTTATATACTCTTTAAATTCATCTCCCTTTCCAAAACACAACGCATCAATTTTATTATAACTTCCATCAATTTTCAAGGAGAACTTTAAAGTATTTTTATCTTTTCCTATAAAATTTATCTTATATATGTCCACGTTTTTTTCTGCAAATACCGGGGAAGCATTGCCTTTTCCAAAGGGCTCTAAGATATTAAGTTCCTTTATTAAGGAAACGCATACCTCACTAAGCTTCATTCTTCTATCTATAGATATTTTACGAATTAAATCCTCTTTTGTAAGAAGACAGTTTTCATTTAGTTTTCTTCGTAAAAATTCTATATTTTCTTCTTTTAAAGACAACCCCGCTGCCATTGGATGCCCTCCGAATTTATCTAAAAGCTCCTTACACTTTAAAAGTTCCTCAAACATATTATAATCTTCTATAGATCTTCCCGAACCCTTTGGCATGTCTTTACCTTTAGTGAGTATTATAGTAGGTAAATTATACTTCTCTCTTAATCTTCCAGCTGCAATACCTGCTATACTTTCGTGTACATTTTCCTTATATACCACTAGCACCTTATCATTTTTTAGTGATGAGTTTTCTATAATACTTTCTATCTCCTCAACACTTTTAATAGTCATTTCTTGTCTTTCCATATTAAGCTTGTGAAGCTTTATTGCTAAACCTTTTGCAACTTCCTCATCCTCTGTTAAAAGGAGCTCCACTGAAAGCTTAGCAGTTTCAAGTCTTCCAGTAGCGTTTATACATGGTCCTATTATAAAACCTATATGATAAGAATTAATAGTATCCTTATTTATTGAGGTTTCTTTTATTATTGCATTTAATCCCATGTTTTTTGTATCCCTAATAAGTCTTAATCCATTCTTAGCGATAATTCTGTTTTCATCCACTAAATCCACTACGTCACATATGGTTCCTATTGCTGCATACTCTAAAAATTCTAAAACCTCATTCTCTGGAATGTTAAATACTGAATAAAGTGCCTGCACAAACTTAAATGCTATTCCTGCTCCACATAGCAATTTGAAAGGATAAGTGCAATCTAACCTCTTAGGATTTATAACTGCATCAGCACTGGGAAGTATGTAGTTTCTTTCACCATCTTCTTCCTTAAAAGTTAATTCGTGATGGTCTGTTACCACAACCTTCATTCCAAGTTCTTTTGCATAGGCTATTTGATCTATAGCAGATATTCCATTATCACAGCTTAAAATTATCTCTACTCCGTCTTCTTTTAAATGCCTTATTCTCTCTAAGTTCATTCCATATCCTTCAGCTTCCCTATCTGGTATGTGATAAATAAAATTCCCACCTAGCCTTTTTAATGCTTTATATAGTATTACTGTGCTTGTGACTCCATCCGCATCATAATCTCCATATATGGCTATTTTTCTTTTCATGTCTATTGCTTCTTTTATTATATCTACACCCTTATCCATGTCTATCATAAAAAAAGGATTATATAAATCTTTTAAAGATGCATCTACAAATTTCTTTATATCTCGTGAGGTCTTTATCCCTCTATTTATTAGCACATTGATTATAGTTTCATTTACTCCTATCTCCTGTGCTAAAGCTTTTACATTAGAACTAGTACACTTTAGCATCCATTTACTTTTCAAAAAATCACCCCACTAAGATTATATAATAAAATTCTCTTAAAACAAAAGAATAATCTCCAAATCATTAGTCTCTATCCGGTAATTCTATCACCACTAGAGACTAGAAATTGGAGATTAGAGATTAATGACTATTTGTTAAAGCTTCCATATACTTATCACTTTTATATACATTCATACATTCTTTTAAAGTATCCATTCGTCCTGCTATTAAATTTTTTTGAAAATATTTAAGTACTTCTATATCAATAAATTCTGTATCCTTTAACAAATTATATATGCTATTATTATCGAGCTCGTTTTCAATATCCTTGATATCTCTTTTTAAGCTTTTTAATCTATCTAAATTTATTCTTTTAAATAATTGTTTATATAAAATCCCTGAAATAAGTATAACACTCCCCATATACATAAGCATAGTACAAAAATTATATATATATACTTCTGACAATTCCTTATTAAATATAAAACTTACTGTTTTTATATAAACACTGGAATTCATATGCCCAAAGAAAGCTACTATAATCATAATCATAGATATCGCTATAGTTGCCTCCATGACATCTTTACCTTGAGATTTAAGATGCTTAACTTTAGCGTCTTTTGCTTTCTTCTCTTGCAATAAGCTTATTAAGTTTTCCAGATGAATTATCATACTTTCCTTATCCATTTATCTTTTCCCTTCCCCCTATATTAATTATTATTTCATATATAAATATATTAAGGACCTTTCTTTAATATACGAGAAAAGAGATTGTTTATAATATCATAATTTCACACTTTAACTTGATATCTTTTTGTAAAATACGGCCGTCAAAACTGCTATATAGATTACCCCTATAAGCACTTCTATCATACATAAAATCATACTTATAGGAGTAGATGGGGATATGTCTCCAGAACCTAATGTAGTAAAAGTTAATACACTTAAGTAAAAGCATTGAATTAGTTTAGGTGCATTTTTAATCATCTCAGAATTTATATTTACTTGTATTCCCGTGATACTATATAATAATCCAAAAACAAATATAGTTAAAAGAGCTCCTGATAAAATTTTTCTTAGTTCTTCTCCATCTCCAAATAATTTATGAAGTGAATAAAGCCAAACTTTATTCATACCTTTAGAAGCCTTTCTTTGATATCTTCTATATTTTAAGTAATACTCCACTGCCTCTGAGGTATATCCCTGAACCTTTAAAAATCTATAAATTTGATAAAGTATATGAATATTAGATTTTAAATTTTCCTCATTATCTATAAAGATAAATGTAGTTTTGTCGTTTAACACACATTCCACAAATTCTGCACTTATAATGCTATTGTAAGTAAATTTTGTAGAATAAAGTTCACAATTAAATATTTTTAATGCATCAAATTTGTTATTTAATATTTGGCAGCTGGTCAAGTTACACCCCTCAAAATCAATGCCTTCAGAAGTACACTCAACTATTTTTATGTCTTTATTGTTACACTTTATAAAATTCACATAATTCATAATGCATTTCTTAAAGGAGCTAGTACAAGAACTTACAGAATAACTCATTAAATCAAAGCTTTTGGATCCCTGCTCAAAATAACATTTTATAAAGTCTGTAAAAATGAATCTACTTTCATTAAAATAAGTTCCTATTATTCTACATTTATCAAATCTTACATTCTCAAAAGTACAATTTATCCATATTATTTGCGCTAAATCCACTCCTAAGAAATTACATCCCTTAAAGATAGTATTTTCAACTATCTTATTAAATCCCGTATTAAAAAGTTCATATATATCTTCCATAGTACAATAGTTCTTTTCAGTTATAACTCTAACTTCTTTCATGAATATTTCCTCTTCCGTTATAAATTAATACATTTTATTTTTCATTATTATTACTATTTACATTATAATAATCTAAGACTTTTTTCAATTGTAAATTATTATTGCTTTCTACGTCTATTCTTTTTTCTAAATACTCCAAGTGCTTTCTTTTCCTTGCTAATTCTTTTAAAATAATATCTAATATATCTCTTATATCATTTAAAAGCCTATCTATGGACTCATATACTTTCTCATTATCACGAGCCATTTACCTCTTCTCCCCTTTTATGTTTTTCTAATAGTTCTATATCACATTTCCATGCCGCCACAGCTTTAACATATCTTTTATTATTTTTTCTCAGCTCTACAAGATAATTTAAAAGACTCAATATATTATCAATACCAAGCTCTGGAATAGCCTTGTACAAGAGTATCTGTTTTCTTTCTTCTTTATTTAATTTAGATACATTGTATCCTAGTTTATATAATTCACTTTTCTTATTTAAGCTATCAAAATAAGCATTATCCTTTGTGAAATTATCTTTGTTCTGATCTTCTTTATATAATTTTCTTTCTATGTTTACATTATCGTTAGGCTTAATCTCATTTTCCTTTGGCGTACCTATTTTTATAACGTTTTTCCCTATTCTCTTTTGAATTTCTTTTTTGAATATATTATTTATATAATAAAGTTTGCATTTTGTACAATATAAAACAGGACATTCAATAAACGCTGAAGTACTTTGTTCATATTTATTTTTAAACAATCCAAGCCATACAACATCTAAATATAGCTCCTCCTGACATTTCTTGCACTTTTTATTACCTTTTCCTATATAATCAATACTCCATAGTTTTGTGCAATTATTTATATTTTCAGTTTTTGTATCTATTATTAAATCTTTTTTTAAAGGATGTATTTTTACTTTAGATAAATTCTTTTTTAGCGACTTTTGTTCCTTTAATATTTTTATAAGTTCTGTCTTTTTTGCTTCTATTTCATAATCCATGCGAATTAATTTGCTTTTTAATGCTTTTATATACTTTTCTAAATACTGCTTAAGTTCATTAATACCATAATCACTCTTATTTTTAGATTTATCTTCTTTATCATTCATCCCCTTCCCCTCTTTTAACTTTCTATAATATTAAAGTATTTGAAATTATTAATTTTAAGTACTATTTTCAAGAAAATTGTACTCTCTTTTCTAAATTGTGGTATTATAATAGGAAATATATTTTTTATTATAAAAGGCGGGATACTAAATTGGTTAGAAAAGCACATTTAAAAGACATTGAGGAAATTTCAAGAATTGTAGATATAGCTATATCTGATATGCATTCCTATAATAACTTTCAATGGGATAAAAATTATCCTAGAGACGAAGATTTTAAAAATGATATATATAATGGAGAGCTTTTCGTTTGTGAGAGCAATAATGAAGTTGCTGGCGTTGCATGTATAAATTTTGATGAACCTGAAGAATATAATACTTTAGCTTGGTCTTTAAAAAAGCCTTCCATGATAGTTCATAGAATGGCCGTTAATCCTAAATTTAGAGGATGCGGTATTGGGTTAGAACTTATGAAATTTGCAGAACTCTTATCACTAGAAAAAGGTATAAACTACATGAAAATAGATACAAATTCGTTAAATACAAAAGCTCAAAACTTATTTAAGAAATGTGGATATAACTTTGTTGGAGAATTTACCTTTAGCGGAAAAGAAGGAACTTTTTATTGCTATGAAAAAACTTTAATATAAATAATAATTAAGACAGCATCTCAATTAATTGAGATGTGGTGATTTATAATGAAATTATAAATTTCTATAAATCACACAGGAAAGGAGTATGTAAATGGTAAACAATGAAATACTTAAAAAATATGCTGCCTTAGCAGTAAAGGTTGGTGCAAACATTCAAAAGGGGCAAACTTTGATTTTAAATTCTCCTATCGAATGTGCATCTTTTGCAAGACTGATTGCTGAAGAAGCTTTTGAAGCTGGTGCTAAAGACGTAGTTATGAATTGGAATGATGAGCTTTTCTCCAAAATAAGATATATGAAAGCTCCTGATGAAATATTTGATATAGTACCTAAGTGGCAAAAGGAATTTTATACTTCCTACGCAAGAGAAGGTGCTGCTTTTTTAAGTATATCTGCATCCGATCCTGAAGTTATGAAGGACGTGAACCCTGAAAGAATAGCTAAATTTCAAAAATCTAGAAAAATAGCATTAAAAGAATATAGTGATAGACTTATGAGTAATAAAAATAGTTGGTCTATAGTATCTGTTCCTACTGAAGCTTGGTCCAAAAAAGTTTTCCCAGGAGTTTCTACCGAAGAAGCTATTAAAAAAATGTGGGATGCTATATTTACAATTGTTCGAGTTGATAAAGAGGATCCTGTAGCAGCATGGGAAGAACATAAAAAGAACTTAGAAAAAAATATGAAAGTATTAAATGATTATAATTTTAAATACTTATATTACAAAAATTCTATAGGAACAGATTTAAAGATAGAGCTTCCAAAAGATCATATATGGCTTGGTGGAGCCGACCAAACTCAAGATGGTGTTGAATTTATTGCGAATATGCCTACAGAAGAAGTATTTACTCTTCCATTGAAAACAGGGGTAAACGGCACTGTTGTAAGTTCAAAGCCATTAAATTGTAATGGGAATTTAGTTGAAAACTTTTCTATTACTTTTAAGGATGGAAAAATCGTAGATTTCAAAGCAGAAGAAGGCCATGATTCTTTAAAAAGTCTTATAGAAACAGATGAAGGCTCACACTATTTAGGTGAAGTTGCATTGGTTCCCTATGATTCACCTATTTCAAATTCTAATATAGTATTCTTTAATACATTATATGATGAAAATGCTTCATGTCACTTAGCCATTGGAAAGGCTTACCCTGTATGCTTGAAGAACAGTGAGAATATGAGTGAAGAGGAATTAAATCAGGCAGGAGTTAATAACTCTTTAGTACATGATGATTTTATGATAGGAACTTCTGACTTAGAAATTATAGGTGTAACTTATGACAACAAAGAAATACCTGTATTTAAAAATGGGAATTGGGCATTTTAAGGATATTGCGACATTTTTAATGTTGAATCTTTCGTATAAGATTTGCATTTAAGAAGGCGTTCACTACGTAAAGAAGTTCTAATATTTATGAATTTGAAGCACCTAAACTTTTTAAACTCGCTATCGCTCAGACAGTAAAAAGTTCTTTACGGTTCTTTAAATTCATAAATAAAGAGCTTCTAATTACTTGTTCAAAGCCTTCTACAATGCAAATCTCATACTAAATTCAACATTAAAAATATCTTTATGTATACTGCTGAAGGAAGAAATTTCGCTTTGGCGAAATTTCCTTTAAATTGACAATTATAAAAGGGCTAGTAAGCCCGCAGACCGATAGATCGTACGATATTAAGTATTCTATTTTTATCAGAAATCTTTTGTTGTACTACCTTATCTTTAACTTGTAAATTTTTTTATTTATTTAATGTAAGTTCTTGTAACGTTAAAGATCTTTATGTGCTAATTCCTAAAACATCTTAGAAATTCAGTTAGCTGAATTTCTTCCTCTAGCAGTTCACATGAAAAACTTTTTTAATGCTCTGGAAGCATAGAATTTTCATCGTAGAAGACATTGAATGAGCCTTATAACGGCTTGTTTATAAAAGGTGGTGTGAAAATGAAAAAACTTTTAAGCATATGTGTTATTTCAGCAGCAACTATATTTCTGCTTTTAGGCTGCAGTACAAAATCTGGAACCACTAATACCATAGAGAAAAAAACTAAAGACTCTATAGTTGTTGTTAAAAATACTACTCCTGAAGAAGCAATCAGAAATTACTATATGTATCAATTAGATGGCGACTCAGAAGAATTCAAATCATCTATATATCCTTCTGACGCTACAAGTATCAAATTGTTAAATGCAAAATCTAAAGCTTATGATATAAAAAAAGTATCTTTAAATCTCATACATGCAATTGATAAAAGAGACACTCTTTCTGTAGCTCTTTGTTCCTTTAAAACTTCAATGAGTAATATTCAAGAAGAAAAGCTAGATTTTGAATTTTTAAATTTACTTAATAAAAATGGATCTTGGTATGTTATTACTGATTTGAATTCCTTAAATTCTAAAGATCAAAACACCCTACAAGACATGACAACTAAGCTGAGTGACAAATCTCTTCAAAGTGAAGCTGTTCAAAAGATTGCTGAGACCCAATTAAAATTTGATGATAAATATAGTGATTTTCTTAAAAGTTCTGGAAAGAAGCTAGAAGATTACATGAAGAAAGAAGGAATAATACACTAAAAGGAAATTGCATTGCAATTTCCTTTTTAATATCTAGTCTCTATTCGCTAATCCTAGTAAAATTTCTACTGTATAGAATAACTAAAAAGTTATCATTATCACTGGATAGTTAAAACAACCACTGTATTAATCTCTTCGTTTTTTTATGATTACTAAAATTACAATTGCAATAAGTATTCCTATAAGGCTTACAAGTTGGGCAATTCTTATAGGTCCAAACATTAAACTATCTGTTCTAAGCCCCTCAATAAAGAATCTTGCTAAAGAATACATGCCTATGTACGTAGCTAAAGCCACTCCATCCTTACTTTTTCTTTTAAGCAAATATATTAAAATAAAAAATACCATCAAATTCCACAGTGACTCATACAAAAATGTAGGATGATAATAACTTCCTTCTATAAACATTCCCTTTTGAATAAATTGAGGAAATTTACTTATAAACTCATAAGTTACCTCACCCCCATGTGCTTCTCCATTAAAGAAGTTCCCCCATCTACCTAATGCTTGAGCAAAAATCAGCCATGGTACTGCTGCATCTGCATATTTTATAAAGCTTAAATTTTTATTTTTAGTGTAAATCCATGCAGATAAGAATGCACCTATTACTCCTCCATGTATTGCAAGCCCTCCCTCTCGTATGTTAATAGCCTCAAAGAATGTATCATAATCATTTAAATTAAATAATACATAATATAGCCTGGCTCCAATAATAGCAAAAGGTAATGCAATAAATACTATATCTTGCATCTTTTCGTAATCTATACTTTTTAACTTACACGTATACTTTGAAAATATAACTCCAATAAGTATACCTGTAGCAATAAATATTCCATACCATCGTACATCCAACCCAAAAATATTAAACGCTATTGGATTCATTTTAATTCCCCCTTCAGATGTCCTTCTCTTATACAACTTATTATTATATCATATATTAATGTACAAATAATGAATTTTTTCTTTGAAGTTCCATAAACTTCTTAAATTTTTTAACATCCATTTTATCATAAGTTTTTATAAAATCTATGACCTTTTCCTTTGCCTTATCATAAGCTATAAATGTGTCTCTTGCTTCCTTTTCATTATAATATACCTTCCAGTATCCACATAACAAGCAATCTTTATTTTCTCCACAAATAAATACTTGAACATCTTTTAATGGAATCCCTAAAAATATGCCCATTTCATGAGGGCAACACACCTTAAATCTATCCCTCAAGTGATTTAAATACTTAGTTAAATTATAAAAGTTATTGTACCCAAAGTTTTTTAAAAACTGCATATTTTCATTATTAAAAATAATCTTTTCTAGTTTTTGTTTTTCATAAAACAAAACTGTACATTTCTTATCATCTTCTGCTAGTTCAAATGCTTCTATATCCATAAGCTTAGTATATTCATTTCCATACTTCTTCCAAAGCTTGTATAAGTCTCTATCATCTTTACTAAAAGTCAACATTGTGGAGGGCTTATCTTCTAATATACTTGGAGCAATGTGATAGCTTATTGTAACATATAGCAAATCTTCTTTATTAAAAGTTTTAATATATTCTACTTCATCTCTTTTGCACATAATTTCTACTCCTTTATAATTGATAATGAACTTCATTATTAATTATTATAAAATATATATCCACACTTCCCTTGTCAATATTATTTTTCCACAGTGTAACACTTTTTACCCTTAAATCATAAAATAAAATGGAGATTCCATAAGATAAGTTAATAAGTGATAAAATAGATTACTATATGATATTCATTTAAGTCTGATGTTGTTAAATAAATTGAGCAACGCTTATTTATAAATTTATCTTACTTTTATAAAAAACTTCGTAAGTTTTACGAAGTTTTTATCTAAAATTACTTATTCAATTTTTTGTACATTAATTGCTGCTGGACCCTTTTCCTTTTCTACAACATCAAACATTACCTCTTCACCTTCGTGTAAGTCCTTATCATGGGTTTTTTCTTTTATTTGCATATGATGTACAAACACGTCTCTTCCATCATTTGCAGATATAAACCCATATCCCTTATCATTGTTAAACCATTTAACTACACCAGTAAACATAGTAAATTACCTGCCTTTCTACATTAACAATTGTAAGTTTTCAGCTTTAATTTTTGCATATTTTATATTATTTTTATATTTTATTAATTGTCTTTGCTTTATTATTATTCCTTAAAGTACATTCTAGTATGTATGATTAAAATTGGCATGCCTAAGGTTTCATTAACTAGACCTGGGATTTATAATAAAAAAGCAAATTTTATTTAATTATATATATGAAATTTTCTTGTCTATTTTTATGTGTTTTTTGGTATCCTAATAATATAATCACTATAAAGGAGGTTAAATTAATATGGGTTTATTTTCCTTATTTAAAGGACATAAAGAACCGCCTACATTTAACGTTGTAGTTAAACCAGAAGTATTAATAGACTTAAAAGAAGCCTTAAGTACTTCAAATAAAAGCGCTGTGAGAGTTAATATGGCTGGTTTTGGCTGAGGAGGCCCTAATTTGAATGTTGTTCTGGATGAGCAGCAGCAAAATGATATAACTGTAGAAAAAGATGGTGTGAAATTTGTCATTGAAGAAAAACTTGCTCGCATTGTTGGGCCTACTGAAATAGTAAAATTAGGAAGTAACTTTGTTATTAAAAAATCTAGCAGCTACTGCTAAGTATTAGATTGATTTAAAATTTTATTGTTGGTAATTTAATAAAACTTAATGCTATTTAAATTTGTATATTTGTAATTAAAAAATCTCTAACTACTACTCTCTAACCGCCATATTTAAAATTAGTTAAAGACAATTATCGGCTAGAGAGTAGAAACTAGAGATTTTTAATTAAGATTTTCGTGTAAAAAGTTTTTCAAAACTTCCTCAGTTTGAGGATTTATATATTCATTCACTTTTTCCCCATCCTTAAAAATTATAACCGTTGGAATGGTATTAACATTGTATTCTTTAGTAGTTTTTGGACTCAAATCCACATCCATTACAACAAATTTAACCTTACCTTCATATTCCGCTGATACCTTATCAAATACTGGAGCAAATTTTCTGCAGTACGGACACCAATCCGCGTAAAGTTTAACTATTGCTGGTATATTGGAATTTAAAACTTCTTCTTTAAAATTATCATCATTTACACTAATTACCATAACATTCCCCTCCATATATATTAAATTTTTAAAATTACTATATCTAACCTCGTACATATTCCTTATTATATTTTATCCCATAGCCAGCATATAAATCCACAAAGTTCATAAATGTTTATTATTTGTTAATAACCTCTATTAAGTTAACGAAATAAAAAGAAAGCCTGCACTTGCAAACTTCCTTTTTATAAGCGATTGTTCTATATCAATTCATTAAATCACTTATGGATTATTAATAATATTTATCCATAAATATTATAGGTGCTTTTCTATAGCTGCTTTAATAGCATCCTTAGGTCTAAATCCAACTAAAGTATCTACTGCCTTACCACCCTTAAATATCATAACAGTAGGAATACTTGCTATTCTAAACTGACTAGCTGTTGCAGGATTTTCATCTACATTTACTTTAACAAATTTAGCTTTACCAGCTAATTCTTCTGAAACTTCATCTATTACAGGTGCAAGCATCTTGCATGGGCCACACCATACTGCCCAAAAATCAACTACAGTTGGAATATCAGATTTTAAAACTTCTTGTTCGAAACTATTATCTCTTACTTCTGTTACCATTTTCAATACCTCCGTTATACCCCTAAGGGGTATTATTTATATTACTATTCTATGCTAAATTTATATTTTAGTCAACTACTTTTATTAATTTTTCCCTTATTATTTTTAACTTTTCAACTAATAAGAAATTGTCAATTATTTAAATAATTTTAAGTACTGTCCATAACCTTCTTCTTCAAGTTTATCTACTGGTATAAACCTTAACGCTGCACTATTTATACAGTATCTAAGCCCACCTTTATCTTCAGGTCCATCTGTGAATACGTGTCCTAAATGAGAATCTCCATATTTACTCCTGACCTCTATTCTATGCATACCAAAGCTAAAGTCCGCTTTTTCCTTTATATTTTTCTTTTCTGCAGGCTTAGTAAAACTAGGCCAACCACACCCTGAATCAAATTTATCCTTAGATGTAAAAAGTAGCTCTCCTGAGACTATATCTACATATATGCCTTCTTCATTATGGTTCCAAAACTCATTTTCAAAGGGTGCTTCTGTAGCATTCTTCTGGGTAACATCATATTGAACCTTACTTAATTTTTTTACTTCCTTTTCTTTATTAAAATTCAAGCAATTCTTATCCATTATCATCCTCTTATATTTAAATATATAATATTCAAGTGATAATATTAGCTTTAAATTATCACCTATATATATGATACCACAAAAAAATATTTTTATTATTTTTTAAAATAAAGTTAACATCCTTTCTTGATAACTACATATATTGTAAAGATTATCTATATTACCTCTTTCCTTGACTGTACTATAGACTATTGATATAATTACACTATAATTGTCGCTTTTTGTAGAATATTAATTATTGAGGTGAGATTATGTGTCGAAGTATTTTTTCTCATACTCTATATGACTTCAAATACAATTCTTTTAAGAAAGATAGGTATGTTAAAGTTAATACTAAGTTTTTTATAAGTAATTTTTTTGCATTTTTATGGATGACATTTTCTATAATTTTATCCCTCCCATGGCTTAAAGATCTTTCAAACTTAATAACTTTTCCTGTCGCACTATTTGCAATAGGAGGACTTGGATATATCCCTGGATATATAAATATGTTTGTTTTAATAAGTTTATTATTAGACAGACAACCTAGGTTCAATAAAAGAAAGTCTATAAATGAAATCACAATAATTATAGCTTGTCATAATGAAGAAAAAACAATTGCAGATACCCTCTCATATATCCCAAAGCAAGACTTTGAGGGAACTATTAAATTAATTGTAGTTGATAACGCTTCTACTGATAATACATTTAAAGCAGCTAAGCATGAAGGTGAACGGCTTGGACTAAATATTTTAGTTATACAGGAAAAGAAGCCTGGAAAACACAATGCTTTGAATACAGCTTTAAAATATGTTGAAACTAGCTATTTAATAACCTTAGATGCTGATACTATTTTGCATAAATCTGCTTTGAAACATCTGATATCTAGAATGGAATCTTCTCCTTCCGATGTTTGTGCGGTAGCCGGAACTGTGCTCACAAGAAATAGTCGCTATAACTTTCTAACCAAGCTTCAAGAATGGGATTACTTTCTAGGTATTGCAAGTATTAAAAGATTTCAAGGTCTTTATCAAGGTACACTAGTTGCTCAAGGCGCTTTTTCATTGTACGAAACAAGTATAATAAGAAGTATTAACGGGTGGCCCAACGCCATAGGAGAAGATATAGTTCTTACCTGGAACATTTTAAATAATAATAAAAAGGTTTTTTTTGAACCACTGTCTGTTGCATTTACAGATGTACCTACTAGCTTAAAACACTTAACTCGCCAAAGGAGCAGATGGGCAAGGGGTATGATCGAGGCTCTAAAACTTATAAAGCCTTGGCATCAGCCTGTAATGTATATCAAGTATTTAACTACAATTAACTTTATTATGCCTTACTTAGATATTGCATATACATTTTTTTTCATCCCTGGATTAATACTTGCCCTATTTGGTAATCATGCCATAGTTGGTGTAATGACTTTATTTGTACTTCCTTTAGCACTTCTTCAAAACTATGTACTGTATAGATATCAACGAAATGTATTTAAAAGTCTTAACCTGCAAATTAGAAAAAACTTTCTAGGATTTTTAGTTTATGTACTAGCATATCAAATGCTTATGAGCCCTATGTCATTAATCGGATACTTCCAGGAGATTTTAAAGCTGAGGAGAGTTTGGAAATAATAAACTCTTCTCTTTTCTATTTTAAATGCTATACTCATAATTTCTGTATATTTAGAGCATTATTTAGTACATATGTTTATAAATATGTTGATTTTATTAGCTAAAAATGGGAAAATAGAAAAAATGCCTAATAATCTTCATCATACAAAACTAATTAAACAACTTATAGGAGGGCTTTAAATGGATTTTAACAACTTATATATACAAATTATTGTAAGACTTTTTCTTGCTATAATAATTGGCGGACTTATAGGGTACGAGAGAGAATATAAACAACGTCCAGCTGGTTTTAGAACCCATATTTTAGTTTGCATTGGCGCCGCTACAATTTCAATAATCCAAGAAGTAGCTGTTCATGACATGACAAAGCAGATAGCAGCAAATCCCGCTCTTGTGTCATCACTTAAGGTAGATATAGGCAGAATGGGTGCACAAGTTATAACTGGTGTTGGTTTTTTAGGTGCTGGTACTATAATTCATGAAAAGGGTTCTGTAAGAGGTCTTACTACCGCTGCAAGTATATGGACTGTAGCATGTATTGGACTCGCTATTGGTCTTGGATATTATTTTTTAAGTATTGCTGCGGCAGTAGGAGTATTTTTAGTATTAGTTAGTCTTAAAAGATTTGAAGTGAAATTTTTAGACAAAAATAAAACTATAAAAATCGAACTACAATATTTAAATAATAGGTTTGTACAAAAGGCTGAAAGACTTTTTAATGCTAGAAGTATAGAAGTTACATGCGTGTCATTTACCACTGACGAAGAACTAAACTATCATAAAGCATTTTATACCCTCTCCACGCCATTATCGATTTATCCATCTTCACTAATACAGGATTTATGTACTATTGAAGAAATCATATCTGTAAAGGAATATGAGGAAGAATAACCATATAAAGCAATAAGATATTACTGCTTTACTTTAATTTGTTTAACATAGTTACTACAATAATACAAAACGGAGCCCACATAACGGGGCTCCGTTTTATATTATTGCACCTTTTTTTCTAATTCTTCTAGTAAGTCTATATACTTTTGTTGTGTTTTACTTTCTTCAGCAGTTTTCTCTACATTTATGCATTCCTCTTCAACTGCCTTTTGTTCTTCAGATGATAATGCTCTTTCTGCATATTTATATATAACTGTATCTTCCTTTTCAATATGCCTTTTTAATAGTTCTGCATAAGCTATAGCATTAGCTATTACATCAAGTTTAGCTTCATCATTACCCTCTTTTAATTCTTCGAGAGCTTCTTCTAATAATTTTATATGCATTCTTCCTAAGTCATGCTCCATAAGCATTCCCATTATAGGTCCACTTTGGGTTGCTCCACCCATTTTTTCACTTAATCTATTAAATAGAGAATTTTCTTCCTTCATATGGTGATGTTTGTCTGCATAATTTCTAATAAAATCTATTATCTTGTAAAAATCGTTGATATCAACCTCTTCATTTTTTAACACTTTATAAGAATATTTTCTTACAACATGAAGCATTCTTATTATATTTTTATGTTCACTCATCATAAGCTCAATAGCATTCATAATAATACCTCCTTTTAAATTACTTTCTATATATTGTATTTAATCTGTGTCCATTTTCATCTTTTACTTCATATGCATATTCGTCTGAAAGTGCTTCTACAAATGCACGAGTCCATTCTTCTCTTAATGCATAAAAGTTTGAAACGTTACCCTGTACTTGGTTCCAGTATTGTGTATGAAGACAAGTTGTTGCAAACCAGCTAAATGCATCTTTAGTATTTTCAGAAACCTCGTTTACACGATCACAAGGCATTCCTTCTAATATATAGTTATTTATAACATTAAATATTTCATCTGGTGTCTCAAGTGCATATTCTCCTTTGTGTTTTGTACCTGCTTCTGTACCTTGAGACTTATATATATTCTTTAAATCTTCCTTGTAACTTTCTCCATTAGCTGAATCTATAACCTTAGTTATTATAAATGCCTGTCTTAGTTCTGCTCTATTTATTTTATCTTGAAGCCATCCATGAATATTTGATGTATCTATTACATCTTCAAGGGCTACTTTTCCTACAGGAGCGCCAAACTTTTCTATAGATTCTTTTTCCCATTGTAGCATAGACAAATCTGATTTACCTTTGCCCCAATCTATTATTTCCTGTTCTAAAGATTCAAACCACGCTATCTTATCAAATAACCAATAATGTATTTTACCTAAAAATTTGCTCATATTTATATTCCTCCTAAAATTCACTTGTTAAATTTATTTTCTCTACTAGTATTTTCTTAATTCTTATTTTATATGTTATTAATTTAAAACTCGGTATCCTACGTTACCACTTTGCAAAAAACTATACCTTTTAAGTAAATTTTATATTTTATTTTCAACTAGTATTCAAAAAACAAAATACTTCTGAGTGTATATTAATATACCCTCAGAAGTATTTTGTTATAATTTAAAATTCTTTACAATATTATTAAGACTTTCTGCAAGTTCAGATTGTTCTTGTGAGGCTTTTGCTACTTCCTCTAATGCAGCAGCTGTATCATTGGTACTTGCAGAAATTTCTTCAGAGCCTGCTGCTGTTTCTTCTGCAGTTGCAGATACAGTTTCAATAGCACTACCTACCTGAGTCATAATCTCACTCATTGATTTACTTGCAATAGCTATCTGCTCTGATAAGGCATTTATAAATTCTGCATCCTTTTCATATTGCTCTCCTGTATTTAAAAGAAGTTCATTATTAGGCTTAACCTTATCCTCTATAAATTCTAATACATCTTGAGCATTTTTAGAAAGGTTATTAAATGCCTCTTGCACGTCTACTACTGTATTTTGAATAGCTGATACTGCCTCCGATGACTTTTCTGCAAGCTTTCTAACTTCATCTGCAACTACTGCAAATCCTCTTCCCTGTTCCCCAGTTCTTGCAGCTTCAATTGCTGCATTTAAAGCCAAAAGATTAGTTTGACTTGCTATATCTGAAATTGACTCTGCCATCATCCTAACTTCCTCTACAATTTTCCCCTTCTCAATAGCTTTAACAATATCAATTTGTTTTTCTTCGTAAATTTTCGTTGCTGTTTCTATAGATTCCTTACCAGTTTTCTTTATTTGCCCAGCACGTATTTTAATTTCCTTTGAAGCTTCACTGCCATTGTCAGCTTTTTTAGAAAGCTCATGAGCAGTAGAGGTAATTTCTTCTGTAGAAGCATTTACCTCTTCCGCAGTAGAACTTAAATCCTGAGTCCCCCTTGATATTTGGTTAATAGCCATATTTACTGCATCTACCTTTGAAAAAATATTATCAATAGTTGACGAAAGTTCTACACTAGATGTACTTAACTTTTCCGAACCTTCATTTATTTCAGTTATCATATTCTTGATATTTTCCTGTGCTGAATTCAAAGACTTTCCAAGGCTTCTAAGCTCATCATGAGACTTTATATCTAAACTATGAGTTAAATCTCCAGTTCCTAAAGCTTGTCCAAATTCTAAAATCTTTTTGATGTTTTTACTAATATAAGACTCAAATAATAAAATAATAATTACTATTAGTACTATAGATATTAAACTTATAAATATTAGCTTATACATCAAATTCTTTAAAGGACTATACAGTTCACCTTTTGCTATCGAAATTCCAAGCATCCATCCTGTTTCCGCTATAGGTGCATAATATACAATATTATCCCCATTAATATCTGAATACTCACCTACAGACTTTTGTTTTGATGCCATCTTTTGCCCAAGCTCTGCTATACTTTTATTTTCATCTTCTTTTATATTTATTTTCATTATTTTTGAAGCATCTACTCCCGCCATGTATACTCCATTTTTGTCAAGTAAGAAGGCCCTTCCTGTACTTCCTATTTTTACTTCGTCAATGAACTTTTGAATATTTGTTAAATCTATATCTCCTGTGGTTACACCTAAAAGTTTTTTGTTATTATCATAAAATGGAACTGTGGTTGTAACCATTGTTATTTTTCCAACTTCATCATAGTATGGATCTGACCATACCACTTGTTTGTCAGTATTAGTTGCAATTTTATACCATTCATAATTATGATAATCATATTGTTCATTATTATATTGATCCGTATAAACTATATTATCTTTATCTTTATAAACATATGGTCCAAAATATTTCTTATCTTTCTCATACATAAAAGGTTCAAACCAAACTCCAGCTCCAAAAGTAGCTTCATTTATTGCTGTATACTTTTTTAAAATTGATTGGTATTGTCCCTCTGTCATGATACCACCTACAGATTCAACTGTTCTTGCAAGAGTATTTGGAATTCTACTGTGATTTGTAAGATTTTTTTCTATAGATTCAGCTATATAATCAATTTCAGAATTCATTTTCGAATCAATTTCATTATTTATTATACTCTTGGAATTTTGATAACTTAAAACAGATAAAACTAACATTGAGATTATTACACATGGTAATACAGTAGTTAGTATTCTTTTACGTATTGAAGTAAATTTAAATATTTTCATATAAGTCTCTCCTCTTTAGTGCTTATTTTCTATAAGTGTCCAATAAAACATCCAATGCTTTTCAATTTCATCCATAGTAATTATTTTGTTTGTTACTGTTATTTGAAATAAAAAACAATCAACAAATTTATAAAAAATATCCTCATGTTCTTGTATTGGGAAATCCTTTATAATACCTCCCTCTATGCATCCCCTAAATATTTCCTTAATATGAACATTAAATTCACTGGAACTTTTTTGAAAAATATTAAGTACCTTTTCTCTCAACTCATCTGGGGGAAACATTACGCTTCTAAGTAAAAAAATTGTTCTTTGCTTGTCCTTTATATAGGCTGTTACATAATGCCTATATATATCATGTAATATATCCTTATACGATTTTCCCTCACTGCTTATTATGATGTCTTTAACTTCTTTTAATATTTCATCCCAGCCTTCTGTAAATACCTTTAAAAAAAGTTCTTCCTTTGAACCAAAATGTGCATATAAAGCTGCAGGCGTTATTCCCAAGGATCTTGTAATATCTCTTACAGAGGTTCCTGAATATCCTTTCTTTGAAAATAACGTTATTGCTGCTTCTTTAAATTCAACTGACAACTGTATCATCCCCTAACTTAACAAACGTTTATTAATTTATAATAATATAATTTTTTCCAGATTTCAATATATTTCTCAATAAATTTTCTTAAAAATTATGCAATTCAAAAATAATTGTAATTTATAAAAAAAGAAGCTTGCATTTGCAAACTTCTTCTAGTTTTCATATTTAATTAATAAAAATCATAGTTTATTCTATTCTTTGGGCATCTTTTGTAAATCTATTTAGCACTTCACAGCTTTCCTCCGTTACTAATACTAAATCTTCAATTCTTACTCCTGCTTCTCCTGGAAGGTATATTCCCGGTTCAATGGAAAATATCATACCTGGCTCTACTATGTCTGTATTTACTGATGACACATCCCCTAAATCATGTACATCTATACCTATAGAATGACCTGTTCTATGAGTAAAATATCTACCATAGCCTTTGGATTCTATATAATCTCTTGCCGCTTTGTCTATATCACAAAACCTAACTCCTGGTTTTACCATACTTATAGCTCTTTTATTAGCTTCTAATACTATATTATATATTTCTTCTGATTTTTCAGGTATGCTTTTATAAAATACAGTTCTAGTCATATCTGAACAGTATGATTTATATTTACATCCTATATCTATGATTACGCAGTCCCCTTCTTTTACCCTTGAGTTATCACCTTCATGGTGAGGATCTGCTGCATTTGCTCCATAAGCTATAATTGGTTCAAAGGAAAATCCATCTGCTCCTATTTCCTCATATATCTTTAATAGTCTTTGACCCATTTCTTTTTCTGTTAATCCTTCAGGTATTATATTTATAAGTCTTTCTATAGCTTCATCATTTATCTTTGAAGCCTTTCTCATAAGTTCTCTTTCTTCTTCATCCTTTTTCATTCTTATTTCATCTATAATATTTGATCCATTTATATAACCCTTAGCTGCATTATGCTCCATTAATTTCAATAAAAATTTAGCCGGCCAGTTTTTATCTATACCAATTACCTGATCCTTATTTATATAATTAGCTAAAAGTTCTATACTATCATCTGTATCTTTAAACCAAACCTTTTCCACTCCTAAGTCATCATATACTGGAAAAAGTTCATTTATAAGCAGCTTATGATTTCCAGCTAAGTTTATGTAAAGTGCAAGCATTCTCTCTCCTGGATGAATCCATTTTCCTGTTAAGTAAAATATAGAAGATGGATCTGTTACGATAAGTTGTTGTATGTCTTTTTTCCTCATATCATTCAATACTTTTTCTAGTCTATTTTGTTTCATTTCTTAATGCCCCCTTAGTTAATTTATACTTTTAGTTTACCACAAAATATTATTATCAATTACATTAATATACCATTAATTTTATTTTCTATAATAATTCTAATAATTCCTTCTACAAGCTTATACTGAATAAACTTAAGAAATTTTTAATATTTATATTTTCTTTTATTTAAGAATTAAGTCTTATAGTATTGATTAGAAAGAAAATTTTAAGGAGTTGTTAAAATGCAAAATAATAAATCTTTAGCAATGCTATTTTCATTAATGCCTGGGGCAGGTCACATGTATATAGGGCTACAGCGAAAAGGAATTCAAATTATGGCATCATTTTTCTTAATAATTGGGTTAAGCGACTGGCTTCGTATTTCATTTACTATGTTTTTAATTCCAATAATTTGGTTTTTTAGTATATTTGATGTTCGAAAGCAATTGATTTCTGATAAACCTATTTCAGAAGATGAAGGCATCAACTTTGTATGTAAAGGTGATGAAGTAAAATTAATAGCTTATGGACTTATAATAATTGGTGCTTTATCTATGATAAACAGAGTAATATTTCCATCATTAAATATATATCTAGATATGAGAATTGAAAATTATATAAGAACATCTATAGCTTCTATTTTATGTATAGGTATTGGAATAAAGCTTCTATCAGGTAAGAAAACTAAAAAAACTGGAGGAGATAAGCCATGCGCCAATGGACAACAGGATCTTTTACCTTAGGAATATCTTGTATATTTCTTGGCATAGTTCTTTTTTTATCTCCTTCTCAAGATATACTAACCCTTATAAGCTTTCTTAAATGGTGGCCAGTACTTTTAATACTCTTAGGTACAGAACTTTTAATTTCAAACTCTATGTGCCTCTTTTCCTCAGAAAGATTTAAGATAAAAGGTATTAGTATCTTTTTAATACTACTAATACTTTGCATTTCTGCAGTAAGCTGCATACTTGTAAGCTTACCACAGGACGCTTGGATAAGTATTCAGCACTCACAAAATACCTTTTAATAAAATAAGCAGTAAGTAGTTATATATTATATATACTGCTTACTGCTTATTAATTATATATACTATTTAGAAAGTAAGTCTACATAAAAGTCCTCTGCTTTTACTTTTTCTTTAAGCATTCCCTTTTCATATAACCAGTTCATATTGTCTTCCCAAACTTTCTTATCTTGAGTGGAAAATGGACTATCTTTTAACTCCATCTTTGGAAGTAAAGTATTCATACTTTCCTTTTCTACAGCTTCTATAAGAGGAAAATTATCCTTTTGTTGATTCTTTAATAATATACTTAATGCCTCATCTGGATTTTCCTTTGTAAAATTAAATCCTTTTTTGCATGCCTTCATAAATTTCTTTAAAGTTTCAGGCTTTTCTTTTAATGTATTATCACTTGTAACAAAAAGTAATTCATAATAGTTAGGTACTCCATACTTAGATGGATCAAAATAATTTATTTCATGTCCTTCATGTTTCATAACAGGAACTTCATGATTTATAAGTCCCCCAGTTGTTGCATCAACTTTTTTTGTAATCATCGCAGATAAAAGCTCAAATCCTACGTCTATTACCTTTACTGAATTTGGGTCTCCCCCATCTTCTTTCACCATTGTTTTAACATATTCTGTATTTAATGGATTCCCTGAAAATCCTATAGTTTTCCCTGATAGGTCCTTAGGAGAATTTATCCCCTTCTCTTTTAAAGCTATTATTACATTTAGAGGTGATTGCACTATAGATCCAATAGATTTTACAGGCACTTTTTCATTAGCTCTTGCAATTATAACATCAGGTTGATAGTATATTCCAACTGTTGCTTTTCCTGCTGCTGGTAGTGATAGTGGATCTGTAGGATTAGATGGAAATTTAATATTTACATTTAATCCTTCTTCTTTAAAATATCCCTTTTCTATAGCTGCATATATGAAACTATGTACTGCATTTGGGTACCAATCAAGTACTAAATCCACCTCTTCTAGCTTATCTGCCTCATTTTGATTAGATTGTTTACTACTACATCCTGTCATTACTAAAAGTAAAAATGCTAATAATAATGATAAATACTTTAACTTTTTCATAGTTTACTCCTCCTTTTAGGCTCTTAAAAATATGTTATCATCTAATTGATTATTTTTTTCAAGATACCTTAAATATAAAAATAAAGGTTATTCTCTATAAAAATCCCCTATTATTTTATTTTCTAAAATATTAATTATCCAAACTAAGACTATTGCTACAAGCGATAAAATCATTATTGGAGCAAAAACTGCCGCACCATCTAATTGAGTCATCATTCTTTTGCTAAAATATCCAAGTCCCGATTGAGCTCCAAGCCATTCTCCAATTGCAGCACCTATTACGCTTAAAGGTACAGCTATTTTTAGTGCCGAAAAGAAATATGGCAGAGCATGAGGAAATTTCAACTTAATAAAAATCTCCTTTTTACTTGCTCCAAAGGTTACCAAAAGCTCTTCCATTTCCCTTTTAGTAGAACGGAAGCCATCATAGGTATTTACAACTATAGGGAAAAACGTAATAAGTATAGTTACTACAACTTTACTCCAAATGCTGTATCCAAACCAGAGTACAAATATTGGCGCCAATGCCGTTATCGGTATAGTTTGAGTTACTACTAAAATAGGATATATTGCTTCTTCAATTCTTTTATTTAAACTCATAGCTATGGCTAGCATAACTCCTAAAACTATTGATATTAAAAGTCCTATGAAAGTAACTAGCATTGTAGCAGGAAGATGCACTAAAAAAAGAGGTTCCCTAAGCTCCCAAGTTTTCATTAAAACTTTAGTAGGAGATGGAAGTATAAACATTGCATTTATATATCGTGCAATAATTTCCCAGGTAATAAAAAAGAAAATTCCTACAATTGCTGATGATTTATATTTCTTCATAGCTCTACCCTCTGCTTTAATTCATTTATAAGTTCTTCTTTTATCTCAAGTATTTCCCTATTGCTTAAAGCATGTCTATCTCTTGGATAATTAAGAGGAACTATAACTTCCTTTAACCTTACAATAGGCTTTTCTGATATCACAAATATCCTATTAGATAAAAATAAAGCTTCTTCTACGTCATGAGTTATAAACAAGATAGTCTTTTTTAAATTAATCCATTGACTTAGAAGCCATTCCTGCATAGAAACCTTTGTAATAGCATCTAAGGCACTAAAAGGCTCGTCTAGAAGCATTACCTCTGATCCTGTAAGTAATGTTCTGATAAAAGAAACCCTTTGTCTCATTCCTCCCGATAGATCCTTTGGATGTTTATCTTTATACTCATTTAAGCCAAAAATCTTTAAATATTCCTCTGCCTTTTGTCTAGCTTCTTTAACATTTCTAGAACCTACTTCCATCGGTAATGAAGCATTTTCTAAAATCGTTCTCCAGGGTATTAATAAATCTCGTTGGGGCATGTACCCTATATGGCCATGTAGGTCTTTAATATTATTACCACCTAATAAAATATCTCCACTAGAAGCTTTTTCAAGTTTTGAAATCAATCTAAAGATTGTACTTTTACCACAACCACTAGGCCCTATTATACTTACAAAATCTCCTTTATTTATCTTAAAGTTTAGATCTTCTATAAGAGTCTTTGAATCATTTTCATATTTAAAGTTCACATTAGAAAACTCTAACATACTGATTACATCTCCTTGTTATAAGCCATGTCCCAAAACATATACTCATATTTACTTGTGTTCACAAATATTTCCTCTAGCTTTTCAAGCTCCCCTTTTGGTAGATCCTTTGCCAGGTCATCTACTAAGTCTATTACCCAGTTAGTTAGCTTTATATAATCCTCTGAAATATATCCTCTTATCCATTCTCCATAGAACTCGTGATCTACAGCTCCTGGAATTTTACTTAACTGTCTTCCAATCTCTAAATAACTCCACATACAAGATAATAATGACACAGTAAGATCTGCTAAAGTTCCTCTTTGAGATACAGAAAGCATATAATTAGTATAGGAAATATTAGCAAGGGATGCCTTTGTATCTCTAATTTCCTCCTGAGTAATTCCAAGTCTTCTCATATAAGATCTATGAATACTCATTTCGCCATTTAATATTCCATTTACCATAGTGGCAAATCCTTTCATTACCTCTTCAGTATCAGCCTTAACTATACCCAGAGCATAAATTTTTGCATAATCAATAAGATAAATATAATCTTGAATCATGTAAAATTTAAATTTGTCCACATCTAAAGTTCCTTGTCCTATACCATCTACAAAAGGATGTTTGTAATAAGATTCCCAAATATCTTCAACACTCTTGTATAAACTTTGTGAAAATTTCATTATTAATCCCTCCATTGCTCCTTTTAGTCGTAACACTTAATATTGTAAGACTAATAATTTTAAGGATCTTAGAAAAATAAAAAGGTACAAATCTACAAAAGAGATTTGTACCTATATCCTCAAAATATATGTATATGTAAAACCTCTTCCTACGCTGGAATTATCCAGTTCAGGTTAAAAGGGTCTAAGAATTTCGTTCTTACTCTCAGCCAGCAACACCAGCCCCCCCGGGATTTTTTATGCACTTGTTGTGTTTCACAATATGTAATACTATTAAAATCTAATCTTACATAAACTGCTTTTCACCTTAATCTTACAAAGTCATATTACCACAATAGCTTAAAAATGCCAAGACTTTTTTAAGTGATTAATATTAGAAACATAGCTGGAAATTTTTATTCATACAAAAATAAGAGATGACTAGTGTCATCTCTTATCATATATACTAATCTAATTATAATCAAAGAAAGTATCCAAAATACCGCTGCCCTAATTTTGACACCTATCTCTCCGATAGGTGGGTGTCCTCACAGATGCTTTATAGACCTTGCCATTTACGTTGGACTTATGAGTCAATTCACATCTAAATGTTGAACTCCCTTTTAAGTAATGTAGGTTCAAAATAAGAGCTTCACAAATATTTCAGAAATAAGGGATTAACCTTATGAAATTATTATATCAAATATCATCTAGATTGCAATAGGGAATTTAAGGTTGATAAAATTCTATTAAATTTATGTAAAGTATACATAAGTTTTTCAATACCAAAATATTATAGAACACTTAAAATTTCATTGGAGGTGTTCATTTGGAGGTTGTCGCTATTACAAAGGATTCTATAGATATTGGAAAAGAAAGAGTTTTAACTATACTTAGTTTATTTCCATTATGCCTAATCATCTTAGCTTTTATATTTGATAACCCTAAAAACATATATAAAGGACTTTATAGAATAGTTGTAAGTCCCGACATACTATTGACGGATTATATATCAGTTGGTGGAATTGGAGCAACATTTATAAATGCAGGTGTTTTAACCTTAGTAAACATTTTTATAATATGGAAATTAAAATTAAAAGTTAATGGCGCATTAATTGCATCTGTATTTACTATTATGGCCTTCTCGTTTATAGGAAAAAACTTATTCAATGTCTGGCCTATATATTTAGGAGGATACCTCTATGTTAAGTATCAACAAATAAATTTCAAAAACATAGTAGTAATAATGATGTTTAGTACAGCTCTTGCCCCAGTAGTAAGTGAGATAAGCTTTGGATTACATGTATCTATAAAATTAGGTCTTCCTATTGGCATACTATTTGGAATACTAATAGGATTTGTAATAACACCACTATCATCACATCTTATAAAAGTCCATGATGGATATAATCTTTATAATATAGGATTTACAGCAGGCCTCATCGGTTCTATAATAACCTCTGTACTTAGAGGTTTTGGTCTAATAATTAAATCAACAGAAATATTATCAACTGAATATGACTCATTTTTAAAGCTGCTTCTCATTTCCTGCTTTATACTCCTTATTTTCTTAGGATATTATATAAACGGCAAAAGCTTTAAAGGATATAAGAATGTCCTACATTATTCTGGTAAAACAGTTACAGACTTTACACAACTTTGTGGATATGGTATAACATTTATAAATATGGGAATTATGGGTTTAATAGGTATAGCTTATGTAGTTATATCTAAAGGAATTGTAAATGG
Source organism: Clostridium sp. HMP27 (assembly GCF_000765165.1). Classification (NCBI taxonomy): domain Bacteria; kingdom Bacillati; phylum Bacillota; class Clostridia; order Eubacteriales; family Clostridiaceae; genus Clostridium; species Clostridium sp. HMP27. The sequence goes on along the minus strand of NZ_JMFY01000034.1, from coordinate 34,240 downwards.
ACCTATTACCGCTGGAATATTAACAATGGTTGGTTTTGCAGCTTTTGGCAAACATCCTAGAAATGCTATACCTATTTTAATTGGAGTATTTATAGCAGCTAACATAAAAATTTGGGACCCTTGCTCGACTGTTGTTATAATAGGTGCATTATTTGGAACAACCTTAGCCCCTGTTGCTGGAGCCTACGGGCCACTTGCTGGCATTTTAGCAGGTTTTCTGCATCTTTCAGTAGTTATGAATATTGGAGTTGTTCACGGTGGGCTAAATTTATATAATAATGGCTTCTCTGGAGGAGTGGTTGCTGCCATAGTAGTTCCTCTTATTGAAGCATTTAAGAAAGGAGATTATCCTAATGAAAAACGAGCTAAAAAAAATCTCTAAGATAGTTCAGGAACTAATGGACTTTTGTCTTCTAAATGGAGCTTTAAATTTAAATATATCCTTATCTAACACAGAAAATTTCTTTGAAATCATTGCTCACTCGTATAATGTTACATCCTCTAATCAAGAAATTAATAATTTAAAACAAATTCTAAATTTAAAAAGACAAAGAGAAATCGAAGAATACTATTGGCAATTAGCTGGCAGTGATGAAGGCACTGATCAATTAAGCTTAATTGGAATGATGATTGATGAGGCGGAAGTTGAGTTTTCTCCTCCAAATTTAACTATAAAATTAATACGATATAAGTAAAATAAGAGGAGACTATAGCTCTCCTCTCATCATTAAAACTTACCTAAAACTTTTCCCTATGAATCTTTTCATATTTTAAACTTTCTTCTGTATAAGGTATTTTCTCCTCATCTTTATATCCTATGGATATTATGGATTCTACTGTATAATTTTCTGGTATTCCTAAAACTTCTTTTACGTATTTTTCAGCACTACTATCCTCATCATGCATCCTATTTCTTATTTGCACCCAACAAGATCCTAAGCCTAAATGCTCTGCTTCTAATTGAATTATTGTGGAAGCAATTGATGTATCCTCTACCCATACGTCAGTTTTAGTACTATCAGCAGCAACCACAATAGCAAGAGGTGCTTCTGATATAAAGCCGCTTGCATGCTGCTTAGCCTTACCTAGTTTTTCAAGTGTTTCTTTATCTTCTACCACAATAAATTCCCAAGGTCTTGTTCCCTTTGCAGATGGGGCTAATAATGCAGCTTTTATTAAAGTATCCACCTTGTCCTTTGAAATTTCCATATTCTTGTACTTTCTTATACTTCTTCTTTTCATTAATAAATTAAGCATCTCACGTTTTCCTCCACTCCGTTTGAAATTTTTATTTACCGGGTACCATGCCCATATCTACCATTTATTATATACCTTCATTTTTTAGTTTACCAGTAAAAATTACGATATATTCTGTTTATTTACTAATCATTAGTTATAACAACATTACATGTTAACATTTATAATCAAGAGAATTACATCTGACTTTCATATACACCTCTATGTCTCTTTTGCATATTATGTATTGTAATACTAAAAAGGTGGAATACATGTGTTTAGAGAGACTTTAAATTCTAAATCCCTGCTAAATAATATAAACCTAAAGGATACTCCTGAGAATTTAACCAAAAATTTTTATGAATTATCTAAATATGTTGGACTTGACAAAGATTATGATAAAACTTTTGATAAAATTGCAGCAGTTTTGATATGCAATTATAAGGACAACAGCATTTTACCTACTGTGGCAAATGCTATTTTTTTACGTCATAGAAAGGGACTTTTCACTCATAATTTAATTTGGTCCTTTTTTGAGGCCAAAGAACCATCCAGCTTAAATCTAATTGGCAATAAACTTCAATCTTCAAATTTAAAGGATGTTAAGTTAGCAGAAGAACTTTTGTCATTTATACCTGAAATAAATAGCTACAGAAATACAGATAATCTTAATAAGTATTTATGCTTCACTAACTGGATAGAAGATAATCAATCATTTTTAAAATTTACCGGAGAAAGCTTTCAACTTACAACTACTCCATGTCCATACACAATAGTTTATCCTGCTAAATATATTTGTAAGAAAATATCCGTTGATACTGGAAGGCCTATAACTCCTTTAACTAGATATGAATTCAGTCTTTTAGACCAATTTAATAAACTAGATGATGATTTTCAAAAGCTTCTTTCAAGCTTTTCACATGCCGTGTATCGTCAAAATTTATACTCTTGGAATACTTGGATTCATTCCCCCATTAACTCTCAAATAAGAAGTGCTAGAATGGGAGGAATTTATTATGATTAAAATTTCCGGGAAAAAACTTGATACAAAGGATATTATGCAAAAGTACTCATCAGATAGTATAGCAACTAAAATTATCAACATACTTAATTCAAGCAATAATGAATACGAATATACATCATTAAGTGAACTAGAATTTGAAATAAAATTTAGAATTAATATTATTAAAGCCTCTATGGAACTTTATAGAAGTGATTTCTCCTTTGAAGTTTTTGATGATGCTAAATGTAATGCTAAGTATTGGGAACTCACGCCAGAAGGAGGTTTTTTACTAAAAGATGGAGTAAAAGCTTCTGATGCTATTAGGGATATTTTTCAAAATGGAGATGAGTATGCTACTGAATGTGCTACAGCTATGGTAATTATATATTATAAAGCACTTTTAAGCATATATCCTGAAGAGTTATTTAATAAAGTTTTTCCTAAAATTCACTTAATGAATTGGCACTATATTAATAAAGAACTTCGTCATATAGGTTATGTCGAAAAATATCCTGATTATTTACCTGGTGATCGTAGGTATTTCAAAAATCCAGATGTGAATCCTGAAACCCCTGAATGGCAAGGCGAAAATGTCATCGACCTAGGTAATGAGACCTATTATGGTCATGGCATAGGTGTAGGAGATGCAGATGAAATTATAAATTCACTGAATGAAAATAGAAAAGAAGACTCCAAAACCTCTGCTTATTTTATGGATGTAGCAGCTCGCCCTAACTTTAAGCTATTATCTAGAATATATGACACCTTTATGTCCCAAACCCAAACTAGAAGATTTAGAAAGCTCTACTCAATATAGATTATTTTAAAAATATTTGCCCTCTGATTAGAATATATATATAATGATAAGTGAACTCTGTAAATAATTACCACTTGTTTACTATTGACCCAAGCCATTTCACAATTTCTTTAAGGAGGGATATATGCTATGAGCTTTTTAACTATCCTATTGCTTGGTTTTGTAATATTAATAGCTGATTTTTTAGAAGGGTTAACCGGATTTGGTTCTGCGGTGGTTGCTATGCCTTTTGCAATAATGCTTATAGGGATAAATATAGCCAGACCAGTACTTACAATTGTGGCATTACTTCTTGCAATTTATATTGTCATAATATCCCACAAGGACATTTTATGGGAGCATTATTTTAGAATTTTAGCTTTTGTAATTTTAGGTCTTCCATTTGGTATTTGGTTATTTGATAAACTACCTGAAAGCACATTAAAAAAAATACTTGGAGTATTTATGGTTTTGATTGCCCTAAGGGGATTATTTATAGCTTATAAAGAAAGTAAAGAAGGTAAAGAATTTAAAGCTATAAATAATTCTATATTAAGCATATTTTTATTTTTAGGTGGGTGTATACATGGAGCATTTTCCTGTGGAGGCCCTCTTATCATACTTTATGCTTCAGAAAAATTACCAAATAAAAGTAACTTTAGAGCTACCCTTTCAATGCTTTGGATTACATTAGACAGTATTATAGTATTACAAAGTGCTCTAAGTCATGCAATAACTAAGGACGTTTTAAAACTTGTCCTATACACTCTTCCCTTCCTTGCAATAGGCGCAGTTCTCGGAAACTTAGCCCATCATAGAATTAAAGATGGAGCTTTTACTAAGATAGTTTATGTACTTTTATTTGTTTCAGCATTCTTTATGTTCAGATAAAAAGGATATTACGACATTTTTAATGCTCTGGGTCGTATAGAATTTTCATCTAGGAAGGCGTTCATTTCTCCAAGAACGGCTAATATTTATAAATTTAAAATACCTAAGCCGCCTAAACTCGCTGTCGCTCAGACAGTAGGCGGCTCTTAACGGCATTTTGAATTTATAAATAAAAGCCGTTCTAAGGCTCGTTCAATGCCTTCTACGATAAAAATTCTATGCTCCTAGAGCATTAAAAAGTTCTTCATGTTAACTGCTGCAGGAATAAATTCAGCTAACTGAATTTCTAAGATATCTTAGTAATCAGTACCTAAAGATCTTTTAGGACGTCAGTCCTTAACATTACAGAAACTTATACTAAATAAATAAAAAATTTACAAGTTAAAGATATGGTAGTACAATAAAAGATTTCTGACAAAAAATAGAATACTTAATATCTTACGACCTATCGGTCTGCAGGCCTACTAGCTCTTTGATAATCGTCAATTTAAAAGGAATTTTCGCCAAAGCGAAATTCCATCTTTTAGTAAGGTAAGCATGAATGATATTTTTAATGTTGAACACAAGCAGGGAATTTGCATTGTAGAAAGCATTGAGCAAGCAATTAAAAGCTCTTTATTTCTGATTTCAAGGCGCCGTATAGAGCCTTCTATTGTTTGAGCTGTAGGCGAGTTTAGAAGGTTTAGGCGCCTTAAAAGGAAGAAATATTAGAGCTTTTTTGCGTAGCGAACGCTTTCATAAATGCAAATTCCCTGCGGGCGGTTCAACATTAAAAATGTGTCGCAATATTTCTAAATGGTTCAGGTATCAAATAAGTATAACTTCCTACAATATAGATAATGATAATTATATGTGACTTTATAATTTATAGAAATTAAAATTTTATGAAACTATCAAAATAGATATTGTGAATAGGGAGGCTTCAAAGTCTATGGATACACAGAATATAGAACGTGAACAAATAGAAAATATTTATGGGAAACTTAGTCCTTTTGAGCTTAAAAATAAATTAGTTACCCTTGCAAAAGATACTGCTGAAAAAAGCACCCGTACTTTACTTGATGCTGGAAGAGGTAATCCAAATTGGACTGCTGCTACGCCTCGTGAAGCTTTCTTTACCTTTGGATTGTTTGCTGTAGAAGAAACCCGCAGAGTATGGGATCAAGGTGATTTAGCAGGAATGCCTCACCGAGAAGGTATTTATAATCGTTTTAAATCTTACATAGCAAGTCATAGAAACGCGCCAGGGATAAAGCTTTTAGATAGTATTGTAGATTATGGCGTAGAGCATCTTAAATTTACTCCTGATGATTTCGTCTATGAACTTGCTGATGGAATCATTGGGGATAATTATCCTGTACCAGATAGAATGCTTATTCATACCGAAAAAATTGTATATAAATATCTTGTGCAAGAAATGTGCTATAATAAGCCACCTGAAGGAAACTTCAAGTTATTTGCTGTAGAGGGCGCTACTGCTGCCATGTGCTATATATTTGATTCATTAATTGCAAACAAGTTACTATCTAAAGGAGATAAAATTGCTTTAATGGTGCCAATATTTACACCTTATCTTGAAATTCCTCATTTATCTCGCTATGATTTTAATGTAGTTGAAATTAATGCATCAGATACTTCAGAAGGTGGAGCGCCTACTTGGCAGTATCCAAAATCTGAGCTTGAAAAACTTAAAGATCCAAGTATTAAAGCATTATTTGTGGTTAATCCAAGTAATCCGCCTTCTGTGGCAATTAGGCCTGAATCTGTTAAGCAATTAGTTCAAATCGTAAAGGAACATAACCAAAATTTAATGATTATTTCTGATGATGTTTATGGCACCTTTGTAGATGATTTTCGTTCCTTAATGGCAGATTTGCCTTATAACTCTATTGGCGTTTATTCCTTTTCAAAATACTTTGGTGTAACTGGATGGCGACTCGGAATTGTTGCATTACATGAAGAAAACATTTTTGATAAGCTATTAAAAGACTTACCACAAGATAGTAAGAAAGAATTACATCACCGTTATGAAGCACTTGCAGGTGATCCAGAGGATATTTCTTTTATCGATAGAATGGTAGCAGATAGTCGACAGGTAGCACTAAATCATACAGCTGGGTTATCAACACCTCAGCAAGTACAAATGGCATTTTTCTGTTTATTCTCTTTAATTGACAAGGAAAATAAATACAAACAGCTTACAATAGATATTTGTAGACGTCGTCAAAAGCTGTTATTTGATAGCTTAGGCTTAAACTTAAGAAAAGATCCTTATGATGCTTCCTATTACACAGAGTTCAATTTATTAGATTGGGCTTATAATTATTATGGAGATGATTTTGCAACATATTTAAGAGAAAATAAAAAACCAGTAGATATTTTATTTCATTTAGCTGAAAAATCTTCTATAGTGCTACTAGATAGTTCTGGGTTTCATGGACCCGAATGGTCCGTTAGAATATCCCTTGCAAATCTTCAAGATGAGGATTATATAAAGATTGGAGAAGTACTACATACTGTTCTTGATGACTTTGTAGCAGATTGGAAAAGCAAATTTTAATTACTAATCTTACTCATTCACCATTGACCAAAAACATACTCTATATTTTTGGTTAATGGTGAAGCACTTAATATCTTTTTAGTACTAAAAAGCCCCTGGATTTCTCCAAGAGCTTTTTTAAATTACTTTGAAATTACTTCCTTTAACAATGAATATCCCTTATATACTTTTACTTTTGCTAAAAGTTCTCCCTTTAATGCTTTATCTTCTAAATCCTTACCTGTATTTTCAGGTACAAAGTATTTATCTAATGAATAATCTACATTAATTCCAATAGCTTTAGGTATTATATATTTTTCTTTTTCCTTATCAAAGTTTTCATCTTCTTTGTCTGGGATTTCTTGAAGGGTATATCTATATTTTGCTTTAAGGTATATTCCCTCATTAGGTTTATTTAAGGACACTTTATCCACTTCATAAAAACCCTTGTTTTCCTTTAAAATTACATATAAATCTTTCTTTCTAAGCCGTCTAAAAGGCTCATATTCTTCTGTATTATCTTTAATATTTAAAATACTATCGTCAAGTTTATCTAAAGTGATCTCACTAATTTCATAATTTAAATATACATAGTCTCCTCTAAACACATCTCTAGGATCAAATGGTTTTGTTTTTATAAGAATTTCACTTCCCCAAGCATTTGTTATAGAAGGTTTTATAGTCATAGAAAGTAGTACAATAAATGGTATTATAAATGCCATTAGATATCTAAATCCTCTTTTTTTAATTATTTTTTTCATCTAAGGCACCTCCTAAATTCTTTCTAAGTCTTTCAAAGTAATAACCAAAACCTAATAATATAACTCCTCCAACAATGAAGAATATTGATTTCGGCATGAAGTCATATAATGTATCAAAATAATATCTTAAAATTAAAGCACACACAAATATAAGCGGTGTTAACATTCCTTTTTTAACTAACGTTAATAAATATACCAATAAAAGAATTCCACAGGTAATTGCTATAGCATTACCATTGCTTATGAAGTTTAGTTCTTCCCACGCATCTTTTGAAGTTAAAAATAGTCCACTTATTCCTAGGGTTACAAGACCTTCAAATTTAAATACCTCTAAGTTTAAGTTATGCTTTGTATAATACATAGCGAGACCTATTCCAAAGAAGATTAATATTACATATATAGCTTTCATATCTATATAATTTAAAAAGTATAGTAAGAAGTTTAATCCTACTAAGTTGTTAAAAAACGTTACTATTTTTGAAAAATTAAAATACTTATTTCCCGCATATAAAATAGCTAGAATTATTACTGAATAAGCTATTATATTATTATCAAAACTTCCATTAATATAAACCATAAATAAAATGTGAGTAAATATAAAAATAATTTTTTCTTTTAAAAACAATCCTATTGGTATTGCCCCTATTGTCCATAGTAGGAACGATTGAGTAAATTCTCCCCCGAAATGGAATATTTGTTCTATTAAAAATATTCCCGCCCCATAAATCAGCACACTTAAATACAATAATGCCTTTGAAGTTTTAGGGTACAACTTTTCCAGTTTAAATGAAGCAAATATTGAAAGTCCAAGTGCTAAAATGATGATACCCACCTTAAACGGTTTATTAATATACATCCAATTACTTGAAACAAAACTTAAAACTCCAAGTCCTACTAAAATTGCTCCTATAGTTACTAGGACTTTTATAAAATTCATTGATGATTCTTCTTCGTAAAATGTCATCATGTCATCTACTTGTTCTTTAGTAATTATTCCTCTGTCCCTATGCTCATTAAATTCTCTTAAAATAAATCTGTAACGATCTTTACTCAATTTCTTCTTCATTGTCTTTTCCTCCTTCCAAAAGGTCTTTAAACTGTTTTAAAATATAATCCTTATCAAAAGAACTGTACCATCTTCTGTTGTTTCCATCAATTATCCTATAGTGAGAGCTTATTATATTCTTTTGCAGCTTAAACTTTCCCTCTATATTGATATCCTTCCAAAATGCTTTGCCACCTCCCGTTATATTTTTAGGTGTAGCCATATTTTTAAATATTATGGTTTCTATAAGCTCTATAGGTTCATCTCCTAAAACCATTTTTAAAATTTCACTTTCTCTAAAAAGCCCGCATACTGCGATAACCAGTGTCCAAGAAGCTTCTATTCTTTCCTTCTCTATTTGTATCAAAGTTTTCTTGGAAATACCCAGCACTTCAGCCATCTTATCTTGAGAAAAGTTGTATTCACTTCTTATAAGTCTAAGCTTTTTAGAAACTATGCTGATAAGTTCTTCTTGCGTCAATCCCTCCATATTACCACCTCTATACTTTTACTCAACTAAAAATCTTACAATATTTTGTGTGCATTTCTATCTCTTTAGTGTAATTTTACACTATTAATATATGTTTTACAATATGTTTTTGTGAATATTTTTCCACAAATATTATAAATAATATTACTGGTTTTCATGACTTGCATAGTTACTATAACAAATAAAAAAAGAAATTGAATTGCAATTTCTTTTTCACTCACCATTCTATAGTACCTAATTTCCAACAAAATTTTTGTTGTGTAAAGGGACTAATCCTATATTTTATTAAATAGATTTTAAAATGTTATATTTCTTTTAAAGGCAGCCATGATTATCTCATCATAGTATTTTCCTTCCTTAAATATCTCATCTTTTAAAACGCCTTCTACTTTAAATCCACATTTCTCATAACATTTTCGAGCTCTTTCATTGAAAGAAAATGTACTTAACCTTATTTTGTTAATATTCATATTTTCAAATATGAACTCCATTAACACTTTCATGGCATCAGTTCCATACCCCTTGCTCCAATACTCCTTATCTCCAATCATTATTCCAACCGTTGCAACACGTGATATCCAGTTCACCTTTTGAATGCCACAACCTCCAATATATTTATTAGTTTTTACATCCTCTATTGCAAAATTATATTCACCGCTTTGATTAGCAGTTTGAGATTTTATCCAAGTCTCTTCTTCCCACAAGCTCATTGGAAATGGTATAGTTGTAACTAAAAACTTTTTAAGTTCCTTATCATTAACAAACGATGTTGCTATATTAATATCTTCTTCTTTATAAGCTCTTAAGCAAACCTTTTCTCCATAATACATTAACTTATCCTCCTATAATTAAAAATCCATTCTAGTATATCTTACCATAAACCTTTAGATCTATAAAAAAATTTATCAAGTAAGTTTATAACTAATTCTACTTTGCCTTCATATTATAAATTAGAAGTTTACCCAGTCCTAGCACTGGTCTCTACTAAATATATCACTTCCCAACTTTAAGAGTTAAGAACTAGGAGCGGTGATTAAAGGATAATTACACAACTTTCATAAAGGATGATTTAGATGAGTGAAGTAAAAAAATGGACTATTTTAATTTATGCCGATGGCAATAACGAAATGATTGATGTTATATACAAAAACATGCTAGATTGTGAAAAGTCTGGTTCTAACGAAAATGTCAATGTAATTATGCAAATTGGACTTATAGATTTTAATGAAGCCATTGGTATTAATAACTGGATTGGTGTAAGACGATATTATATAAAAAATCCTATGTCTTACTTAATAGAGGATTTAGGAAAAATTAATATGGCAGACCCAAATAATTTATATAAGTTTATAAAATGGGGATTTGACAATTACAAAGCTGAAAAATATATGATTGTATTGTCTGATCATGGTTCAAATTTTATAGGATGTATGACGGATTTAAGCTTAAATGCACCTTATATTATGGGCATACCTGAAATGATTGAGGCTATTAACTCTGCAGGTAAAAGTTCAAAATGTGAAATTGATACATTGGTTCTTGATATGTGCTATATGAATTCTGTTGAAATTGTTTATGAATTAGCACAATACAATAAAAGTGCAGTTACGAGCATGGTAACATACATTAGTCATGCCCCTTATGAAGGATTGCCCTATGATAAGTTTGTATCTTTAGTTACTGAACACAGTAATATAGATGGTTTAAACTTATTTCTCAAACACTTAATAGAGGACTTAAATTTATCACTTATAGCATATGAAATTAATCCTGAAAAACTGGAAAAAATCAAAAGTTTATTTAATGATTTTGCATATCTCTATATTCATAATAAAGACACACAGGACTTATCTCTCTCTGATTTGATAAAAAAAACTAATACTGAGAGTAAATTTTATGACTTTATAAAAGACATTAATGAATCCCTATTGTCCATTGTAATATATAGCAATGAAGATTTTAAGGGAATAAAGAACTCCATTGAAATAATCTCAGAGGACATTACAAGTTTGATATCTTTTTATTTCAAACTTTCCTTTGCTAAAAGTAATTATTGGATAAATTTATTAACTACTGATCCACTAGGCTTTAATTTACTTCCTAAAAATAAAGTTAATGTAAGGCTTGAAACTTCATCAGAGCCAGTTTTGCATTATATATTACCTTTTAAAAAACAGTGACTTTAAAATTAAAAATGTCTCCATTCACACTGCTGAAGGAAGGAATTTCGTTTTGACGAACTTCCTTTAAATTGACACTTACCAAAGTGCTGGTAAGCCCGCAGACCGATAGGTGGTAAAGTATTCGCCATTTTATTTTTTATCAAAAATATTTTATTGTATTATATTATCTTGAACTTATAAGTTAAATTTTTTCATTTATTTAGTATAAGTTCTGGTAACGTGCCGGGCTGCCGCCCTAAAAGATTTTTATGTGATAAGTACTAAAATATCTTAGAAATTCAGTTAGCTAAATTTCTTCCTTCAGCAGTTCACATGAAGAACTTTTTAATGCTCTAGAAGCATAGAATTTTTATCGTAGAAGACATTGAATAAGCGTTAAAACGGCTTTATTTATAAATTAAAAATTCCGTTAAGAACCTCCTACTGTCTGAGCGAAAGCGAGTTTAGAGGGGGGTAGGAACTTTTAATTTATAAATATTAGCCGTTATTGCATGATTTATAGAAATCTATGATTTCGTTATAAATCAGCACATCTCAGTTTGCTGAGATGTTACCATAACTCAATGACCTTCCTAGATGAAAATTCTATGCAACCCAGAGTATTAAAAACCGTCGTAATATTTCTATATCGTTACATTCTTTAAAAATTCCAAGTCTCTTTTTCTTATAAATTTCCCCATGTACTTTTCCGGATTATCCTTCTCTAAAATAGAAATTGCTTCATTTAAACTTACCCATTCTAATATAAAGCCATTATTTTTTTCTTCTTCTGTAAAGGACGTTTCTTGATATGCTCCTACTACTTTACATAAATAACAATAAGAAATTTGTAGTTGTTTAAAGTTATCCCTGTATTCAATTATCATTCCTAATTCATTTATGACATCTACTTCTACTCCAACTTCTTCTATTAATTCTCGTCTTAATGCAGTGATTATATCCTCATCTTTTTCAATTCCACCACCAGGAAGCTTATGATAATTGTCATTAGAAACATTAAGTATTGCTATATTATTTTCTTCATTAAATACAATGGCTCTTGATGCCTTTCTTATTTTATAACTTATCTCTTCATAAGTTTCTTTATTTGTAATATCCTTTTCAGTTATTTCCCTTATTAATTTCATATTGTTCTCTCCCTCAATAAATATCTTATTACATTATTATTTGTTATTATAAGTTCCCTTGGTAACTCCTTAACCCCATTTGACTAAAATGATGCTTTCTTTGCAGAAAACACCATTTCATTTAAATACACATTTTATGTACTATCCTTAGATTTTCTTTATGTATTTTTCTTTCATACTCTGTTTGAAATTCCATTTGTCCATTAGCTTGTAAAGACTTTAAGTATTTAATTGTGTTTAACAAATCTTCCTTTGTTATCTCTAGTGTATGACTTGCTACTATCTTCTTTGGGTTATAGCTCAAATAATTTTCTAATGTACTAATGTATGTATCAATATCATCATTTTCAACATACACTATAGGTTTTTCTAAGTTATCTCCTACATATAATATTCTTTCTTCATGGTCAAATATAGATATACAATCAACAGTATGGCCTGGACTATGAAATAACTCTATACCATCATCTTCAAAAGCAATCTTTTCTTTAAAAGTTATATTCGGTAGATGTTTTTCTGCCTTCCCAAATATATATTCACCATTTTTATTTATTTGTTCTTCCCAAAATTTATCGAGTAACTTTCTACACAACTCATGGCTTATTATATTATTTCCTTTGAAGCTACAGTTTCCCCATACATGGTCCCAATGAAAATGAGTATTGATGACTATAACTTCTTTATTATGTGAAATTTTATTTATTTCATTTATAATTGGTTCCATGCTATCTGATCCACAAAAGGTATCAATAAGATAAATTTTAGATTTCTTTTCTATTAAAAAGACACTAGTTAAATAACTTTCGATTTCGTCATAAACATAAGCAGTGGATTTTTCACAAATTTGTTTGACTTCCATAATCTTACCCCTTTTTATTTTATAGTTATATTAAAATGTCTTAAAAGCATCATCGCTTCTGGCATAGTAAATACTGCTTTCTTAACTATATTATTTAATGGGTTAATATCATAATCCTTGGCATCAGAAAAATTCGCCTTTGATAAATTGGAATTATCGAATATAGTCCCACCTAAATTTGAAGATGTAAAATCACATTCTGTTAAATCTGTTCCTACAAAATCACTTTCGAAGATATTAGAATTTTTAAACAAGGATTTTTTTAATACCAAACTAGAAAAATTGCAGTTTTCAATTAAAGAGTCCTGAAATCCAATTTCTAGTATAAAGGTATCGCACTTATTGAAGTTTACTCCTACTAATTTGCAACCTTTAAAATTTACATTTCTTAGCCTCACATCATCATATTTCACTAACGTCAAATTACATTCATTAAAAGTACAGTCTTCAAACTTTGAGTTTGAAAAATCTGTTTGTGTAAAATCACAATTATTAAACTCACAACTTATAAAAGTTTTATCTCTTACATTTTCATTAATTTTTTTTAATCCCCTAAATGTTAAATCTTCATATTCCTTTTCTTTTGATATATCCATCAATTTTGTTCTCCTTCTAATATCGCGTATATCATACATATTTGATTTAGCTAACATTATCTCTTTCTCAATTATATTTTAATTAATGTTAAAAGTAAATTTTAAAGGTACTAGAATTTTGCTTCTAGTACCTTTAAAGTATGTTTCAGTATTATAAAAATCGTATAATTAACTATTTCTTTATTAAAAATACATGTTGTAAATATATTTTTGATTAAATTCTTCAATTGTCCCTAGGTCAAAAAAACTGGTTTTTGCTTTTATATCATCAATCATTTTATCAGAATCTTTATTGAGCAGATATTTAACCGCTCCTCCAAGGGAGCTATTCCCAATAAATTTCACTTTTTCTTTAAGCTCTTTAGGGATTAATCCTATCTTTACTGCATTTTGCACATTAATATTATTCCCAAAACCTCCTGATACAAGAACCTCATCAATTTCACTGTAACTGCATCCAAATCTACTAATTAAAATATCCATCCCTGTCCTAATTGCAGATTTAGCTAATTGAACCTCTCTAATGTCCCTTTGATAAAAGTCTATAGCTTTATTTTTCTTAATAGCTATTGGTATGGAGCTTTTCATATTTTCTAAAGTTAATCTCCCTGTCTTATCAATCATATTGTTTTCTAACAAAACTGAAATAATGTCTATTACTCCAGAACCACATATACCAATTGGTGGCAGGTTATTAATAGTTTCAAAACAAATATCTTTATCTTTCATGTAAACCTTATTTATTGCACCATCAACACTGCCAACTCCATTGATAATATTTGCACCTTCAAAGGCAGGTCCTGCAGCTGTTGAAGTGCAATGATTTTTTTCACTATTTCCAATAACCATTTCTCCATTGGTTCCTATGTCAATCAATAACGTTGTTTTATCCAAGTTGTGAAAATCCTTATGCATCATTCCAGAAAAAATATCAGCACCTATATATGCAGATATACACGGCAGTATATTAACTTCACATTTTATGTTACTATTTTCAAAAATCTCATAATAGTTATATGTTTGTTTATCTAAAACAACTGTAGTAAATGGACTTGTTGCTAAATCCTTAGGATTAATTCCAAGTAAAAAATAAAGCATAGTTGTATTAGCTGCAACCGCTATATTATGAATATCCTCATAGTTTATAAATAAATCCTTACACATTTTTTCAATACTACTATCAATACATTTCCTTATTAGCTTAGTTAATTTCCCATCCTGTTCAATCATATCATATTGGATTCTACTTATTACATCCGCACCAAACTGTTTTTGAGGATTTAAAACAGAGTAACTTCCAATTTCACTGCCATTAATCAAGCTGATAACTTTTAAAACTATTGTTGAAGTACCAATATCCATAGCAATGCCAAGGGATTGCATAGAATGTTTTGATGATATATCTATTACATAGTCATCCTGTAATACAATATTTATTGTAGGCTCATTAAATACTTTAGCTAAATTTTGTAATGATTTTAATGAATATTTTAGTTTATTACCTATCTCACTATCAATTAATTCTGTCATACTAATTCCATCTTTTAAGTCTTTACTAATTTCATTTAAAGTTAAAATTTCTATTTTCGGATTTACGGAATTTAGTGAATTAGAATACTCCGTTAATATGTTATAATTTTTCATGTTATTTATTATTTGAATTTTTAATTCCTCACTTAAGTACGTAAAACAAGCAAGTCGGATTCCTGCTTTTAATTCTTCATCTGATAGCCTTTTTTCATGATTTTCCTTATAATCACAGTTACCTTGAATGATTTTTATTTTGCATTTACCACATTTTCCACTTCCGCCACAGGGAGAATCGGCAAATATATCATTTTTTCTTAAAATATCTAATAAATTATCTCCTGATTTACCATAAACTTCAGAAACCTCGTCATTTTCAATAACTTTTATTTTTATTAATTCTTCTTTTTTATATACACAATTCATCCTACCGCATCCTTTGCAATCATGATCAGCCGTGCATCTTTCTAAATCTTTTCCCGCCCCATAATAGTAAGTCATTGATTTTATTGGATTTAGCATTAAAGCTTCTGTAAGAGAGACCCCAAGACTTCCCTCCTGATTAAAAGTGCTTAAGATGGCTTGTTGAAATTCCAATGGTATGGAGTTATCACCAGGAGACAATCTTGGAGTTAAGTTTAAACCCTCTTCATCGGCATTTTTTAAGATAAAATCAAACATTTCTTTTGTAGCATTAAATAATGCTTGTGAAGCAATTTCATCCAAAATAATAGCCTTCATGCATTGATTTTTCTTAAACAAATTACTAATTTCCTTGATAATTTCTTCCCCAAGAGTTACAATACATGGAACAAAGTATTCATATTCCTTAAAATACTCTTCCACTTGTTCCCCTTCTACAAATTTAAAACTTCCTTTAATATTTACAAGTGATTTAGCCCTATTTAACATTTCATCATAAATATCAACAACTTTACTGTAGAGAGGACTAGTTTTTTTACAATTTATACACCTCATAACTACATCTTTATTACATCTAAAATTAAGACTATAAATATTACTCATCCTCTCACCTGCTTCATTTAAATATTTTCAAAAGGTATTCCCATATCAAAAAGTTCCTTCTTTGTTTCTTCATAAATAGTTAAATAACTGTCCTTTGGTGCAATCTTTTCTACATCATATAATTCCTCAAAGCTATATCCATCAGGTGCATTTCCAATATATGATTCATACTTTTGAAAAAGCTTATTTATAATTTTATTTGCATCCTTACGATTTAATTTTATAGCTGCTCTGGTAACTTCACCAAGCCATCTTGATTCAAGTCCTGTTCCATGATTATCTTTAGTTGGCTTTTGTATTCTTACGCCAAAGATATGATATCCTGAAACTGTTTGTGCAATAACAGAAGCTGCTATTTCATATAACATTAGCTTTGTACCTGGTCCTGCTGATGTAGTTACAGTTCCTTGTAGAATTGCATTTGAATTTCTTGCTATCGCTTGTCCTGCAGCAGTTAATATCCAAAGAGACATTCTATCTGTTGCTCCTGCATTATAATAAGGAGTTACTTGTAAATCTAAATATGCTGATCCTAAATGCGCTTGCCCTATAAGTGCTGCATGGAAAAGCCCTCCTACTGCAGCAACTGCTGAACCTTCTGCTCCACCAGCAAAGGCACCTATAACAGGAGCCCACCAAACCTGTCTTAAACAATCATATTGAATTGTATGCATTATTTTATTAAGAGCATCAAAATCTGTTTTTAGTTCTGATGTGGTATGAGAGCATATTCCATCCGTTGTCCTTATTCCCCCTTCAAAGCATGTGCTAATATCTGCAACTGCTGAACCACAACCTCCAAGAAGGTGCATTCCGCCTCTTCCGACCTTTTGAATTGCTTCCCTTACTTTTACCACTGTACTCCTTGCTGCATAAATTTCTGTTGGGCTTCCAAACATAACAGGTCTACCCTCTATAACATGTGGAGGATCAAAGTAAAAGGAATCCACTAATTTCTCTTGTGCAATACTTTGATATAGTGGAAGCAACATACTTTCTGTTGCCTTTCCTCCAATAACTCCTCCTTGAATAGTAGGAAGTACGCTGTCTTCAACAAATCTATGTTTCATAATCCTTGTATCTTTTCCCTGTCCTATAGATATTTCAAAAGGCAGCTCTGATATAATTTTGTTTATTTCTTTCTCAGTAGCCCTAATAATTCTCTTTGTCTCCATTGTATAGGTTCCCATGCTAAGGTAAAATTCTTTACCAGCTTGAAAGAGCCTATCTGCCATATCATCATCTAAATTAACAACGTTTTCTTTATCAAATTTAATTCCATATTTCTTTACAAGCCTTGTTGTCTCCTTATAAACCTTCATGTCAAAATCCCTAGCTTCCATCTTTTCCCCTGTATTCATAGCTCTATCCATTAGCTCAATTGTATTAAGATACATTTTATCCCTCCTTTTATGATTATCTTCTCAGCAATGACTTTGTCATGGTGACTCCTGTTCCAGCATCAACAGCATATCCATCAGCTCCAATTTTATTTGCCCAATTTTCTTGAACAGCTCCTCCGCCAAGAATTATCTTATACTTGTCTCTAATTCCAAGTCTTATTAAATCTTCTATAAGCTCCTTTTGTTGAATTAAGCTTGTTGTCATAAGGCAAGATATAGCAATAATATCTGCATTTACTTCCTTAGCTTTTTCTATAAAGCTATCTATGTGCTTGTCAATACCAATATCATAAACCTTAACCCCTGATGCCATAAGAAGGGTTGCAAATATATTCTTACCTACATCATGTATATCTCCCTTTGGGGTACCTATGACAACTCTACCGCATATAAGTTCTTCTCTCTCATTTTCAGGCAATTTTTCAATTATAAGATCTATAGATGCCTTTATTGCTTCTGATGCAAAAATTAACTCTGGTAAAAAATACTCAAGCTTATCAAATTTATCTTTAACAACTTCTATCCCAACTAAAAGACCATCATTTATTATCTTTTTAGGTTCAAGTTCTAAACTTAGCAACTCTTTAACTACTTCTATTGTTTTATCCTTATCATAGACAATGACTGCCTCGGATAATTCCTTTAACTTTTCATTAATGTTACTCATGTAATCCCTCCTCAATTAACCTGTAATATTAGTTTTGAATATTATAGAATCAAATGTGCAATAGGTGCTACAATTATTAGCGTAAGAACTGCTCTTTCGAACCATATTACAACTAACTCTCCAATTGATAAAGGAATCTCAGTTGATACAATGCCAGGAATTGTTGTAGTAAACATTAAAACTCCAGATACGCATCCAACACCTATGACAAATTTTGTAACTAGTGGTGCACCTGCTGCAACTAGTGCTGGTAAATACATTTCTGCAAGTCCAAGGCTGGTTGCCTTTGCTGCTAACATTGGTTCTGGAATTTTTAATAAAAGGGTAAATGGATAAAATAGATATCCAAAAATATTGAAAAGTGGTGTGTACTCTGCAAGTAATAATCCTATAATTCCCATGGACATAAAGTTTGGTAAAAATCCCATTACTAAGTGAAGAGCATCCTTTACACACTCTACAGTGCTTGTCCAAAATGGTTTAGCTTCACTTGCTACCCTTAATCCTTCCTTTATAGCATTTACAATTATGTTTCCTTCAAGTTTTTCTTCTTTGATTCCTTCCTGGCCTTTGTAATAAGTTTCAGGCTTTGTTCTTAACGGTCTTAATCTTGCTGTGAAAGCTGATACTGTAAAAGTTACTGCGAAGGTAACCCAAAAGAATGTGTTCCACATTTCCATTATGCCTAATGTTTTAGCAACAACTATCATAAATGTTGCTGCAACTGTTGAAAATCCCGTTGCAACTATACAAGCTTCCTTTGCATTAAATTTTCTCTCTTTGTATAAGTTATTTGTAATTAAAAGTCCTACTACTGAACTTCCTACAAATGAAGCAACCGCATCCACCGCTGCAAGGCCTGGAGTTTTCCATATAGGCCTCATTATAGGTCTTACTAGTATACCAATTGCATCTATGAATCCATATCCAATTAAAAATGTTAAAAATATTGAACCTATAGGTATGAGAATTCCTACTTGTATGGCAAGAGAATTAAATAAGAATGGTCCAAAGTCCGGACGTAATATTGCCTCGGGTCCTATGTTAAAATAAACTAAAATAGTAACTATCGCCCCTACAATTTTGAAAAGAGAAAATACTAAATCTGTTTTTGTTTTATTCCATGATTTATTATAAAATGGATAAATAGTGCCTATTAATATTACAATAAGGGCATAATTCTTCCCCACCAAAGGAAAGCTCTTCATTATATACATGGTAATGTGGTCAAGTAGTACAGAATTACTTCCACCAATAGTTATTGGAATAAAAAACATTATTATACCAATCAAGCTTAAAAATACAAATTTACATGCGTTAATAAGTAGATTATTGCTAGTTTGAGTTTTTTTCATAGTTTCCATATAATATTCCCCCTATAAAATTTTACTAAGATTACACTGCATTTTCGTCCCACACCTCCTTGAAAATGCAAAGTTCTGAATTATCATATTTAAATATTATGATAATTCATAACTTTAAACCATTAATATTATTGCTTAATATTTGTATTTTTTTGCTACTTAATTTTCCTATATTGGCTAGGGGACATCTCCATAATCTTTTTAAATGTTTTACTAAAATAAGAAACTTCCTTGTATCCTACTTTTTCTGATATTTCCTCAATGGTTGCACTACTTTCAATTAAAAACTGCTTTGCTTTTTCAATTCTTAAGTTTGTTAAATATTGAATAAAATTCACTCCGCAATAATTCTTAAATACTCTACTAAAATGAAAATGACTTAAATTGCATACATCAGCCACCTCTTCTAAGGTTAAATTTGTGTAGTAATATTTGTTAATATATGCTACAGCTGTATTCATTACAGTACTTTTATCACTATGGTGTAAATTTCTTATTTTCTCTGATATCAATTTAAGAAATTTACTCCCAATAACCTCAATGCTTTTAAAGGAATTTGTTTTAAGAATTTCAACCATTAAATCTATCATTATTTTAGATAAAAATTTAAAATCTATGCCCACATTATAGCAATATTGAACAACTTGAAATAAAATTTTTATTATTATTGATTTTATAGTTTCTGGATTATAACCACTGATTGTTAGAAACTTACATATACTTTTAAAAGATGTCTCCAATTCGTCACGGCTTGTACTACTTATACATCTAATTAGTTTTTGTTCAAATTCATTTAGATATCTTTCGTAACTAACATTATCTTTAGATTTTATTTCATCATATCTAATAATACTGTTATCTCCTCTTATAAATGAATGTGTAAGTGCTTTAAAGGATTCCTCGTATGCTCTCCAAAGTTCTCTATAGTCTTTTGAAAAGCTGCTAATTCCAATAGTTACGGTATATATAGTTTTTTCATTAATATACTTCCTTATCTTTTCTGCTACTTCAAATCCAAAGTTTTCTGCTTCTTTTTCTTTCATTGGATAACAATCTAGTAATATAACAATTTTATCTGTTCCAATTAACGTTGCGGATACCCCTCTACACTTACTTTTAAGTGCATTCCTAACTGTATTTAAAATTTTTCTTTTTACATTATATCTTTCCCTATTATCTAAGCTTTCGCAAATATTCCAGAAATCATCGCACATAAGAGTTAATACTAATTGGGGTACCTTTATTAAGCCCATTAACTTTGTAGTCTCTTTTAAAGTTTTTATTCTTCCAATATTTCCGTATATTAAATCATATATGTATTCCATTGATAAAATATCCTTTATCACGTAGTCCTTATCTGATATATTTTCTATTATTGTATTAGTAATATCCTTTCGTGAATTTATAAAAAAGTTAATAATTTTACTAAACTCCTTATAATTCATAGGAATAAACCCTATACCACTAACTAATTTTAAATTTACAAACTCAGTAGCCAAATAGTGCTGCTCTAAATAAAATAATCCTACTATTTCACAAAGTGGATTAATAGATTTAAATTTAACTAATAAATTTTTAAGCTCCTCATTATCATTATCTATCTCAATCATAAGTAAAGTTCTTTTCTCTCTCTTTAAAGCACAGATAATATCTTTTATATCATATATGTCATGATTCTTTATTCCTTTTTTATTAAAGCAATCCTTGATAGTATCTTTTATATCCTGTGAATATATATAAGTTATAATTTCCATACACACTCTCCTTGAAGAATTCCCTTGTTGGGTTTAACAAGTTATAACAAGTACATTCTTACTATTAAAAACATCATTATCTTCATAAAATTCGCTATCTATTTTGTTAATCCTTTAAAGGAGCTACTAGGTTTTCCAAATTAATATTTTTCAATATCATTCGGTTATATAAGAAAATGGTGTTTTTTTATAAAAAAACACCATTTTATAATTTATTTCATATATACATCTGTAACTTTAGCTACATAATCATCTAATCCTGATTCAGCTACTACTATGATCGATTGGTTAGCATCTCCTAAAATCTTCGCTCTATAAGCCTCTCCATTAACATTATCAATATATTTATCTCTCTCTATACTTATTTCATTACTACTTGCCACTCCATACTCTTCAAGTATTTGAGCAACTCTAGCTTCTACATTTCCTGTTGGGCATTCTAATATTTTTATTCTTTCAATTGCATCATCTATTTTTGACATCATTATTCCTCCTTGAAAACTCTTACTTTCATTATTTAGTATTTCCTCTTATATATCTTTAATTCTTTTAAAGCCACTTCATTATTTTTCAGTATAATATGTGATTATTAATAATTTATCAGTATGCTATAATAATATAAGTTGTTTTTATAAATAGGAGGTTGAACTATCAAATGATAATAGACATACATACTCACTGCTTTCCAGATAATGTAGCTCAAAGAGCAATATCTGTCCGTTCACAAAAATTTGGACTTATACCTGCTACTGATGGAACTGTAGATGGACTAAAACGTTCTATGTTAAACTCTGATGTAAATATAAGCGTACTTCAGAATATAGCTTCAAAACCAGAAAAAAATATAGAAATAAACCGCTGGGCTGCAAGTGTACAAGATGATAATATACTTAGTTTTGGCACTATACATCCCGATTTCCCAAATTGGAAAGAAGAAATAATTTGGCTAGCAAGTCATGGTTTTAAAGGTGTAAAAGTTCATGGTGATTGTCAAAATTATTTTGTAGATGATCCATATTTGTTTAAGATTTATGAAGCAATATTTGATGCAGGTCTCATTATATTATTCCACTCTGGTGTTGATACTGCATTTTCAGAGCCCTTTCACACTACACCTGCAAGGTTACAAAAAGTATTACATACATTTTCAGGCAGCCCTATGATTGCAGCGCATATGGGAGGATATAGATATTGGGATGATGTAGAAAAGTGCCTACTTGGAAAGAATATATATTTTGATACAGCTTACTCAATACATGAGTTGGGAATAGAAAGAGCAACAGATTTTATAAAAGCTCATGGTCCTGAGAAAGTTATTTTTGGAACTGATTCTCCATGGCGAGATCAGGCTATAGATATTTCCCTTATTAAGTCATTAAACTTAAATCCTCATGAAATTAATGGGATACTTGGGAACAATGCTAAAAAACTTCTACAATTAGATAAATAGTTATAAAAAATGCTTCGTAGTTTTACGAAGCAAATTTATTTTCTACAATCTGATAATAGATGTATGTTATAGTAAGTCCTACAACATAAAATATAGGTGAGTATGGAAATATCCACCAACCTGTATAAATAACTATATGAAAAGGATATACTACTATAGCTTCAACAAAAGTTAGAAACACTGTCCAACTTAAGATATAATAAGCTGCGGATTTATATTTCCTGCTCCCCGGCATGAATACTGAGAACATGATTCCATAACATGGATAAATTAATAAGTCATATATAGATGAATAGATTAGCTTATTATCATAATCTACATAATAATACAGTTGAAACTGAGATGAAAGCAATTTATCAATAATAGCTGAAGCCCCTACCAAGCTAATAGCCATAATAAAATCCATTAGCTTATATTTTCTTATTTTTATAATAATAGCAGTTATGGCTAGTGTTATTGTTAACAGTAGCCAAAAAGCGATATTTTCCATTGGTCATCACCTCTATTTAGCATGCCCAATAGTTCTAATAATTACTTAACTACATTATATATTCTTTAGGAAGTATGTCGTTTGCAGCTCCTATTCTTAAGGCAATATCGTAACACATCAACTCATTCACTCCATAAATTTCACTAATACTATTGTAGATAATATTAAAAAGCGTTTCAAAATCAGGTATATCCTTACTAAATATATCTTCTTTTATTTCACATAAGCTTGTCTCTATTTCATCCTTTATAATATCAGGTATGTTGCACCAACTTTTATGCTCTTTAAATTCAACGCCACCATTTTCATTCAAAATTATGTAAATTCCTTGTGATGCACAATATAGTAAATCTAATTTAGATAGCATTTTATTATTATTTAAGTATTGTCGTAATAAGCCTTGATAATTATTTTTATACTCCTCAATTAATAAACTTAATTTTCTTTGTTCAATAATCCCTAAACTCATCTTATTACCCCCATACATAATACATAAAAATATAGTGCATTTTTGAAATTCTAATTAAGGCACTGCCTCTAGCACTAAGAACACTTTGAATAATTCAAACTATTCTGACACATTAATTATTATAGCACTAATTTCAAAAAAATCAAACTGTTATTCATATGTAATAAAAGGAAATTATGACGTTTTTAATGTTAAATCTTCCGTATGGGTTCTGCATTTAAGAAGGCGTTCACTACGCAAACAAGCTCTAATATCTGTCAATTTAAATCTCCTAAACTTTCTAAACTCGCTGACGCTCAGACAGTAGAAAGTTCTTTACGGTGATTTAAATTGACAGACAAAGAGCTTCTAATTGCTTGTTTAATGCTTTCTACAATGCAGAACCCATACTAAATTTAACATTAAAAATGTCTTCATCTTCACTACTGAAGGAAGGAATTTCGTTTTAACGAAATTCTCTTAAATTGGCGCTTACCTAAGGGCTGATAAGCCCGCAGACCGATAGGTCGTAAGATATTAAGTATTCTATATTTTATCAGAAATCTTTTATTGTACTACCTTACCTTTAACTTGTAGGTTCTTGTAACGTTAAGGACTGCCGTCCTAAAAGATCTTAGAAATTCAGTTAGCTGAATTTCTTCCTTCAGCAGTTCACATGAAGAACTTTTTAATGCTCTGAGAGTATAGAATTTTCATCGTAGAAGACATTGAATAAGCTTTAAAACGGCTATATTTATAAACTGAAAACTCCGTTAAGAACCTCCTACTGTCTGAGCGACAGCGAGTTTAGGAGGTTTAGGAATTTTTAATTTATAAATATTAGCCGTTATTGCATGATTTATAGAAATCTATGATTTCGTTATAAATCAGCACATCTCAGTTTGCTGAGATGTTACCATAACTCAATGACCTTCCTAGATGAAAATTCTATGCAACCCAGAGCATTAAAACCGTCGTAATATTTCTATAGTTTACATAGTGCTGCTTTAATTGCCATGTAGTCAACTTCATCAGGTAGAGCCTCTTTGATGGGCCTCAATTTTTCTGCACCTATGTTTTTAATAGTTTCATAAATAAGTTTTCTATATCTTTCTGGAATAAATTCATCTAAATTAACTTCTAACCCTTCAAGAAAACATTTTATAATGTGATCTTGTACAGTTGTGATTTTTAAATTTCTCTCTTCCGCTATTGTATTTAATGATTTATCCTCTTTATACATGTTAAAAGTTATTATATGACTTGGAACCTTCTCTTCTATACACTCAGTTTGTGTATTTTCATTTAATTTTCCTTTCACATCTTCTAAACAAGCTTCTTGTATATCTGGAACTATTTCAATGTGATTTTCATCTACATACTTACTTATAACTTCTAGAAACTCATCTCCATATCTTTGAAGCTTTGTTTCTCCTACCCCTTTAATTTTAAGTAATGAGGTTTTATCTAAAGGTAAATACTCACTTATCTCACGAAGAGTATTATCTGGAAAGATAATATATGGTGGAACTTTTTCTCTTTCAGATATAGCTTTTCTAAGGGTTTTTAAAAGCTGGAATAGCGAGTTATCTGTCTTTTTCTTTTCCGCTTTCTTTTGAATTTTATTAAATACCTTTTCATTACCTTTAAGAACATTTAAAGCCCTTTGGGTAAGCCTTATTACTGGAAATTCACTTTCTGTAAGAATCAAATATCCTTCAGCAATGAGTACATTTATCATATTTTTAATTTCTTTTTCACTGTACTGTTTCATTATTCCATAGGTAGACAACTCGTCAAATCTCTGCTCCATAACCTTTTTATTTTTAGAACCTTTAAGTACTAATGCTACGAGACTTGTTCCAAATCTTTGATTCATTCTTGCAACACATGAAAATATTTTTTGTGCTTCTATAGTAATATCTACGCTTTCCCTATCATCCTTGCAGGAACTACAGTTATTGCAATTATCCTTAAAATCATGTTCTCCAAAATAATCTAATATATATCCCCTAAGACATCTCTGGGTATGACAATAATCTGCCATCATTTGAATTTTCTTATATTCTCCAATTTTTCTTTCATGAGAATTTAAGTTTTGCTGAGCTAAATATTTTTGAAGCACAACATCCTGCTCAGAAAATAATAATATGCATTCACTAGGCTCTCCATCTCTTCCTGCACGTCCAGCTTCCTGATAATATGCTTCCATAGTTTTTGGCATATTGTAATGTATTACATATCGAACGTTGGATTTATCTATTCCCATTCCAAAGGCATTAGTTGCAACAATAATACTCACATTATCGTACAAAAAATCCTCCTGATTCTTGCTTCTTTCATCTTCACTTAAGCCCGCATGGTATTTTCCTACTTTAAATCCCTTTTTACTTAACAATTCATAAATACTGTCAACTTCTCTTCTGGTTGCAGCATATATAATTCCCACCTTGTCTTCATTATCTTTTACATAATCTAAAATGTAATCCTTTTTATCTACTCCTTGTACCACGGATAAATAAAGATTTTCTCTATCAAAACCTGTAATATATTCATTAGGATTTCTTAAATCAAGAAGCCTTATTATATCTTCCTTTACCTCTTTTGTGGCAGTGGCAGTAAAAGCCGCAATTATAGGTTTACTTGGCATGTTCTTTATAAACCTTGAAATTTCTCTATAACTCGGCCTAAAATCATGCCCCCATTGAGATACACAATGAGCTTCATCTACTGCAAGTAAGGAAATATTTATATTTCTTAAAACTTGACAGAAACCTTGAGACTCAAGTCTTTCTGGAGCAACATACAACATTTTATATTCGCCATTCTTAGCTCTAAAGATTCTATCTTCCACCTCTAAATTACTTAAGGAGCTATTTATATAGGTGGCTTTTATACCCATATCATTTAGAGAATCCACTTGATCCTTCATAAGAGAAATAAGCGGGGATATGACTAGTGTTATGCCATCTAGTATAAGAGAAGGAATTTGGTAACATATAGATTTACCAGCTCCTGTAGGCATAATAGCCAATGTGTCCTCTCTATTTAAAATACTTGTTATGCTCTTTTCCTGACCTATTCTAAATTCAGAATATCCATAATACTTTTTAAGTAGCTCTTTTGCTTTCTGTAACAAATTAATTACTTCCTTTCTTTATGCATACCAAAATATTTATATGAATTTTACCAATTTATAATATTTGATAATAGTATTTTCATTTATCCTATAACACTGTTTTATGAAGCATAAAATCTTATTCCCATTACCTGTGTTATATCCAATATAGATAGTACTAAAAATTTTAGCAACTAAACCTATAAATAATATTATCATACTTATCTTTATAAACTTAAGATTATCAAAAAATATTTTACTATTATAGATCCTAAAAAAAGAATATACACTAAGTACACTCATAAATAATATCGACGGAAATATAATTTTAAGCAAAATTATAAACCAGGAAAATAGGATAATTGTCCTATACATTCCTGGTTAAAAATATCATCTTATAATTTAATATTATATTTCTCCTTATAAAAATAATATATTATCGAAGTAATAAATGCTATTATTGTTTTTATAAGAAGATCTCCCGCTGTGTCTTTAAGTCCATTTTCTGTCATGCGAGTTTTAAATAAATAATCTCCTGCAGCTTCAAATATCTCCCACAAAACTCCTATAGCAATTGAAAATCCAAATGAAAATACTATACTTAACAAAATAAGCACCTTTTTATTAATTTTTTTTCGTGGTATATTAATGCTATTATATAAACTCATGCCAATTATAAATATATAGCAGCCCGCTGCTCCATGCAAAAATAAATCCCACCACCAAAAATTATAAAAGTTTAAAATTTCTCCAAAGTATTGTGCTAGAATAATAAACAACACAGTTACTAATTCAAAGCCTTTTGGCAAGTTTATATTATTTTTATTTGTAATATATTTAATGATAAAGGGAGCCATAAGCACAATCATAGCTAATATACATAAAAATACATTTCCCCATTGTTTTTTTATAATGCTGACTATGGCTGTGCTCATTAATATAATTTCAAAAACTGTAGCTATTATTACAGCTTTTCCTATGTTAAGCTTATTTTTAAAATGTTGTTTTTTTCTCAACTAAATTTTTCTCAAAGCTTTCCACAGCATTTCTTGTGAAATTTCCGACAGTTGCTCCCCCGACCATGCCACATTCTTTAGAAGTTTTATTTCCCCAATAGCCATCCTGTGGTATTTCTATACCCATAACTATTGCTTGGTCTGTTTTATTGTGAAGCTGATTTAGTGTTTCATCCATACTTTCACCACCTTTGGCTATTAGTATGTGTATTCTGCATGATTTTAATTCTTAGGTGATTCCGATATTGTAATTTGCAAACTAGTCAGCTTGTATTTTAAATTATATTAGATGTTTTTTAATTTTATAAATACTTAGACATGATTTCTAGATATCTATCCGTAACTTGAGGACATACTTCTAATATATTGTCAATTATATAATCAATATTACTGTCATCTACTTTTTTAGCCTTAATATTTTCATTAATCACTACTTCTTCTGTTTTTAAAGCATTATAAATAGGATCTACAACTGGATTTTCCATAACATCAGGTCCTTCCATACACTTTTCTGAAAAGTATAATTCCCCCTCATTTGCTATAAGTTGTCCATATGCATATTCTTTAGAATCATATTTTGTATGTTCCACATGTTTTAAGTCAAGCTTATTTTCCTCTTCTTTCCTTGTTAAAACACATCTTACTTCTAATTCTAATAATCTTTCCTTCATATGATCAGAAAAACTTTCCCCAAATTCACTAATAAACTGCTTCATAGATATGGTTCTCTTTAATTTATAATTTTTTCTCAATGCTATTCTCCTTCTTTTTAACTATTTAAAAAATACTTTAATTATATGGAAATATAAAAACCACCTTTATAAAGGTGGTAACCATTTATTACTTACAAATCATTGTATATAAGAGAGTCCCTAGCTTTACAGCATAGGGAATCTTAATACACTATAAAACTATATTTAAAGTTTTACAACATTAGCTGCTTGAGGTCCTCTGGATCCCTGCTCTACTTCAAATTCAACTCTTTGACCTTCTTCAAGATTTTTTCTTCCTTCATTACCTTGAATAGCTGTGAAGTGAACAAAAACGTCATCTTCGCCTTCAACGGAAATGAATCCAAATCCTTTTTCTGAATTAAACCATTTTACTGTTCCTGTTTTCATTGCTTAATATTCCTCCTAAAATTAAAACACTTTTATAATTGATATAACTAATTTTTATCAATAGTGCTTTTTCGTTGATATTACTAGTATACCACAATAATTAAAAATTAATCATGGATTTATATAAATTGTTTACTTTTTATTTTTTGTTTTGAATAAGCATAAATATAACTCCTATTACAAACCATAAAATTACAATAATCCACTCTACAAAATTCAAGTTTGCAGGGCTTCCTGGGATAACCATTAACCCTATAATAACAAGAGATGTAATGCAAGCTAAAGCTATTCCAAGTTTTCCCCCAGGAACCTTATAAGGCCTTGTCATTTCAGGTTCTGTACTTCTCATACGAAGACAAGCAATGCTTACCATAAAACAAGCAATTATGAATGCTAAAGAACTAACCTTGGTAAGTGGTATCAGCATATTTTTCCCTAAAAATGGTCCTATTACTGTAAGAATTGCCATTAAAATATTGGCAAGCCTTGGAGTTCCATTTTTTTTATCAAGTTCTTCAAACCTTTTAGGAAGTAGCCCCTTACGACCCATAGCAAGTAAAATTCTTGTAGTAGCTCCAAAAAAAGAATTCATAGGTCCAAGTGGCCCCATAATAGCAATAAATATCATTATTTTTGAAAAAACTTTAAGACCAATTACTGATAAAATAGTTAGTGCCGGAATACTATAAGTAACAAATTCTTTCCAAGGAACTATTGTCCCAAAGGAGTATATACATATTACGTAGAATATTCCTGAAGCTAATAATGCCATACTAATAACTTTACCAAACTTATTCCAGTCTAGTCCCTCCGCTGCTTCTTCAGCTTGTTGTGGAATTGTATCAAAACCTGCATAAAAAAATGGTGTAATGACGAGAACCTGTAAAACTCCCATCCATATACTTTGTGATTTACTTCCTTTTGAAATACCATCATATATAGGCGTTAAGTTATGTGGTCCTCCTCTAAAAAAAGAGATACCCATTGCAATTATCATACCTAAAAGCAATAATTTAGTTAAAAAGCCTTGAAGTTTTGCAGCCTCTGAAGCACCTTTAAAATTTAACATAATAACATAAGTTGCAAATATTAGAGATATAATTAATGTAGGAAGATACACAGTAGCTCCCATAATTTCATACAAGGGAATTATTTTAAGTGCAGGTATAAATTCACCAAGTAAAGAGGAGATAGCAATTGCTTCCCATGGACAAAGTATTCCATTACCTAAAGCAAGAAACCATCCCGTAAAATATGACGCCTTATCTCCAAAAGTACGTGAAACATATTCGATTATCCCTCCTGAAACAGGAATAGCAGAGGTGAGTTCTCCAAAAACTGCACCTACAGGAAGTAAAAATAAAGAGCCTATAATAAATGCAATTATTGCAGCTGTAGGTCCCCCGCCTATAATCATCCAATCTCCAACAAGCAAAACCCAACCAGTACCAATGATCGCACCAAAACCTATGGTAAAGTAATTCCATAAAGAAAGAGTTTTTGTCATTTTACTTTCTTTTGCTGCATTATAATCAGACATTTTTATTTCCCCCCTTCTTATATATAATTTTTTGTGGCATACTAAATAATAGAATTAAATTTAGGAGATAAATATATGAGTTATATAGTATTTGATTTAGAATTTAATCAAGCCTACCAATGCAAAAAAGAAAAAATCACTATAACAAATGAAAAATGTCCTTTTGAAATAATTCAAATTGGAGCACTAAAACTTAATGAAAACTTTGAAACAATACAAACCTTTAATAGGCTAATAAAACCTCATATATATACTACACTTAATCCATTTATTGAAAATCTTACTGGCATAACAATGGATGATTTAAATACTTCAAAGCCCTTTAAAGATATATATGAGGAATTTATTGACTTTATTCAAGGAGATAAAAGCATCCTGTGTGTATGGGGCCTTGCAGATATTAAAGAGCTATTACGTAATATAAAATACCATAATTTAGATATATCTATTATACCTATGAAATATATAAATCTTCAACAGTATGCATCTAAATTTCTTAAATGTCCAAAGGGAACTCATATAGGATTAAATAAAGCAGTTAATTTGCTAAACATTCCCCTTGATAGTAAATTTCATAATGCATTTGCTGATGCTCATTATACTACGGAAATATTCAAAAGAATTTACAGTAACAAAATTCAAGTTAAAACATATAATCCTATAAGCCAAAGAGCTCAAAATACTCTTATCAAAGAAAAGAAAAATATTGATTACTATAGTTTAATAAAGCAATTTGAAAAGATGTTTAATAGAGAAATGAGCGAAGATGAGAAGAAAATAATTAAGCTCTCTTATATCATGGGAAGAACCAATCAATTTCAAGTTAAATCCCCTAAAGAAGTCTCAGCCAAAAAATAAAGAGAGCAGAGTTTTTCATTCCTCTGCTCATCTTATTCAATATTTATAGGATGGTACCTAGTACCCTTTCCCTTTATACTATGATTCAAAATTACTCAATCTCCTTATTTAATGTGCTTTCAGTTTATAATTTCTATGAAAATAATACTCTATCACTCATAACATCTTGAGATTGTAGATTTTCAAAATAATTTAGTAATTTTTCTATAGTTAGAGACTTCTTTTCCTCACCTTTAATATCTAATAATATATTGCCTCTATGCATCATAATAAGTCTATTGCCAAGCTTTATTGCATGATTTAAATTATGAGTTATCATAAGGGTAGTTATCTTTTTACTTCTGACTACTTCTTCAGTTAAATTTATTATTTTTTCAGAAGTTTTAGGATCTAGTGCAGCAGTATGTTCATCAAGCAAAAGAAGTCTTGGATTTGACATTGTAGCCATAATTAGTGACATCGCCTGTCTCTGGCCTCCTGATAAAAGTCCTACTTTATTATAAAGATTATTTTCAAGGCCTAAATCAAGTTTTGATAGTAACTCTTTAAAATACGGAATATCTTTTTTTGAAATCCCCTTAGAAAGTCCAAATCGCCTTCCTTTGTTATGGGCCATGGATAAATTTTCTAATATATTCATTGAAGGTGATGTTCCCGAAGAAGGGTCTTGAAACACTCTCCCAATAAATTTTGTTCTTTTAAACTCAGATAAATTAGATATTTCTTTATCGTCTAAAACTATTTTCCCTTTATAATCTTCTATAGAACCTGAAATTATATTTAATAGAGTTGACTTACCTGCTCCATTGCTTCCTATTATAGTAATAAAATCTCCCTCTTCAATATCTAGTGATAATTTATCTAAAACTAAATTCTCATTTATAGTATTCTCATTAAATACCTTAGACAATTTCTGTATCTTGAGCATTAGTCATCCCTCCCCAAAGTGATAATTTTTTAATCTTTAACTTTAATTTATTTTGACTTAATCCAAGTGCGCATACTACAATTACAGAAGTTATAAGTTTTAAATCTGTAGGCTCTAATCCTAATTTTAAAGCAGCCCCAATACTTAGTTTATATAGAATTGCTCCAAGTACTGCAACAGTTGTTAACTTAACCCATGATAACTTCTTGAATAAGGCTTCTCCAAGTATAATGGAGGCAAGCCCCATTACAACTATTCCACTTCCCATACCTACATCTGAAAAACTTTGATATTGTGCCATTATAGATCCAGATAAAGCTACTAATGCATTTGAAATAGCAAGTCCAAGAATTTTAATCGTCCCTTTATCAATTCCTAGTGAAGTTATAAGTTTTGGATTATCACCAGTTGCTTTTAAAAGAAAGCCTATCTTTGTATCTAGGAAAAAATCTAATATATACTTCATCACCAAAACAAATATTAAAATAACTATTAAAGTATTATTACTACCTGTAAATATAGTTTTATTGTTGAAAAGAGGAATATTTGCTTTTCCCATGATTCTTAAATTAACGGAATATAATCCTGTCATTACTATAATTCCTGAAAGTAAATTAGTTATTTTAAGTTTTACATGTAAAACTCCTGTAATGCTTCCAGCTATAGCACCTGCTAGTAAAGACAATACACAAGCAATAGCTGGGGACATACCTGATGTTAAAGATGCAGCAGTAACCGCAGCTCCCAATGGGAAGCTGCCATCTACTGATAAATCCGGAAAGTCCAATATTTTGTATGAAATATATACTCCCAGAGCCATTATGCCAAATATAAGTCCTTGTTCTAATACACCTAACCAAAAATTAAACATTATTTTTCACCACCATTTATAATTGTCGCAGATTTTTTTAAGTCCTCAGGAACAGTTATATTTATCTTATTTGCAGTATCCATATTTATAACTAGTTCAGTATCTCTTAAAGTTGTAATTGGCATTTCCTTTGGATTTTTTCCTTTTATAACTTCTACTGCCATAACTCCTGTTTGATATCCAAGTTTATAATAATCTATACCTTCAGTAGCTAAAGCTCCTCCTTCGACTTCAGCCTTTACAGCTCCTATAATTGGAATCTTATTTTCAATGCACTTAGATGATATTAAAGGCATTGATGATGCGACAACATTATCTGCTGGAGCATATAAAACATCTATATTTTTCACAAGGGCACTTAAAGACTGCGATATCTCATTTGTATTAGTAACCCCTGAGGTTATAATATTCAAACCGTACTTAGGTGCTATTTTTTTAATCTTTTCAATTTCTGATTCAGTGTTTACTTCACTGGTATTATAAAGTATACCCATATTCTTAGCATTAGGTACTAGTTTTCTTAAGAGTTCTAATTGTTTTTCAATTGGCGCTGCATCTGTAGTTCCTGTAACGTTTGTTCCTGACTTTTCAAGAGAATTTGCAATACCTGCCTTAACAGGATCTGTTACTGCTGTTACAAGTATAGGCTTATCTTTTATTGCATTATACATTGCCTGAGCTGTAGGTGTTGCAATTGCAAACACTAGATCTTTATTCTGAGATGCAAAGTTTTGAGCAATAGTTTGTACTGTAGGCATATCTCCTTGTGCATTTTGAAAATCTACCTTTAAATTTGAACCTTCCTTATAACCATTTGCTGAAAGAGCATCCATAAATCCTTTCCTAGCTGAATCTAAAGATGGATGTTCCACTATTTGAGCTACCCCAATATTAATAACTTTTTCATTACCTTTACTAATAACTTGTTCATCCCCCTTGTTACTAGAACACCCCGAAAATAAAGCTAAAGCCACCAATGGAATTGTTACTAAAGTTTTTAAAGTTTTTTTACACATCATAATTTTTGCCCCCTAAAATTTATTTATTGATTTTTAAAATAAAAAAACAGACTTCTCTCCTTACTGGAGCGAAAAGCCTGTTCGCGGTACCACCCAAATTTATATCTCATTTAA
>NZ_JMFY01000033.1:0-33078 GCF_000765165.1 Clostridium sp. HMP27 | reverse complement strand
TTCATCATTTAAAAGTTCTTTGCTGAAGCTGAACTGCTGAAGCCTTCCATTAAGCTGCTGAGTCCCCTTTATGCTGCTTCCAAGGGCTGTCACTGCTCCTGTGAAATCTACTGGATTTACTACAGTGCCTTCTTTAGGTGCCTTATCATTTAAGTAAAGCTTACACTTTAAAGTATCCCCTTCCATGCGCCAAGTAACACTTACAAAATTCCATTTATCTTTTTCTATAGGAGTATCCGTTAGGGTAATTACATTTCTAAAAGCTCCATTATCTAATATAGAAAGATTTAACTTATTGCCTGAATCTAAATATACATTAAATAGTTGTGCTGTGTCCTTTTGATTTCCTATAATATGTCTTGTAGTACCATTTTGTGAAGTATTAAACCAAACACTCATGGTTCCAGATGCTTTATTCATTCCTAAATCATAAAGCACTTTTGAAGGCTGGAGAGTACCTTCGGTATAAGCTGATGGGAAATTCTTTTCTTCAAGCTGCACTCCATCAAAACGAACAACAAACTCATCTTGTACTTGAGCGCGAACAAATACTGCAATCCTTTTCGTACCTACTGGAGCCGTGAAGGACTTACTAATTCTTGTCCACTTTCCGTCTGGTATTACTGTTGGGTCGCCTTTTCCAAAATAGTGATCTTCTCCACTAGCATCAATAAAATTTACATATATCTCCGGATTTACATAACTTGTTTTCTTGGCATAAGCACTTAAAGTATAAGTCTTTGGTGCTGAAAGTGCTGCTGGAAGCTCTACATATTGATATGCTGCAGTATTAGTCTTACTTCCATCATATAGACCATCTGAATCATATAATTCTAAAGCCTTTGTTCCATAAAATCCGTCGTTTACAATTCTAAACTTTCCTGTTCCATTACTGCCCATATCTCCTACAACCCATGAGGAAGTACTGTTTTCAAAGGAGGAATTATTTTTCAATAAATTAGTAGTACCTTCATATGCAGCTAAGGCTGTGTCACCATCATCATTCTTTTCAAAAACTGCATTTTCATCATAAGGGTTTACTCCCTTGTCCCCCATTAGGCTATTATTTAGAGAAAAGCTTTGAACCTTTGAATTATCTACTTTATATCTATCATAATATATGTCCTTAAGCTTATTGTCCCTATCATATTGATATTTTGTAGCATAGGGAACATTGTTTATTTTTTCTGTAGCACTGTTTAAATTACTGTTTATATCAAAGCTGTATTCAGTGCTGTTTTTATTAGAGTCCTCAACCTTTGTAAGCCTGTTTGCCATGTCATAGAAGTATCTATAACTTATACCGTTTTCTAAATCTTCATGCTTTCCTAAATTTCCAAAAGCATCGTAGGAGTACTTAAATTTTTCTAATCCATTATATTTTCTGCCTGTAATTCTTCCTAAGTTGTCATAGATAATTGAGGTTATGTGTCCATTACCATATGTTGAATTAGTAAGATTTCCTGTTAGGTTATCAAAGGTATTGGTTATTAAATTTTGCTCTCCTACAGAAACCTTATTATTATTACCAAAAACATCATACTCAAATTTATAATTGAATCCATTGTGAGTTATGGTTTCTAGTTTATCATCTTTATATTCGTAGCTGTTTTTAACTGTTTGTCGATCTGCATCTTTGTATACTGTTTTCAGCATATCTGTATTATCATCGTAAGTATAGGTAGTTAACTTCTTTTTTGCATCCTCAACATTTTTCAAAGTTCCTTTATTTTCATCATAATAAGTGTAGTTAACTTCGTTTCCAGATGCGTCTGTGAGTTTAGAAATATAATTCCCACTAGGAGTATAGGTAGATTCGGAATTTATAAATAGGGAGTCATCTCCTATTTTTGCCTTTACAGGATTTCCATTAGAATCATAATCAAAGGAATATATAACATTTTCACCAGAAGCTGCAGTCTTTATATTATGTTTTTCATCGTAGGTATATTTAAAATTTGACCCCTTTGGATCTATGGCATTGACTAAATTATTATTGCCGTCATATTTAAATTCAGATTTCTGTGCAGCTAAATTTTGTGTAGATGATAGGTTACCCTTATCATCATAGCTGTAGCTTTGTGCAAATTCCTCTCTATAAAGCTGTATGTTATCAAAGCTTGCCGTATTTAAATTGCCGTAGTACAATCCGTATACATTTACCTCGGAATAATCATCTTCTGCTAGAATAGCATCTGCTGCATACTGCCATTCAGATGAATCTGGGTTGAAAGTTACAACTTTATACTGATATCCTCCACTATTCTTTTTTATTCCAATATCTAATGCAAAAAGTCTTTCCCCTTCTTCCGTTACAGGTACAGACTTTCCTATAGCCCATCCGCTAAGTACGAAGGTATCTCCCTTTTTACCTGAAACCTTTATGGTTTGATTTACGCTCTTTTTTAAAGCCGCTGAGCCCTTAATTTGAAAAGCTAATTTATTATCTGTGCTTACTACCTTGTCATTTGCATCACTATTAGCTTTATTCCAATAGGTTCCAGCTCCATTGTCAAGATTAAAATCAGAGTTTTCTACCAGGTTATATCTGTTGGAAATTTCCCCTTCTTCAAGTTGAAAACAGTCAAAGTAGGCTGTTCCTGTTCCTTCAATTATTCCTGCTTTCACTTCTACAGCAGCCGTTGCTGCATCTTGTCGAATTGCAAAGGTTGCCTCCACCTTCTGCCAATCGCTGTCTCCTCTTATAAAGTTGGATTGTGCTATTATCTGTCCTCCGCTTTCTACATATAAAACTGCACCCTTTTTGCTTGCACTTGAAATATCTTTGGCCCTTATATAACCAGAAAAAGTATAGGTTTTACCCTTTTGCAGAGTAACTGCCTGTTTATAAAAGTGCGCCCCTGTATTATTGGTTTTTGTTATCTTTAAGGCTTGATTTCCTATATATTTATGCTCTGTAGTGAAAGCTGAACTTCCCACTGAAACTGAATCGTTACCTGCACTCCAGCTGTTATTTGTAATTTCTACATTATGATTTTTTTAATAATTTATAATAGTTTTTTGAAGCTTAGATTCAAGAGTCAATTTATTTTTGTCTGTACCTAAATTTCTTCCAAAGTTATAAGATACTCCAGTGGCATCCTCATTGTCCTTAATGCTTATGGTATTTCCATAGTCATTAAATTGATATATATTTCTTCTTATACCAGGGTCTTCATTAACTATTTGAGTAAATATGGTGGAATTATTGCCATAAACCAAATTTAAATTTGATCCTGAACTATTGTTTGTTCCAAATTCCTGTACCTTATTTACTAAGTAAGGAGCATTAGGAGAATACCCATAATTTATTTTGTACTGATCAATATTTATTGCATCTGTTAAGTTATTATTGCTATCGTAATTATAAGATACTTCTCTTTTGTCTGGATAAATTATCTTAGTGAGTTTTGTTCCAGTATAACCAAAAATGGTTTTTCTTTTACTTGGATCTATAATTTCAAGTAAATATCCGGCAGTTGATGAAATAAATTCTGTAGGTCTTCCTGCTCCATCCTTGATGGTTTTTAATACGGTTCCATCGTAGGATAAGAGCTGCGTATTTCCATTACTGTCTTGTATCTTTATTAGATACCCCCCATAATTAAAAATTAGCTTATTGTTTTCTTTATCCTCTATAGTAAAACTTTCATCTGCATTTTTCTTTAAAGTTAAATCTATTCCTGATTCATCTTTATAAACTCCAGACTCTGAGCTTGGAGAAAAATAGTGCAGTGTCCCATCTTCATCTATATATTCATACCAGGTTTCATTAAAAAAGGTTTTAGGAGTTACCCTTTGATTTAAATTTAATCTCCACCCATTACCATAACCTATGCTGGATGCTCTATCATTGCTGTTATATACATGGTTTATAGTTACTGGCATTTTGTTTCCGCTCATGGATAAATCATTATGAACAAATACTAAATTTCCATTTGCACTATTTATATATCCAGTACCCGCCCTGCCAGCACTTTGTGATTGATAAGTCCAATAACTTTCAAGTCCTGAATTGTTTACATATTGTATAATAATTTGAGGTCTGCCTATTTCATCCCCATAGTCTGAGGAAAAAAATTCATTATATCCCGTACTTTCATTATCGTACTTCAGCATAACCCCATAATTTTTTCCGCTTTTTAGCCATTCTCTTACTATACTTGTTATATCCCAATCAAACCAAGTTCCTAGTTCACCTTTTACATTTTCATAATCTTCCACATTGGCATAATAATCAGGTTTATTACTCCAAGTTATTGTACTTGACTGCCAATCTCCTAAGACCTTATGTACATTTATTTGTCTACTTTCCAGATTAGTTTTATATAGTGCCAAGTTAAGCTTTGCATTTACAACTACGGAACCTGGCTTATTTAAATCAGCTGGAAGCTGAAACTTTAAAAAGCTTCTTGTAGTTCCTGAGCCGCTTCCATTTCCTACTCCAAGGGATATAGCATTGCTATAATTGTTTCCAGCTACATTATAACCTACAAAACTATCTTGAATACTGGTAATACCC
The DNA here is from genome assembly GCF_000765165.1 of Clostridium sp. HMP27. Classification (NCBI taxonomy): domain Bacteria; kingdom Bacillati; phylum Bacillota; class Clostridia; order Eubacteriales; family Clostridiaceae; genus Clostridium; species Clostridium sp. HMP27. The sequence goes on along the minus strand of NZ_JMFY01000033.1, from coordinate 28,556 downwards.
AAGTCTGTTCTAACTGGCGGATCAAGAACCACTGGAAATTCTCTATCAGGACTATTTATCCATTCCTTGTTTGGAATTATTGTTAAATTATAATCCTTTTTACTTTGTTCTAAAGTTATTTCTATATTTTCACTATGCTCGCCTTTAGCATCCACCATAAAAGGTGCATTCATCATAAATACTGCTTTATTACTATCCTTTTCATCATAAAATATTATGGTTTTATCCTTTTGAAGTTTTGGTATTAAGTTTTTTATGTATAAATTAAACTTAAATGTAGGATTTTCTATAGGCTTGTTTATAATTATGTTTTCTTTTACATTATCACTTAAAATATCATAGCTTAAGTCCACCCCTTCAAGAATTTCAGTAAACTTTACTGAAGATGAGGTGTTTTTAACAATTTTCTTCTTTTCATTTTCAATGGCGTTGTTTTTTATTTTTTCTTTTTCTGCTTGTGATTTCTTTTTTAATGCCTTGTTATTTTCTAAATCCTCTACTACTTCTTTCTCTGTATCTTCATTGAGCTTTTCTTCTTCTAAAGCTTGTACCCGAGCAGGGGACTCTTTGGGATTTTCTATATTCCAAGAAAGTTCATAGTTATCCTTTGCAATTGTTACAAGCTTTTTAGCATTAGAATTTTTTCCTATTTTCACTTTGTAATCGTTTTCCTTGTTACCTAAAACATTACTGTTTTCTTCATCCTTTTCCTCTACTAAGCTGTTATCGATATCCTTCCATACTCCATTTTCTAAGTAATGCACTGGAGTATTATAAATTGCAGCCTCATAGGTTCCATTGTCCTTAAAAAAGTATTTAACGTTTTTCTCTCTTTTTTCCTTTACCTCCCCAACTATTTTTGCTTCCAATTCTTCTGATTCTATATTTATGTTTTCTGAAACTTCTTGTGCAGTAGTTACTATGCCGTCTTCACCAGCTGCAAATACCCTGACAGGAAGCATTACAGTAATCATAAATACAATAAGCATTCTTGCTATACGTTGTTGAAATAGTTTGTTCATAAATTCTCTCCTTTCGCCATTGCATGTTAATAATAATATGAACTTTATATTAACAACAATAGTGGGTTGTTTGTAATTTATGAACTTAATCCCATTTAAGAGGACATGTACGTGAATTAATTACATGTTTTTCATATAATATGGATTTAATTCCACTCATCCCCTGATAATATTTTACTCTACGCACGCAAATAAAAGAAGCAATGGATTATTCTATTGCTTCTTTTATCTCTACTCTCCAAGATAATGTTTTGCTAGATCTTCTTTCTCCAGGAGTTCCTTACCTGTACCTGTATCTTCAATCTTGCCAACATCTAACATATATGCCCTATCACATATCCTTAGAGCCTTATATGCATTTTGTTCAACAATCAAAATTCCTGTTCCCTCTTTATTGATTTCCTTAATAATTTCAAAAATTTGATTCACAATTATTGGAGCAAGTCCAAGGGATGGTTCATCAAGAAGAAGCAGTTTTGGCTTTGCCATAAGTCCTCTGCTAATTGCAAGCATTTGCTGTTCTCCGCCGCTTAAAAGCCCTCCATACTGCTGTTCTCTTTCCTTTAATATTGGAAAAAGTTCATATATATGTTTTAAATCCTTTTCTATTTCACTCTTTTTATTCCTAAGAAACGCACCTACCATTAGATTCTCGTAAACAGTAAGATTAGGGAATATCTGCCTTCCCTCTGGAACATGGGAAATTCCCATTTTAACTACCTCATAAGGAGACGAGGGAATCTTATTGCCATCAAAGGTAATGCCATCTGACTCACATTTCATAAGCCCTGTAATGCATTTAAGCAAGGTTGATTTTCCTGCTCCATTTGAACCAAGAATGGCTACTATCTCATTATCATTAACTTCTATACTTACTCCTCTTATTGCGTTAATTCCACCATATCTTGCTCTTAAATTATCTACCTTTAACATCGCTGTTCTCCCCCTCTCCAAGGTACGCCTCTATAACTACCTTATTATTCTTTATTTCATCTGTATTGCCACATGCAATAGTCTTACCGAAATTCAGAACCGTTACATTTTCACATAGTCCCGAAACTACGTCCATATGATGCTCAATCATCAGTATTGTCAAATTGAATTTTTCCTTTAATTCCTTTATGAAATTAACAAGCTCCTTTGATTCCTCATGGTTCATACCTGCCGCTGGTTCGTCAAGAAGAAGAAGCTTTGGATTTAAGGCAAGTGCTCTAGCTATTTCAACCTTCCTTTGATCACCATAGGGAAGACTTCCAGCCAAATCGTTTATCTTATGGTCAAGTTCGAGTATTTTAAGTAAATTTATCGCTCTTTCTTTTAAATCCTTTTCATTTTTTCTATACTTACCTATATGAGTTACCGCAGTAAAAAAATTATATTTTGCATCCATATGACTTGCTATTAAAATATTTTCAAGAACAGATACCTGGGAAAACAATCTTATGTTTTGAAAGGTTCTTGCTATACCAATCCTTGCAATCATAAAAGGCTTTTGTCCAGTTATATCATTGCCGTTAAAATGAATGGTTCCTGATGTAGGTGCATAAATACCTGTGATATTATTAAATATTGTTGTCTTACCAGCTCCATTTGGACCAATCAGCCCGTGGATTTTACCTTTCTCAAGCTCAACGGAAAAATTATCAATTGCCTTTACTCCACCAAACTGCTTATTTACATTTTTCATTTCTAAAATTATTTCACTCATTTTTATTCACCTCTGCAGTATGCTTTTTGGTAAAAAGCCTTTTAATACCTGAAAGTGAGAATTCCCTATATCCCATAAGTCCGCTTGGTCTTAGTGTTATAACAAGAACAACTGCGAGTCCATAAAATAACATTCTATAACTTGCAAAAGCCCTCATAACCTCTGGAAGCACCGTAAGTATTACTGTGGATATAATTGAGCCTGTTAAGCTTCCAAGACCACCAATAACAACAGTTATGGTGAGCTCTGATGATTTATCAAGATTAAACATTGCAGGAGTTATAAAGGTATAGTAATGAGCAAATAATGCCCCTGCCCACCCTGCAAGAAATGCGCTGATAGTAAATGACATTTGCTTTGCCTTTACCACATCAACACCAGACGCAGCTGCAGCTACCTCCTGTTCTCTAACTGCAACTAAGTTTCTTCCATACTTTGAATGAGTGAAATTCCAAGCTAAAAAGGCTGCAAGTATAACAGAAACTATGACAACTGTTATAGAAGTACTTTGTTTAATACCTGCAAATCCCCTTGCTCCCCCTGTATACTTATCCATATACTCCATAAATACTCTTGTACATTCTCCAAAACCAAGGGTTGTAATTAAAAAATAGTCTCCCTTAAGATTTAATGTAAGCTTTCCAAGTCCATAGCTTAAAATAGAGGCCATAGAAGCACCTAATATCACTGCCATAACAAATGGAACATGGAACTTAGTTGTTAAAATTGCAGAAGTGTATGCTCCTATTGACATAAAGCCTGCATTACCAAAGGAAAACAATCTTGTAAAGCCTGTGAGTATTGATATTCCAAGAACAGCTATTATGTTAATACCTACAAGTATAATTATTCCTCCAACATATCCTGACATTTTTTCACCAACTTTCTTTAAGCTTTATCTTCCACTTCTTTACCCAAAAGACCAGTAGGTTTAACAAGAAGAATTAATACAAGAAGTCCAAAAACAAACAAATCCCTAAGTGTTGTGTTAATATAAGCAGATACAAAAGTCTCCATTAGTCCAATAATAAAAGCACCGATTATCGCTCCGGGAACACTGCCAAGGCCGCCAAGCACTGATGCTATAAATGCCTTTAGTGAGGTATTTCCCATAAGTGGATATACAGTGTATTTCATTCCAAGGAGCATCCCAGCTGCTCCTGCAAGTGCTCCAGAAAGAAAGAATACAAGCATTATATATTTATCAACGTTTACTCCAAGAATTGAAGCTGTTCTCATATTTGAAGATACCGCCCTAACTGCAAGGCCAAATTTAGTTTTATTAATTAAAAACGAGAGTAAAATTAATGCTGTAAGTACAATAAGAAGTGAAAATATATCAAGAACTCCTATTTTTACGTTTCCTAAGGACAATGCCTTTACAGGAAACACTGGAGGAAATGTCTTAAATTTTGGTCCAATTAATAACATCACTGCATTTTGAAAGGTTATTGATAGTCCCATAGCTGCTATCATTAAAAACATTGTAGGTGAATTATTATTTCTAATGCGCCTGTATGCAATTCTTTCATTTAATATGCTAATTATTCCTGCACCCATTACTGCAATAATAGCAGAAAGCCAGAATGGCATATTGCCTGTGGTAACACTTAAAAGTCCCATATAGGCACCTAGCATGGCAACATCGCCGTGAGCCCAGTTAGAAAATCCAAGCAAACTATATATAAGTGCATAACCTGTAGCAAGCAGTGCATAAATTCCACCAATTGAAATACCATTTATAATCTGCTGAAGTAACATCTACGCCCCTCCTCCTCTATGATTTGGTGGGACTATCTCACAATGCTTAAGTACATATTATGAATAGTTCCATTTGAGACAGTCCCACTTTCTTAAAACAAACTAAACTTACTGGAAATCTCCAACATATTCAAATTTAGAATTTTTAACTTGATAAATGCTGCATGGCTTAGCTGGATTATGAGTTTTTGGATCAATGCTCATACTTCCAAGAAGTCCATCAAATTTTTCAGTCTTTTCTAATTGATCTCTTAATGCTGTTCTATCAACTTTTCCTGCTCTTACTAATGCATCTTTTATCCAATAAAGTCCGTCATGTGCAAAAAGCGCCTCTGTTTCAGGAACTAAATTATTAAATTCTTTCACATATTCATCATGATATGGTTTTGTAATAGGTCTTGCAAAGGATGGTTGTGATGTATAATAACAGCCTTCAAGTGCTGGTCCAGCCATGGTTAAAATTTCCTTTGAGTCCCAGCCATCTCCACCAAGAAATACTGATTTTATTCCAAGTTCTCTTGCTTGATTAACAATTAAAGCAACATCTTTATAAATCCATGGAACTAAAACAACGTCTGGATTCTTTTGAGCAATTTTACTTAGCTGCGCACGGAAATCATTATCTCCTGAGTGTCCTGTTGCTTTTTCTACAATAGTTCCGCCGCTCTTTTGGAAACTTTCAATGAAGTATGATGTAAGTCCTGTGGAGTAATCAGAACCAACGTCAGTCATAACTGCAGCAGTTTTAGCTTTTAATTCTTTTGATGCAAAGTTTGCAAGAACCTCTCCTTGGAATGGATCAATAAATCCTATTCTAAATGAGTATGGATGTAAGTTTCCTTGCTCATCAACTGTAACCCTTAAATTTGACGCTGCTGTTGCAATTAAAGGAATCTTCTTTGAATCCGCAATAGGCGCCATTGCAATATTACAGCTTGAGAAGTTTGTTCCAATAACTGCAATAACATCTTTTTGATCTGCTAATTTATTAAAAGCATTAACTGAGTCAACTGGCTGGCCACGTCCATCAAGAGATACTATTTCAACTTGCTTGCCAAGTATTCCGCCTTCAGCATTAATCTTCTTTGCTGTAAGTTTCATACCATTTAATCCAGCTTGACCCCAAACAGCTGTATCTCCTGAAAGAGCTCCAATATATCCTACTTTTATAGTTTCAGCCTTATCACTTTTACTTGATCCGCAGCCTGATAAAGATATCAAAGCCATACCTAAAACTAAGGACATACTTATAATATTTCTGAGTTTGCTTTTTTTCATTTTACATCCCCCATATAAATTTATAATTATTTTAAAGGCAAGATAGTTAGTTTTAATTATTCCATTCTCAAAATATTATTAGTTCATTGTCATTCCACCAGTGACATTTATTCCTTGGCCCGTCATATAATCTGAATATTTAGAAGCTAAGAACATTACCACATTTGCTACATCTTCAGGCTGTCCCGTTCTTCCTAGTGGCACTTGAGAATTATCTTCGTTTTCTATGTCTTTAGCCTCCATTTTTCTTAAAGCTCCGCCCCAAACTCTTTCTCTTCTTTTCATATCCGTTTCAATTATTCCTGGACATACTGCATTAATATTTATACCGTACTTAGCATTTTCCACCGCCATAACTTTTGTCAGTCCCATTACCGCATGCTTTGAAGCACAGTAATTTCCCATACATCTATAGCCATTTTTTCCTGCTTGAGAAGCTATATTAATTATCTTTCCCTTTATAGACGCCTTTTTCATAAACTTCAGCACTGGCTGAGAGCATAAAAGTACCCCTTTTGCATTAATATCCATTATCTTATCCCAGTCTTCCTCCTTGATGTCTTCAACATAATCCATAGTTGAAGTCCCTGCATTATTAACTAATATGTCCACTCGTTTAAACTTTTCTACAGCCTTCTTCACCATGTCTTCAGCATCTTCTTTTTTAGTTACATTTAAGCCTATTGCCAGGGCTATTTCTTCACCTATTTCCTTGCAAAGCTTTGATGCTTCTTCAAAGTCTATATCAGCTACAACAACCTTTGCGCCGCAGTCCACAAAAGCTTCTACAATCGCTCTGCCTATACCCCTTGCTCCCCCTGTAATGATTGCTACCTTTCCAGTCATGTCCATACAATACATAATTCTCCCCCCTTTCACCTTTACTTAAATAATTTATCCCATAAAAGTCTGTGACTTCTAAGAGCATTGGTGTCTTTAAGAGCTTCACTTAATTCTTCATCATCTATCTCATCTACATATCCAAACATTTTTTCTACTATTTCTATAGAATGCTCAACAGCCTTTATTTGATCTTCTCTCCAAGGGGACATGTCAAAGCCTATCCACCCATTGTAATTACATTTCTTTAAATAATATAAGAACTCTAATGTTTCCCATAGATGATAGGAAGCTGTAATTAAGTCGTCATCCCAATCTCTTGTATTATCATTTAAATGAACATGAAATAATTTATTATATCTACTTAAGAAAGCTGCTGCTTCAGCTGGACTTTCTTTTGCTGCAATAGAGTGACCAAAATCCAAAGTAACTCCCAAATTTTCTTTAGAAATTTCATTTGTAACTGCTAATGCCTTGCAGGCTGTTCCAATAGTGGACCTCATTCTTGGCTCTCTTAATTTGTATTCTAGAGAATACTTAACTTTGGGATTAGCCTCTGTAATTTGTCTTATAGAATCCATTAACAGCTCATATTCTCTTACAAAATCTATTTGGAAGGAGTAATCAAACCCATCAGCTCCTGGCCATAAATTCACAAGAGATGCGTCGAAATATTCTGTCATTTCACCCGCTGCTTTTACAATGTCTATGGCACTTTGCCTTATCTTAGAATCTGTTGAAGTCAAAGCTCCTTTAGCAAAAATTCTATTTCCAAAGGTTTCACAATTTATTGCTGATACTCTAAGCCCTGCATCTTGTATTATCTTTCTAGTTTCCTCTGCATTTGCTTTTGTAAAATCTCCATTATAGTGTATTTCTATACCAGAAAGCCCCTTTACTTTGCTTGCACATTCTACCTTTTCTTTAAAAGTTCTGCCTTCATGATATCCAGCTTCACAAAACCTATCACTGCAGGAACCAAATGCCCATACTCCTACTGAATACAAACGTTTTTCCATGAATATTAACCTCCATACTCTGTTATTAGATTTATATTAAATTTTCTCAAAGGCCTGCTCTAAATCATTAATAATATCTTCTGGGTCTTCGATTCCTATTGAAAGCCTTATTAGTCCATCGGTAATTCCACTTGCCTTTCTTTCTTCCACTGGTAACGATTTGTGTGTCATTGTGGCTGGATGCTCTATAAGCGTTCCTACATCTCCAAGGCTTACTGCTATTTTTATCATCTTAAGGTTATTACATAAAGCTCTAGCATTTTCAAGCCCGCCTTTAACTTCTAGTGATATCATGGCTCCAAAGCCCTTCATCTGCTTCTTTGCAAGTTCATGTTGAGGAAAAGACTTAAGCCCTGGGTATATTACACATTGAGCCTTAGGATGGTTTTCAAGATACTCTGCAATCTTCATTGCATTTGATAAGTGTTTATCCATTCTAAGGGTTAGTGTCTGCATTCCTCTTTTTACAAGGAAAGCTGTGAATGGAGAGATTAATGCTCCAAGCTTTGTAATTCCTTCATGAAGCCCCTTTGTTATAAATTCCTTTGACCCTACTATAGCTCCTGCAATACAGTCTCCATGGCCGTTTAAGTACTTAGTAGCACTATAAACTACAATGTCTGCTCCAAGTTCTAAGGGTCTTTGGACATAGGGTGTGCAAAATGTATTATCTACAATGAGCTTTAGATTATTTTCTTTACAAAACCTCGAAACTTCTGCTATATCAGTTATTTTTAAAGTAGGATTTGCTGGAGTTTCCACATGAACAACCTTTGTATTAGGCTTTAATGCTTTTCTTAAAGCTTCTATATCTGAGGTATCCACATAAGTTACATCTACTCCAAAGGGTCTAAGCATCTTGTCAAATAATCCATAAGTTCCCCCATATACAACAGCTCCGCATATTACATGATCTCCTGCTTTTAATAATGCCATATGTGCATTTGCAATGGCAGCCATTCCCGATGCAAAAAACTTACATGCTTCTCCTCCCTCTAAGGCTGCAAGCTTTTCTTCCAGCTGGTATTCCGTTGGGCTGTGATCTCTTCCGTAAAGATATCCAAACTTTTGCCCCGTAAATACCTCCGCTGCTTCATCTGTGCTTTCATAAGCATAGGTAGAAGTTTGATATATAGGTGCCACTAGTGCTCCTGTAGCTGGACAAGGTTCTGAACCAACGTGTACCGCCTTTGTACATGGTCCCCATTTTTCAAATTCGTTCATTTCCTATCCCCCTAATTTGCTTATTTATATTCATGCAGCATTCTCTCGCCCTTTAAGAAACTTTTTATATCTTGAACAATCATTATTGAATGATTATCTATAGCATCATAGGTTGCTCCTGCAAGATGAGGTGTGATAACTATATTGCTGAGTTCTTTTACAAAAGGATGATTCTTAAATAGAGGTTCTGCGCTAAATACATCAATAGCCGCTCCTGCAATTTTCGCCTCTCTTAAAGCCTCTATCAAAGCTTCTTCATCCACGATAGCCCCTCTCGAAGTGTTTATAAAATAAGCTGTGTTCTTCATCATATCAAATGCTTCTTTACCCATAAGTCCCCTTGTACTTTCGTCAACCTTACAATGGCAACTTATAAAATCCGATTCTTTAAGTAACTTTTCAAGGGAAACCTTTGTCTGTGCATTATCATTTAATTCTATTTCTGATATAAAAGGATCATATATATATATCTTCATTCCAAAGGCCCTTGCGATGCTTGCCACTCTCCTGCCTATACTTCCATATCCAAGCAGTCCTAAAGTATGGCTTTTAAGCTGTGTTCCTTTAAACTCTACATAGGGAGTTCCTGCTCCAAGAGCCCAAGTTACATCCTCCTTTAGTCCTTCTTTTGCTTTATTTTCTATCTTCTCATCTGATAAGTACTTCCCATCCTTTAAACTCTTATAGGCCATAGGTATTTTTCTTCCTATACTTAGCATTAAAGCAATTGTAAATTCCGCTGTACAATCTGAATTTCTTCCCGGTGTATATATTACAGGAATATTTCTTTCTTTTGCACAATCTATATCTATATTTACAGGATTAGCTCGAGTGCAAGCTATTAGTTTTAAATTTGGGCATGCTTCTATAACCTTTCTTGTAATTGGATCGTAACTTGTAATTAAAACTTCTTTATCTTTAAGAAAATAAATCATCTCATCCTCTGTAAGTTTTCTTAATTCCTTGCCCCAGCCTTCGAAGGTAAGCTCCATGTAGTCCTCAAGCTCACTTATTATACCTTCATTTATTTCAGCAGTAACCAAAGCCTTCATTATATAACCTTCTCTCTTTATTTATTTTCCTTTCCATAGGCGTTTAAAAAGAAGTTTCTCATAAAGTCTACCTGCTCTTTTAAAAGTGCCACTGGGCTCCCTATACTTTTTGCCAAACAATAGGATTGAAGAGAGACTTCAACAACTTTAGTTATCTTATAAACTTCCTTAATATTTCGTCCAACACACACTCCTCCATGGTTTGCAAGGAGTACTGCCATTCTATCTTCAAGGGCTTTTACGCAATTTTCAGCAAGCTCCTTGGAACCAGGCAGTCCGTATTCTGCAACCTTTATTCCCCCGCCAACTATTTGAGCCAATTCATCTAATACTGGAGGTACTTCTTCCCTTGTTGCTGCTATTGCACAGGTATAGATAGAATGCGAATGCATAATTGCATTTATTTCAGGCCTGTTTTTGTATATAGTCAGATGAAGTCCTGTTTCAATTGAAGGTGTTTTACCTGAAACTAAATTTCCTTCCATATCAACCACTGACATTATCTCAGGGGTTATAATTTCATAATCAACCCCACTTGGAGTTATAATCATGTATTTACCATCATCTGAACGAACGCTTATATTTCCCCAGGTTCCAACGGTATATCCTTCATTTAGCATAGCTTTGCCAGCCTGTATGACTTCATTTTTTTCCTTTAAATAATTTTCCATTTTAATCCCTCCATAAAACTTTAATTCCCATGAAAAATTTCACTTCTTAAGTTCCAGTAATATGACTCCGCTTCCCTTAATCCCTTGTATAGTTTATAAACCTTGTCATATGTAACTTTATTTTTTTCATTTGGTATAAAAGTTCTTTTTACACGGAGAGTTTTTAAAGCCGCTTCCCTTATATTTTTATACACTCCTACTGCAACACCAGCACATAACGCTGCTCCTTTTGCTGCATATTCCTTTCCTTCTTGTATTACTACTTCTTTACCTGTACAATCTGCTATTATCTGTGCCCAGTAATAACTTTTTGCCCCTCCTCCGCCTAGATATATCTTTCCTTTACTTTGAACATCTTGAAGACAATCTTTGATGGATAAGGCTACTCCCTCATACACCGCTTTTAAAATATGGTATTTAGTTGCATTAGATGAAATGCCAAAGAATTGTGCTCTTGCGTTTGGATTGAAAAATGGAGCTCTTTCTCCTCCAGTACTTATATATGGATGATAAACTATTCCTCCTGAACCTGCCTTTATGTCTTTTACTAAATCCTCTAAAATATTATATACATCTTTTCCTTCACTCTCAGCTTCTTCTCTTTCCCTTTGAAAAAATGTATTTATTGCCCATTCCAAATTAGGTGTCCCTGCCATAGAAGCTATTACATTCAAATAAAGGTTTTCTACTGCATGACATTCAAATCCCGAAGTATTTTCTGTGCTGCATTCACGATTTTTTCTTACCACACTATTGCAGCAAGTTGTGCCTAAAATAGTGCAGCTGTCTCCTTCTTCTACCGCTGCCATACCAGTTGCCGCTGCTACAATGTCCATAAGGCCCGCTGATACTGGAGTCCCTTCTGCAAGTCCTGTTAAAGCTGAAGCTTCCTTTGTAACTCTTCCTATAAGCTTGCAGCAATTAGAAAGAGGGTTGAAAAGAAATCCGTAGTCATGAATCCCTAGCATCCTTAATAAATCTTCTGATATCTCTCCTGTTTCTAAATCTAATAATGCTGTTGAAGCATCTGTGGTTTCAAGACACATATCTCCTGTCAATTTGTACCTCAACCAGTCTTTACAAAACATGCATCCATAGGCCTTGTCTAAAGTTTCCTTTTCATTTATAGCCAGCCACTTTAATATAATTGATGTAGCACCTGGAAAAGGATAAGAGCCTGTTATCTTTTTTATCTTAAGTATCATCTCTTCATCTTTTTTTATATCTTCAACAATACTTCTAGCTCTTCCATCGGACCATAGTATTGCATCCCTCACAGGATTCCCTTCTTTATCGATAAGCCAGCATCCTTCACCCTGTGCAGTTATTCCTACCGCCAAGATGCTTTTAGGATTTATCCTGTTTTTATTTAAAAGCTTCCTTATTATAAGGCAAAAATCCTCCCATAATAAGCCCATGTTTTGTTCTGTCCAGGTTCTATGTTTTGTAATAATAGAATTGCTTTTTTCCTCTACAAAAATTTCTTCCCCTTTGAGGTTAAATATAACTGCTTTTATTTTTGAAGTGCCTGCATCAATTCCTAAAAGATAATTGTCACACACCTACAATCCCCCCAAATTTATTGCTGTTCATTTTTAATTTTTAATATGTTCTCAGCAGTTATATTATCAGTTACCAGCACATCTATAAATCCTGCTCTTAAAGCTCCAAGTATAGCTTTTGTCTTTTCTTTTCCTCCAGCTATGCCTATTACCCTAGGAATATTCTTCAAATCCTCTGCTCCTATACCTATAACTCTTTTGCTTATATTATCTTCAATTACTTCCCCACTAATTTTATAAGCCTGCAGACATATATCCCCAACGCATTTTTGCTCATTTAACTTCTCCAAATTTTCCTTTGTTAAATAGCTTTGCTTGCATATAGTGGAGTCTTCAGTTAAATTTCCAATTCCCACTACTGCCGTAGTACATTTTTTTATAAGATTAAATATATTCTTTATACTTTGCTCATTCATCATAGCTGTTTTTAATCTTTCATCTTTAACTATAGCAGGAGCATACATAAGGTATGGGGTGCCATTAAGTTTATTTGCAATTACCCTTGTAATTTCATCTGCCTTTAAAGATGGATCCTGCAGGTTTTCCCCACCAACTATTTGAACAACAGATATGTTGTTTTTTCTTAAATTTTTTAATTTGGCAGCAGTACTTGAAAGTGTAGTTCCCCAAGAAACCCCTATTGTTTCATTATTTTCTATGGTTCTTTCAAGATATAAAGCTGCAGCATCTGATAATTTATCTATTAAACCATCCTCGTCATCTACTGAAGTTACTATAACTTCTTTAAGGGAAAACTCCTTTTCTAAAGTGTCCTCAAGACCAACATGAGTCTCATCATATCCATTTATCTTGATTGATACTATGTTTTTTTCTATAAGACTTTTTATTATTCTGTTGACCTTTTGTCTTGACATTGAAAGCCTTTTACCTATTTCTTCTTGAGTCATCCCTAACTCATAATAATAATGAGCTATCTTAACAAGCATTCTTTTTTCGCTCATAAATTAATCATCCTTTCTCATCATGCTACCTGCTCATTATTTTTCTTTTGTAACATATTTGATTTATTGCAGTTTTTCACACTTTGTATAAAAAACGTATTCATTACCTTTTGTAAAATTTCTATGTTATTTTATATTTTAAACATATGCTCATTTTTTGCTTATTATGCTTAAAGTTATATAAAATAAAAAGCAATAGATTTAAACTATTGCTCATTTATTTTTATTTAATTTTTCTATTGTATTAAAGTTAACAAAAAACTAAAAAAACCCTTAAATAGAAAACTATTTAAGGGGTAAAATATCTATTAATTAAATAACAGTAATATTTTCTGCTTGAGGTCCTTTAGCGCCTTTAACAACGTCATAAGAAACCTTTTGGCCTTCTTCAAGTGATTTGAAACCATCTGAATTTATTTGTGAAAAGTGTGCGAAAACATCTGTTCCGTCTTCTCCTGTAATAAATCCAAATCCCTTTTCTGCGTTAAACCATTTTACTGTACCATTCATATAATGTGTACCTCCGAAATTTTATTATTCTTAAACTAGTTGTAATAATTAACTAACAAAATTTCGATATCAACATACTATATTTGTAGTACTAATTGAAATATATGATAATACATTATTTACTATTAATTTAAGTTACAGTTAATAATAACACATATTACTACATAAAGCAAACTTTTTTTATATAAATTATTTTCTTTATTAATTAAACTATAATAATTTTTAAAACAAGCATCTTTCTAGCGCTATATCTTCTTTATACTTACGTCATCCCAATCAGTACCAAATTCCAGGTCTCCATAAAGAGATACTGTAATGTTTTTTGTACCAGGAGGAATACAAAATACAAATCTCAGTCTTGTCCACTCTTTGCCCTTACTTACTGATTTTTTTATTATTTTCAATTTGCTAGGACTATCATAATCGTTTATTTGTACCATACCAACTGCATCTTTACTGCTATAAGACCTGAACCATCCTTCAAATACAAATTGTTCTCCTGAAACTCCTAATTTATCTAAGTTTACAATTTTTTGAGTTACTGCTGAATGGGTAATACTTCTGCCTATGCGTAGAAAGTTTTTTCCCGTCCTTCCTTTACTTGTTTCAATAGTCTTTCCAGTCCAACTTCTTGTTCCCTTCCATGCTCCTGAATTAGCTGTTGTTAACCCTTCAAAGCTGTCATCAGAATTTAATTTAAGTCTGATGCTGCTATTAGGGTCTGCAAAATAAATTCCAGAAGGAGTTAGCACCTCTACTAAGCCCTTATCCCACTGCATTTTTATATAATTTAATATAGTTTCAAACTCTTTAAAAGTTAAATTCCCAGGCTTGCCCAAATTACCTGCATGACACATTATCTCAATGCCTGATTTATTTTTAATAGCTATATTTATTTCTTCCATCAAAGATGAAACTGTTTCTCTACCATCAGAGGCAGTTACATGACCTAACCCATGATAAATGCTTGCTGGTAAAACTCTCCGAGGATTATATATATAAGCTTCTGTTAAAGCATATGTATTCATCAGTAATCTTCCAGTAGTACTGTTATAATGGCTAGGCTTGGTCAATCCATTGTAAGGTAAATTCCTTGTACTAGGTTTAACACCAGGAAGTGCCCACCCTACAACTTTTATACCTTGCATTTCTATTTCTTTTTTTGAAGTAACTATTTGACTGTAAAGTCCTGAATATCCACTTTTACTATAATCCTTATGATCTGTTCCATGGCTCCATATTTCAACGCCGTTTCTATTCCACTCTCTAATGTCATCCCAAGTTGTGCCTATACCCCAGCTTTGTGCAGTATCAAATCTTGATATTAAGGCCATGCTGCACGGAAGACCCCGAGCCACTAGCAGCGGATATATTTTTTCCCTAAATACATTTTGATAATCATCAAATCTTAGTGCAACTACCCCTCTTCCAGATGTACCTATTACACCACCCTTCGCCAAACGTTCTTTTTTCATTAAAAGCGATGGCCTATTATCCTTAATATCAGGCGATTGAAATCTAGGCTCAATAGGCTTTATCAAGCTATAGCTTACTGCTGGTATAGCAGCCATATTTACATCTTTCTTCGTTATTGTAACTTTTATAACTTCCCCAATAATAAAAGAAATGATTATAAAACTTAATACACCCATAATACCAGGAGATTTTTTCAAATTTAATACCTCCTTTACTCTCTAGTACAAATAAGGATTATTATATCAAAAATTAGGAAAATTGTTAATATTTTATTTACGTCTGCTGAGAAGCTGTAGGTTTTATATCTCATAAAAAATATGACTGTGGCAGAAAGAATAAAAACCTCAATATATTGTGTTAGATTTTTAAATTCTAAAACAATATATTGAGGTTTAATTTCTTAATGCGACAGCCCCATCTTTAAATATATTTTGTTTCAAACTTGCCACTTGTCATGTGGGTGGCACCATTCCATTATTAGGAAACTCTTACTGGTTCTATCTTGAAATTTGATTTAGCCAATATTTCTGGCCAAATTTCAACCATTTTATATAGTTTATCCTTCTTATCCTGTGTTAAACTGTTCCATGAAACAAGGTCACAATCTATCTTTTTCTTGCTATCCTTAGAGTTGCCATACTTCCATCCACACTCTTTTTTATATCTATACCAGTACATATGCTCACTTTTAGCTAAAATCTCTAATTCTTTAGGTGTAAATTGTTTAAATTCCGGTTTTTCTTTAACTGAAACAATATCATAATTAATTTTTATTAAAGCACTTGGAATATTTCTAGCCTGTTCACGATTAGAGTTTTTAAGCTCCTCACTAAGCTCCTGCCAAGGCTTTATAGACTCCTCATCCATGTCCTTATTATTTGCATTAAGCATTCTATATTTTTCATGAATTGCCCTTGCAATACTTTCAACTTTTTCACCATAAAAAGCATCATGCATTAAATGACGTAAGAATTGTTCTTCATCCACATGAAGCTTTAGCTGTTCTTTAGAAGGCAAACAGGATTGCTCCCATTTTGTAGAGTTAGTCAGCATACTCATATCCAATATGGCTTCCATAGATCTTGACTCATGTTTATATCTTGGAATTTTAAGCATTGCTCTTAGTACTCCATTATCAATTTGTGCCTCTCCATTATCATTTATAAGATAGGGCACTTTACGTTCTAATAATGAACGCAGTAGTATTGCTCTTCTAATTATAAACAACTGATCCAATTTTTCATCTGTTTGATTTGGCCCCATAATGTTTACATAGCCTCTTAAACGACTTACAAAATCTGGACCTTTAGCACTTCTAAATTTTAATAAGAACTGCCTTTGTTCTTCTTTATCTTCTATATCTTCTCCAAAAAACTCACTGAAAGTACTGCTGGTTCCTCCTGCAAATGCAAAGATAGCTTTCCCAATAGGGTGAATAGAATCCCCTTCCCTAAATACACCATCCTGCATAGGAGCTAGGAAATATTTTAGCCATCCAAGATTTCCCTCAAAAGCAGAATCAAATTCATCAAAAATCACCAGTGGAATTTTCCCTTCTAGTACAATGTCTCTTACCTTATGAAAAGCATTGACTAAATCCATTGTGGATCTAAATTGTGATAAATTAAAATCTATCTTTTTAATTAGGTTTGATGCAATACTGTTAGCCACTTCAACTATACCAAAGGACTTTCCTGATCCAGGGGTACCAAATACAGCAATCGAAAGCGGACGTACAGTATTTTTATTTGAGATATACTCCAGCATAAGATTTTTTATACTCTTATAACTCTCAATTTCTGTTTTATCTACAGTTGTTAAATTTCCAAACTTCGCTATTGGTATAGACTTAAGTGCATTTTTAACTCCATTCTTAACAATATCATAGGCTATTTCTGCTAAACTTGTGGAGCTTTTATCCTTTAAAATGTACCAGCTAGAATTAGGATAAACAGGCACTATTACATCCTGCACATGATCTCTATGTATAAGATCTTCTTCCCTTTCGGTAAATATTTCTGAGCTTGGGAATACATATTCTTCAACATTTTCCCCAAAACCTTCAAGAAAGTATTTATGAGTAGAAACAATTCCTTTGCGAATACCCATGTTTATTGATTCTGATATTTCTTCATTTTCTTGATTCCCTGAAACCATAGTGCTGGCAAGGCCGGCAACAAAGCAAGAGGTAAGCCCATACATTTTACCTTGTGATTCCTTAACAAAACCGCCTTCAAATTCATATGGAAGAAAATACAGTTTAACTTCACGTACATCTTCATTTTTATAATAAATGGCCCCTTCAAGGCCAAAAGGAACTATAATATGACGGCAGGTTGCTAGGAATGCCAAGCTAGGATTATTGTTAATCTGCCACACAAAATCCTGAGCTGTTTTTTCCCAGGACAACCCTTTGCTTATATTAACTCCTTTAGAACGCAAATCATCAGCATTTACAATTACTATTACATTTTTATTATTAAGTCCTTGGATATGCTGCCAAAGCTTACTAGAATCAATAACGTTGCTCATCTTATATAAGATTATTGGTGATGCTTCAGGTGATTTCAAAGCCAGGGGCCAAAATCTTTCATTAGAGTTAAATCCATTATTTTCATCATCTATTATCACTATATCTGCATTAGGATCATCATTTTCAATAGGAAGCAGCTTGGTAGACCTGTCTTTTGGGCCTGTAAATCCCATCAAACGGCTTATCCTGTAAACTTTTTTATCATTATTTTTATCACCATATACAGGAAAAAGATCTAACTCTGCAGTGGAACGAAGGATTTCTCCTGATAAAGTTAACTCCATATTTTCTGTATCAGGTGACATCACAGAAGCCCCTGTTGATAAAGCTACTAGCTTTGATAAAAGCAACGCTTCTCCTGAACTAAAAACGCTGTGCATATTTAAATGCGTTTGCCAATTTAAACCTACATTTATGTTGGGATATGTGAGCCATTGTAACTGATTTACACATATATCCCCTGATACTACAATTTTTATATTTTTATTATCCATTTTTAAGCTCCTATAACATTTGAATTTCTATTTAATATTATACTAAATTAGATAGAAATAAAAAGCAATTTAACCATATTTTTTTGTTAAAAAACTGTAATTACTCCATTAGTTTTTTAACTTCCTCTTCTGTCAAGGATCTATACTGACCTTTATTTAGTGATTCATCTAAAGTTAATCCTCCAATGGAAACTCTCTTTAAACTTACCACATAACATCCTACTGCCTTTAACATACGCTTTACTTGATGCTTGCGTCCCTCTGAAATAGTAAGATATCCTGAAACCATAGGCTGATTATAATGTGTTGAATCTATATTATCCAAATTATCAATAGGAATTTCATGGCTAAACTCTTTATACATTCCGCATTTGTCTACTTCTATTTTTGCAGGCTTCGTTAATATTTCACCTTTTCCAATATAAACTCCTTGTTCTAGCTTCCTTATATCTTTCTCTTCTAAAGTACCAAGGGCCCAAAAGAAATAAGTTTTTTCAACATGTTTTTGCGGATGCATTAATTTATGTTCAAATTCACCATCATTGGTAAATAGCAATAATCCTTCTGTATCTTTATCTAGTCTTCCAACATGAAATACTCCATTCATGTGAGCATCATCAAAATAATCAAATACTGTTTTATTAATTGTATCTTTTCTTGCAGTAATGCAGCCCGTAGGTTTATTAAACATATAATATACTTTACCATTATAATGGACCGCTTTACCAAGATACTCAATAACATCAAAACTTTCGTTAATTTCTATAGCAGGCTCTGTTATCACTTCCCCATTTACCTTAACCATGCCTTCTTTAACATAAGTTCTAACTTCTTTCCTCCTGCCAAGGGATGATTGTGCTAAAAATTTATCTAATCTCATATTTTACTGCTTCTCTTTCTTTAAGAAATTATTTTATTAATCATCTAATCTTATTTTCACTTATTTTATTATACACAAAAATACCCTATAAAATAGAACTTTTTTAGTGTCTACGCTATAAGGTACCTTTAAATTATTCTCTTTATTATTTTTTATTGTTTACTATTAGCATTACTTTTTTCATTGCCATGTTTAAAATTTCCTGTGACCTTTGCCATAACTAATTGAGCTTCCTTTAAGTCTGCATTTTTTATTCGTGCTAAAAATTTATCGCTTTCCTTTCCTTTTAAGATTGTAATTTGTTTTCCATGCCAATATATAAAAACTTTATTATCTTTTGAAATATTGTATGAAAAAGGTTCTTCATCAAGCTTATTGCGCTTATCCACTTCACTCAATTTTATATTTCTCCCTTCATTCCGCAACTTAATATTAATATATTAGTATTATATATCATTTTATATACACATTTCACTATAACTGTATTGATTTTCCACGATTGTATCATATTTATTATTTAGCCAAAATAAAAATCACATTTCTTTCTCAAAACAACCTAAAGGTTTCATTTTCTTTATAAAGCAGTTCTGTATTTATATATTCAATGTTATATAGTCTAAGGTTATCATCACTGTATATTATCATGGAGTTATCATATATAGTAACCTTTAGGTTTAAATCTAAATTTTCATCCCTTAAATTTATTACATCTACCTTTGTTCCTAAAAACTTTTCCAAATATTCTTCTAGGTCTAAAATCCTATTTAAGCTTATATCCTCTTCACTTAAAATGGCTATATCTATATCAGAATAACCCTTAAAATCCTTAGTTACTATACTTCCAGACAGCATTACAGTATTTAGTCCTAATTCTTTAAATTTATTTATACATTCATCTGACTTTAGTTTATCAAATATATCATCTTTGCTAGTACGCATAAAAACACCCCTTCATATAGTGAATGGCCTTAATAAAAGTTATTTTCTTTCATATTATGTACTATATGAAAGAAAATAACACAAGTTACTTAGTGCCACCCACGTGGCAAGTGGCAAGTTGTAAATTTAAACTTGCCACTTGCCACGTGGGTGGCACCAATTCCCATTGTATATTAGCTTTAAAAATGTTATTATAATCTCACAACAAAAGAAGAAATACTTTGATAGAGTTTTCGTGCTAGATGGGGAGCTAGCGGTGCCCTGTAACCTGCAATCCGCTACAGCAGGATTGAATTCCCACTATAGGCTTTACTCTGTTGAGTCAGTATGATAAAAGTGGTGTTGAGAACTGGGTCCCATGCATCAGAAACTCATGAAATCCGTCAGGTCTGGAAGGAAGCAGCGGTAAGTGATTATTTCTGAGTGCCATGGACAAACCTAATTTGAGCTAACTAGATTGGTACTATCAGTAGATTAATTGTCGATAGTGGGTGCACGATATACATAAACTAGTATTTAGTAAATTTCAAGCCAATGCTTAATGTTTAAGCATTGGCTTTTAGATTTTCTACTTTTAAAGCATTCCTTATTAAATTATCCATGCTATTCACTTTATCACTAACCTTAGTCATTTTCCTTCTCTCCTAGTTTCTCAGAAACATCACCTAGTGAAATTTCATAAAAATAAGGTTCATCTTTCATATACTCTTTCCAAGGTATATTCTTGCTTTGAAGTAAGACGATAAAGTCCAAAATATCTATTTCTGCTATTTCAGCTGCACTCTCCAGTGACACAGACTTATCAGAAAGTAATGTGATTGCTTTTTCAATACTCATTTATTCCACGCCCTTTATCAACTTAATTTCTTGATTAATGTATTTATTTTCCATTATTATATCATATTTATTATTTAGACAAAATAAAAACACCTATAAATTAAATCTGGAAATTGTTTGATCTGCCCTGCCTTACCAGGAAACTACTTTATCCCATAGACCTGACATTATGAATAAAAATACTTACTTGGTAAATAATAAAAAAAGTTACCTTCTATTACAAATTCGGTATAGAAAGGTGGTTTACATGAGCAAAGAATATAAAAATATTGAAATTTCCAATACGCTAAAAGAAAATGTAGATTTTATAAAATCTATTTTAGAAAACAATATATCTATCATATACAAAGAATTTGAGAGCCGAGCTAGGAACAGCCTCCTATTTTGCATTGTATTTTCAGAAAACCAATGTGATATAGATAGAATATCTAGAAATATTTTGAACCCAATTATGTCTACAGAGCTTGGAAATCAAATACCTAATGATAATAGAATTAACTTAATATTAAACAAGGTAATTTTATCTTATGATAATAATAAGTTAAAAGATATTGAAGCATGTATTGATAACATTTTAAACGGAAACACAATTTTATTTATAGATGGATGCAGTGAAGCCATTTCAATAAATACACAAGAGAAAATACAAAGATCTATAACTGAACCAGAATCGAACAAAGTAACACGAGGTCCAAAAGAAGGTTTTACAGAAGCAATGGAAACAAATATAGCTTTAATCCAGCAAATAATTCATTCTCCTGAACTAAAGTTCAAAACTTTAACTTTGGGAGTGCAGACAAAAAGTAAGATATGTATAGTTTACATGGATAATATCGCCTCTCATGATATACTTTGTGAATTAGAAAAAAGGCTAAATATAATTGATATAGATGCCATTATAGATTCTCATTATATTGAAGAATTCATTACTGATGCGCCATTGTCTGTATTCAACACAACTGGATATACTGATAGACCAGATGTTGCCTGCGGGAAACTGCTTGAAGGAAGAATTTTGCTAATTTGCAATGGAAGCCCTGATGTAATTACGCTGCCTTTTATTTTTCTTGAAAACTTTCAATCCAATGAAGATTATTATAAAGGCTTTGCTGTAGCAAGTTTTTATAGAATTTTAAGATTTATGGCATTTATTATTACCACATGTACGCCAGCTATATACCTAGCTATAACTACATATCATCAGGAGTTATTACCTACACCGCTTTTAGTAAGTATATTGGCCTCTAGAGATTCCGTCCCCTTTCCAAGTATAGTGGAACTGATACTTATGCTTTTTGTGTTTGAGCTTATTATAGAAGCCAGTAGAAGACTCCCTTCAAATATAGGGCAGACCGTTAGCATTGTTGGGGCCCTAGTTCTTGGTGAAGCTGCTGTTTCCGCTAGATTTATCAGCGCACCTATAATAATAATAACTGCAATAACAGGTACTTCAAGTTTTTTAGTTCCGTCTATAGAAGGCCCAATTGTTTTTACAAGAATACTAAATCTTATTTTTGCTGCACTTCTTGGACTATACGGATTTATATTTTCCATAACCATACTCGAGATATATTTATTTTCTTTACGCTCATTTGGTATTCCATATACTCTAGGACTTTCAACCTTTAGAAAATATGATCTTCAGGATACTTTAATAAGATCTCCCTGGTGGTATATGAAATATAGACCAAGACTTATATCAGCGAAAAATTTTCTTCGTCAAAAGGTTAAAGGGAATAATTTTCCCAAAGGTGGTAACGATGAAAGGAATAAGTAAATGGAGTTTAGCTTTTATATTACTAATAAGCTCTATATTACTCTCAGGCTGCTGGAGTTATAACGAAGTAAATGACAGGTTAATAGCAACTTCTGCAGGTATTGATTATATTGAAAAAAGTGAAAAATATAGAGTTACTATAAAGGCTATTAATGCAAAGCCAAGTGAAAGCGGAGTAAATATTATACCAGAAGTTATATCTGTAGAGGGAGATGGAGTCTTTGATGCAATAAGAAAATCAGCTCCATTATTGGGGAAAAAAACTTTTTGGAGCCATATGCAAACTTTAATAATAAACGAAAATATAGCTTATAAGGATATTCTAAACACAATTGACTTTTTTAATCGTGATCCAGAGGTAAGACAGGATTGTACGGTTTATATTACTTCAAGTAAAACCGCAGAGGAAATAATACGATTAGAAGCTAACCTCCAAGAAAAGATGAACTATAACCTAAGTAATGCAATAAAGACTCAAAGATTTGTAGGTTCATTTCCTGCACTTGATCTTCATGAATTTATAGTACGTTCAATGGAGGACACCGTTGAGCCTATTCTTCCAATTATAGATTTTCACTCGGATGGAGATTTAGCTCCAAACCTAGGAGGAGCTGCTATATTTCTTAAAGACAAAATGATTGGTAAACTAAGTAGTAATGAGACACTGTTCACCTTACTAATAAGGGACGACATTATTAGTCCCTTACTATTGATTGCTATTAACAAAGAAGGCTTAGAAAAAGATATTCCAAAAATTACTCTTGAAATTTATAAATCAAAGTCCAAAATAACAGCAAATATAGATAATGAAGATATAAAAATTATTATAAATATTGAAATTGATGCAGGCATTGCAGAACTAGGTACTCCCCTTGATTTTTCAAAATTAGAATATACTGACGCAGTAAAGTCACTAGGTGAGGAAGAAATAAAAAGCCAACTTATCGGAACAGTTAAAAGAGTCCAAAGGAAGTATAAATCAGATATCTTTGGCTTTGGAAAGGCTGTACAAATAAGTGATCCTAGGCTATGGAAAAGGGTAAAAACTGAATGGCCCGATAAATTTAGCACACTGCCCGTATCGATAAACTTGAAATTAAATATTACAAATACCGGAAAAACTATGAAGTCATTAGGAGGAAGTGAATGATTTGAATATATTTCTAGTCATTTTATTATACGTATTTTTATTCATAATAGATGGCTACCCTGTAATGAAAGGCTATAAAAAATGTAGCCCTCTTTCTTATTTGATAATATTTTTTACAGCTTTTTCTTTGAGTATTTTAACATCTTTAAGGATAAAGGTGCCAAGTCCAGCAAAAGGTATAGAGAATATAATACTATTTATAATAGGAAAATAGGAGATTTTCTATGAGGGAAGTAATATCAAAAAAACAAACTATTGCTTTAATTGCAGCATTTATATTAGATGGCTCAATAATACTTCCTACTGCACCAGAAGCAGGTCGAGATTTATGGCTTTCTATAATAATAGCAATTTTTATTTCTTGTGGATTGTTTTGGCTTTATTCAGAAATACAGATGCTTTATGTAGGTAAAGACCTCTTTGATGTATGTAACTTAACTCTGGGTAAATTCATTGGTACCCTATTAAATATATTATACATTTGGTACTTTCTACATTTAGCCTCATTGACCTTAAGAGATTTCGGGGAATTTATGAGTGCTCTTACAATGCCTGAAACGCCAAAGTTTGTTATAATGCTTGTGCCTTGTTTTATTTCTGCATATGCAGTAAAGAAAGGCCTTGAGGTAATAGGACGTTTCTCACTATTTTCAAGCATATTTACATTTATTTTAATAATTATTCTTGGTATATTATTAACACCTGAAATAGATATCAAAAATATGCTTCCCATAATGGGCGATGGTATATCTAGAGTAATTGAAGGTGCTTGGTCAGCTGTAACTTTTCCTTTTGGTGAATGCGTTATATTTCTTTGTATAACAAATAATATCAACAATTCTAAGCTTGTTAAAAAATCATATTTTACAGGGCTTGCTATAGGAGGGTTATTTTTATTACTTGCTAGCTTATGTGAAATATTAACATTAGGTGAGGAAATGTATGGTTCATTATACTTTCCAGCTTATAGAGCGCTAAGCAGAATACGTATTGGAGATTTTATTCAAAGACTTGAAATAATCGGAGGCCTAGTACTAAATGTATTTGGACTCATTAAAATAAGTATATGCATATATGCCAGTTCCATAGGAATCAGCAAGATATTAAAAGTGCAGGATTATACAGCAATAGTAATTCCAGTAGTCTTGGTAATGTTTAATCTTTCAAATATACTTTATGAAAACATAATGGAACTAGTATCTTGGACTTCACAGATTTATAAATATTATGCACTTCCATTTCAGCTGTTTTTTCCTATTATAATTCTTATTGTATCAAAGATAAAAAATACCAAAGATACTAATGTGCCTCTATAGCCAAGGCACTTCTTGCCAAGTGCCACCCTAGTGGCAAGTGGCAAGTTATTATTACATTACCTTTTCTAAGAATTCTTTAGCACGAGCAGATTTTGGCTTTGAAAAGAAAACTGCAGGAGTATCATCTTCGATTATTTGTCCTCCATCTAAAAAACAAATACGATCTGCTACTTCACGAGCAAAGCCCATTTCATGAGTTACCAGCACCATAGTAATACCAGTACCTGCAAGGCCCTTAATTACATTGAGCACTTCTTTTACCATCTCTGGGTCCAGGGCGCTTGTAGGTTCATCAAATAAAATTACCTCGGGATCCATAGCAAGGGCACGAGCTATTGCAACACGCTGTTTTTGTCCTCCAGAAAGTGTTGCTGGATATACCTCTGCCTTTTCTGAAAGACCCACCTGTGAAAGCAGCTTCATTGCTTTATCTTCAGCTTCACTTTTGCTGATCTTTTTCACCTTTGTAGGAGCATAAATCATATTTTCCATAACAGTCATATGAGGAAACAAATTAAAATGCTGAAATACCATTCCAACCTTTTGTCTTATTGCCATTATATCTGTACCTTTGTCAGTAATATCAATCTCATTAATAAAAATCTTACCTGAAGTTGGAGTCTCCAGTAAATTCATACATCTAAGCAATGTTGACTTTCCACTGCCAGAAGGTCCAACTATGGCAACAATTTCACCTTTTTTAATTTCCATTGAAATATTATTGAGTACTGTAAGTTTGCCAAAAGTTTTTGACACATTCTCAACGTTTATCACTTCTATTCACTCGCCTTTCAATCCATTTTCCTATCATAGATAACACCATTACCAAAGCGTAATAATACACAGAAATAACTGCATACGGTTCGAAGGCACGATAAGTATCGGATACAATCATTTGTCCAGCTCGCAGTAATTCCACAACCCCAATGGTGGAAATTAATGTAGTATTTTTCATAAGTCCAATAAACTCATTAATTAAACTTGGCATAACACTTTTAATAGCCTGTGGAAATATAATATCCCTGATAGTTTTTCCATAAGGCACTCCAAGGGCCATCGCCGCTTCCCTCTGTCCTATATCTACCGCCTGAATACCTCCACGTAAGCTCTCAGAAATGTATGCTGCAGAGTTAAATGCAAAAGTTATGCATCCTAGTTCAAAATTTGAAAGAGCTTTTAGCGCAGGAAATAATTGTGGAAGTCCGAAATATACCATAAACACCTGTACTAATAGAGGTACTCCTCTAAAAACAGATGTGTAAAATGCCCCAAATGCTCTCAGCACCTTAAATCTTGATAATTTCATAAGCGATAATGGAATAGAAATCAGTATACCTAATAATAAAGATACAGCTGTTACATTAATAGTTGTAATGGTTGCTCTATATAAATATGGCAAATATTTTATCATAAAACTAAAGTCAAGTTGCATACAAATTCTCCTTTATAAAATTAGATACAAGCCATAAAAATTACCTTCTCATCAGTAATCTTTACAGCTTGTACCATCTCTTTTTCTAGTTAAATTATTTTAAAGTATTAATCTACGTAATCTTCCCCTAGCCACTTTGTGATTATTTGCTTTAATGTACCATCTTCTTTTAATTTTTTAATTTCCTTATTGAAAATAGGTACAAGTTCGCTTCCTTTTGGGAAACCAATATTAAATGTGTCTAGAGATCCTAACTCTACTTCCTTTGAATTTATAACGAAAAATGATAGCCCCTCATTTTCTGATGATATTTTCTTAGCCCCTGTTCCGCCAGTGATTGCTGCATCTACACGCCCCATAGCTAATTCCTGAGTAACTGCAGCTTGACCGTCAAATGTTACTAATTGCGCCCCTTTAATTTTTTTAATGATATCCTCGTAGTTAGTACCTGTACTACATGCAACTTTTTTACCGTTCAAGTCTGCTACTGAGTCTATATCTGACCCCTTCTTTATTAATACCCCAACTTTACCTGTAGCATACTTGTCCGAAAAGTCTATGCTTTTAGCACGCTCTTCAGTATAACTCATTCCAGAGATTACAAAGTCCGCTTGCTTTGCTTGAAGAGAACCAATTAAACTAGAAAAAGGCATATTCATTATTTCATATGTGAAACCAAGGTCTTCTGACATTTTGTTTAAAATATCTATGTCCAACCCTTCATATACTTCTTTCCCCTTTGAATCTACTGTTACTGTTTCAAAGTACTTATAGTTAGCACTCATAGCTACCTTCAAGTGTTTTCCTGATAATGCTTTTCCACTATTTTCGGCAGATGCTGGAGCTGAATCAGCTTTTTTTCCACATCCAGCTAGTGTAACAGTACATAATGTTAATGCAAGAATAAACTTTAGCACTTTTTTCATTGCTTTTCCCCCTAATATTTACTAATTGATTTGACGATAGAATAATTATACTACCACTTGCATAATAATGCAATATGTTTTATGTATATTTATAAGACTATATGCAAAAAATAAACTTGCCACGTGGGTGGCACGTGGCAAGTGGTAAATTTCTATGTAATTTTAAGTATTTTAATTGTGTAATCACCTTCTGGTGAACTTACTACGCAGGTACTGCCGACTTTCTTTTTATATATGGCAGCTCCTAGTGGAGATTCCACTCCAATACGCCACTCTGCTGGATTGCTTTTTAATGTAGTAGTTAAAGTTATTTCCTGCTGCTCTTCATCTTCTACAAATTCTATCAGTATTTTATCTCCAATATTACATTCATCAATGCGGACTTCATCGGCCACCTTTGATGTTCTAATCATCCTTCTTAGGTACCCTAGTCTTCGGTTGTTTTCATAGTATCGCTGTTTAGCTGCTATATACTCAGCATTTTCTGATCTGTCACCGTGTGCTGCTGCCACCATCTTTTCACGAGCTATTTCTGCTCTTAGCGTTGTATTTCTATAATCATACTCCCTTTGCAAGGCTTCTAAATCTTCCCTTGTTAAGATATTATGCATATTACTCACCCTTCAATTAATATAATTACCTATTTTTGTAATATAATTATACGTTATTAACCTATTTCTGTAAATAATATTATGGAATAATATAGGCAATTTATCTTTCCTAATTTATAGATTTATTTTATAAAAACGCTTCCGAGCGTATCTTTATGTGAAATTTTAAATATAAGCTCAAATAATATAGGAAATGTAATTTATTTCACATATACGACATATTATTATATTTTTAAACTTTTCTATTTATGATAAGATAACTTTCGTCACATACTGGGATGTCGCCAAGCGGTAAGGCACGGCACTTTGACTGCCGCACTCGTAGGTTCGAATCCTGCTATCCCAGCCACGGTTCACTAGCTCAGTTGGTAGAGCACATGACTTTTAATCATGTTGTCCGGGGTTCGATTCCCCGGTGAGCCACCAATAAATTTAATATGCAGGTGTGGCGGAATTGGCAGACGCACTAGACTTAGGATCTAGCGCCTATGGCTTGCAGGGTCTCTTATACCCAACTGAAGCTGCCGACGAAGGCTTAGGGGGAGAACTAGGGGGGCGCCATATCAATCAAAAACA
>NZ_JMFY01000032.1:0-24117 GCF_000765165.1 Clostridium sp. HMP27 | reverse complement strand
GTCGTTGCCAGATGATAAGGATCTTTAGCTCAGTTGGTTAGAGCAACCGGCTCATAACCGGTTGGTCCGGGGTTCGAGTCCCTGAAGGTCCACCATATGGGGGATTAGCTCAGTTGGGAGAGCACCTGCCTTGCACGCAGGGGGTCAAGGGTTCGAATCCCTTATTCTCCACCACAAAAAATCCATGGAAATTCCATGGATTTTTTTTTATTGTTTACAAATTATTAGTTCACTTTTTATGTAATATATATTAGAATTTAACTTAGGTGATGAATATAACTGAACCTATAACAAAGGGAGAGGTTTAAATGAATTCGCATAGGATCAAGCAGTTTTACTTATCTATTACAGATAAAGTAAATGAGGAGGATAAGGCCTATATAAATAAGTATTTAAATAAGGAAGAATTAAGTTTATTTTATAAATTATCTATCTCAGAACAAAAGCATTCTGTTAGGGTAGCTTATGATGTAGAATATATATGCAATAAGAAATTATTAGATATAAATGAAATACAAGTATTAATAAGGGCAGCCTTACTACATGATATAGGTAAGATATACCCTAAGCTTAACCCTATTGATAAGTCCTTATTAGTTATACTTAATAAAATAACCAATGGAAACCTAAAAAAGTTTAATAAATTAAAGAAGATAGATGTATATTATAATCATCCAGAAAAGGGATATAATTTACTGAAGAATAGCGGATATGATAGTAAATTTCTTTATTTAATAAAAAATCATCATAAAGAAAATAATGAAAAGGATTTATACCTTGATATTTTAAAATTTTGTGATGATAAAAATTAAAATTATATGGAGGATTCATGATGAATTCTAATAATAGAAGAGAAGTTATAAAAAACATGCTAATTACATCAGAAACCCCTTTAAAGGGTCAATATATTGCTGAAAAATTAGGAGTAACTCGTCAGATAATTGTAAAGGATATAGCTATATTAAGAGCAAGAGGCATGGAGATTATTGCCACACCAGATGGATATTTAGTTAACAAAAAGATTAATGATTTGAAGGCTACCATTATTGCAGTTAATCACGAAGCTTCTGATATAGAAAATGAGCTTATAGCTGTTATAAAATATGGCGGAATAATACAAGATGTAATAATAGAACATCAGCTTTATGGAGAAATAAAGGCAATGCTAATGATAAAAAATTTATATGACTTAGATAATTTTACAAAAAAGCTTATTGAATATAAAGCAGAACCATTATTAGTACTTACTAATGGTGTTCACTTACATACTATACTTACTGAAAATGAAGAACAATTAAATAATATCATTAATGAATTAAAAACAAAGGGATATTTATTGGAAGGATAAAGGGTGAAAATGTATTATGAGGAGAGTATCTTTATTAAAATGTGACAGTTATGAAGTAAGCTCAGTGGAGAAAACCTTAAGGGATGGTTTTGATTTATTAGGTGGAGATGAATATTTGAAAAAACTTATTCCCTATAATAGTAAGGTTTTATTAAAGCCAAATATGTTAAGTGTAGAAAAATCAGGCTCTCCAGTGATAACACATTTTGCAGTATTTGAAGCTGTAATAAGAATTTTGAAGGATTATTCTACCAATATAAGTTTTGGAGATTCACCGGGATTTGGAGATCCTAAGAAGGCAGCAGAAAGGTCTGGAATGCTTGAAGTTGCAAAAAGGTATAATGTAAAGTTTGAAGACTTTAAAGAAGCTATACATGTAAAACATGATGATTCTATTTTGTGTAAGTCTTGGAATATATCAAAGGCAGCATATGAATCAGATGTACTTATAACATTGCCTAAACTTAAAACTCATGGAATGGCTTATTTTACTGGTGCAATAAAAAATCAATTTGGGTGTATTCCAGGTACCCAAAAAGCTACATGGCATACAAGAATGCCTGATGCAAATAATTTTTGTAAGATGTTATTAGATTTAAATAGCTTACTTCGTACAGATTTTGCTATATTAGATGGAATAGTAGCTATGCAGGGAAATGGACCAAAGAACGGAGAACCGTATAACTTAAATACTATTGTAATGGGAGAAAGTTTAACTGCGGTGGATTCTGTAGCAGTTAGACTTATAGGATATGATAATCCCTTGGATATCCCCGTGTTAAAAGAGGCATATGATTATAAATGGGATGCAGTACTTCCTCAGGATATTAAAATATTAGGAGAAAGTATAGAAGACCTAAAGGTTAATGATTTTAACTTGTGTAGAAAGGGAGGAAACTTTTATTTTATAAGCCCTACAGTAACAAGTTTCTTGAGGCAAATGATAGCACCATATCCTCATTTAATATATGATAAATGTATAAGTTGCAGTAGATGTAGGGAAGTCTGTCCTGAAGACCCAAAGGTGATAAAAATGATATCAAATGATAAAGAAAAGCTAGTACCAAGTTGGCAAATGAGCAACTGTATAAGATGTTTTTGTTGTCAAGAATTATGTCCAACAGGTGCTATTGAGTTGAAATACAATACCTTAGCTAAAATATTAAAAATGGATAGGAGGTAATTATAATTGAGAAAGGGAGCTATCATTACTTCAGTATTTATAGCTTTAGCACTTATTATAACATTTGTTAGCAGTATAACAGAATTTATAATAAACATACAATGGTTCAAGGAACTAGGGTATTTGGCTATTTATTTTACTAAGCTCACAGCTACACTTAAAATATTTGTTCCTACGTTTATTGTGATTTTTTTAGGGATATTGTTTTATTATAAAAATTTAAAATTAAACCTGTTAAAAAACAATAGCACAGTAGAAAATACTAATAGTTATAAAAGAGAAAAAAGGATTTTTGTTTTAATTAATATTATATTTTCAGGAATAATAGCCTATATATTTTCTGAAAGATATTGGTACTATATTTTACAATTTAGTAACTCTGTAAAGTTTAATATTAATGATCCTATATTTAATAAAGATATATCTTTTTATATATTTAAAATGCCTTTTTTACAATCAATTTATTCAGCGTTAATAACTCTTTTATTTATTTTAATTGTTATAACTTTAGTTTTTTATTTTATAACTGTTACCAATCAAAAAATCCAGTATGGAGGAACAAAAGGATTATTCAATAATAAGGAGAATATAAAAAAGGGAATTACTCTTTTTGCAGGCAAACAATTGGCAGTATTGTCAGCATTAATTTTAATATCCATATCCATAGGCTTTTTATTAAAGTCATGGAATTTGGTATATAGTGCAAGAGGAGTAGCATATGGTGCAAGTTACACAGATGTAAAGATAAGTATTCTTTTTTATAAATTAATAATTATGGTATCTTTAATATCATCTGTAGTTGTATTTATATGTATACTAAAATCTAAATGGAAGCCAATTATAATTTCTGTAGCACTTATAGTATTTTTAGTAGTTGCAGAGGGCATTACAGTATATGTAACTGAAAACTTCGTAGTTAAATCTAATCAGAAGACATTAGAGGAGCCATATATAAAGTATAATATAGAATATACTAGAAAGGCATTTAAATTAGATAATATAAAGGATATTCCCTTTGAAGCTAAAAATAATCTTAGCCATGAAGATATAAAAAGTAACAAGGAGACTGTAGAAAATATAAGAATAAATGCCTTTGAGCCAGCTCTTGAATTTTATAATCAATATCAAACTATTAGACCATATTATACATTTAATGATATGGATATAGACAGATATAAAATTAATAATAAATATACTCAAGTATTTTTAGCTCCAAGAGAAATAAATCTTGAAAATATAGAGCCTAATACATGGCAAAATAGGCATTTGATTTATACTCATGGTTATGGAATATCTATGAGCAAAGTTAATTCAGTTACAAATGAGGGTCAACCTTCTTTTGTCATAAAAGATATACCATCTGTAAATGATACAGATATAAAGTTGGATAATCCTCGTATTTATTTTGGGGAGAAAACCAATGATTATGTAATAGTTGATACAAAGCTTAAAGAATTTGACTATCCACAAGGAAGTTCTAATAAAATAAGCGAGTATGAGGGTAATTCTGGAATAAAAATGACCTTTGCTAATAGAGTACTCTTTGCTTTGAATAAGAGAAACATTAATTTTTTAACATCGAGAGATATAACAAGTGATAGTAAAATATTAATAAATAGAAATATAGTAGATAGGTTAAATAAAATAGCACCATTTTTAACATATGATAAGGATCCTTATATTGTTATAAATGATGGCAAGTTATATTGGGTTATAGATGCATATACCACAAGCAATAGATATCCTTATTCACAGCCTTACAATAACGTTAACTATATAAGAAGTTCCATTAAAGTAGTACTAGATGCATATGAGGGAGATGTAAATTTTTATATAGTAGATAAGGAAGATCCAATAGCATCAAGTTATTCTAAAATATTTCCGGGGCTATTTAAGGACAGTTCCACTATTCCAGTTAACTTAAAAGAGCATTTTAAATACCCAGAGGATATATTTAGAATTCAATCTAAGGTTTTAGAGAAGTACCATATGACAGATACCATGGCATTCTTAAATGGAGATGACCTATGGGAAGTATCAAAAAATGAAAAAACATTACAAAATGAAAAGTCTGTGGATGAATCACCTTATGTAGTTATGAAGCTTCAAGGTGAACAAAAGGAAGAAATGATGATTATGGAATACTTTAATATGAAAAGTAGAAACACCATGTCATCTATGCTAGGGGCTAGAATGGATAACGAAAATCTAGGAGAACTTATCATGTATAGGTTTCCTTCAAATAAGACAATATATAGTCCATACTTCTTTAAGCAAAAATTAAAACAGGATCCTGTAATATCAAAAGAATTATCATTATGGGGAAGCGGTGGATCAGAGGTTATATTTGGCGATACTATAATAGTGCCTATAAATAATTCCTTAATTTATATAGAATCTTTATACTTGAGAGCAAGCGGTAAGAATAGCGCACCTGAAGTAAAAAGAATTATATTATCTTATGGAGATAAAGTAGTTATTGCTGAAAATATTGAGTCCGGAATTAAACAACTATTTAATTTTAAGGAAGAAGACTCTAGTGTTAATACGCCATCTGATAATAAAAACAATAATAATAATGAGCTTTTAGATAATGCTAAGGGTCTTTACAATAAGGCAATTGAATCCCAGAGAAATGGTGATTGGGCTAAGTATGGAGAATATATAAATCAGTTAGGAAAATTATTAAATGACATGAAATAATCAGTATGTAAAAAGATAAGTATTTTACGTACTTATCTTTTTACAGAAAGGAGTATACATAATGGATTATGATGTACTTATATTAGGTGGAGGTATTATAGGGTGTGCTGTTGCATATGAACTTTCTAAATACACATTAAATATAGCTGTGATAGAAAAGGATTATGATATAGCAGATGATGTAGCACTTGTAAATGCAGCAGTTATATATGATGGATTAGAGTGTAATGATGAGCTTATGTCAAAGCTTGAGATACTTGGAAACTCTATGTACGATGAACTATGTTCTAAAATAGATGTACCATTCAAAAGATGTGGAACATTTATAGTTGCAGAAAATGAAGAAAGTGAAAATAAATTATTAAATATATATAAAAGAGCTTGCGAGAGAGGAATAAATAATATATCCTTGCTTAGTAAAGATGAGTTATATGATATAGAGCCAAATTTAAAGCTAAATGTTCATAAGGCAATTTACTCTAAAAATACAGGTGTAGTATGTCCCTATGATCTTGCTTTAGCTTATGGAGAAATTGCCTTTGATAACGGAACTAATTTTAGATTAGAAGAAGAGGTTTTGGATATACAAAGGATTAATAAGGGATTTAGGGTAATAACCAATAAGAATAAGTTTACATGTAAAATGGTTATAAATACGACACCAGCTCAGCATTATAGTATAGATTCTAATATAGAATATACTTATAAAAACAAAAAGAATTTAAGTTGTTTTCTATTTGAAAAGGATTTAAATTATAATTTTAATAATATAATTTCCACGCTTACAGTGGATGGAGAGCAGTCATTTGTAGTTCCTACGGTACAAGGGAATACAGTACTTGCTCTAAGTTCTAATAATATTTTAAGGTATAATGAAACTTTAAAGAAAAGTTCAAAAGTAATAAATGAAGTAAATGAAAATAAGATAGATACTTTTTATCAATGGCCAGTTTATAAAGATACCATAATAATAGATGAAAGTTTAGTAGATGAGGGTTATATAAAGGTTGTAGGAAAGCATTATGGGCAAATCACTATGACTCCATCTATAGGTAAATTAGTATGTGAAACTGTGATAAATAATATAAACTGTAAGCTTAAAAGGGAGTTTATTAATAAGAGAAGAGAAGTATATAGATTTAATAATTTAAGCAATGAAGAAAGAAATAAGTTAATAAAAATGAATAAGTCTTATGGTAATGTAATATGTTATTGCCAAAATATAACCGAGGGTGAAATAATTGATGCTATAAGAAGGCCATTGGGGGCAAGGACTATAGAGGGAATTAAAAGAAGAACAGGAGCTACCTTTGGCACTTGTAAGGGAGCAGAATGTTTTAGTAAAATAGTTACAATACTTGCAAGGGAAACAGGAAAAAAACTTACGGAGATAGTTAAAGATTCTAAAAACTCTAGAGTTATTATAAGCAGAATTAAAGAGTTTTAAAATCGCTAGGGGGAATTTTATAAGTGTTGAATGAATTTATATGTAAAAGTTGCAATGAATATTGTTGCATAAACATAGATAAAAACGGAAAACATATAGAACTAAAGGGAAATTTATGTGATAAAGCTTTTGATTATGTTGAAGATAAAATAAAAAGTAAAAAAGATATTTTTACGTCTTTAGTTAGAATAAAAGGGGCTTGTTGTAATGTTGTACCTGTTAAAAGTAATAAGGCATTGGATAAAGGTTTATGGCTTGAATGTTCTAAGGCACTAAGTATGCTTCATGTAGGGGCACCTATAAAAGCTGGTGATATTGTATGCCACAATCTATTAAATACTGGAATAGATATAATATGTACTAAAAGTATTTTCAAAGAATAAAAAAGTTGACATTGAAAAATATTCTATATATAATTAGAGTTAATTTAATTATTGTATAAAAACCTATGAAAAGGCTAGTAGCAAAATATAAGTTAAAGAGAGTCAGTGCTAGGTGTGAGCTGATACTTTATGCTTTGTGAATCCACCTTGGAGGGACTGTGATAAAGCAGTACGGTAATAAACCGTTATATTTCAGAAAGAGGATTAGATTAATCTAATCAATTAGGGTGGCAACGCGGAGTCTTTCGTCCCTTTTTTAGGGAGGAGGACTTTTTTTATTTGCTTTAAATATGAAAATTTAAATATATATATAAATTTAGGAGGTACTAATATGTTAGATTTAAAAAGAATAAGAAACAATCCAGAGGAAATTAAAAGTGCTCTTGCAAATAGGGGAGAGGATTTTGATGTAACGACTATTGATAGAATACTAGAATTAGATGAAAGAAGAAGACAAATATTAGTAGAAGTTGAAAATTTAAAGAATACAAGAAATCAGGAATCTGCTAAAGTTCCTAAACTTAAAAAAGAGGGAAAAGATGTAACAGAAATTATGGCAGAAATGAAAAAGCTAGGTGAGGAAATAAAGGGTCACGATGAAGAACTTTCAAAGATAGATGAAGAATTAGAATATATAATGCTTAGAATACCTAATATTCCAAATCCAGCGGTTCCAGATGGAAAGTCAGATGAAGATAATATAGAAATAAGAAAATGGGGAGAGCCAACTAAATTTGATTTTGAAACCAAAGCTCATTGGGATTTAGGAGTAAATCTTAATCTTTTGGATTTTGAAAGAGCAGGAAAAGTAACTGGTTCAAGATTTACATTTTATAAAGGAGTAGGAGCAAGACTTGAAAGAGCAGTTATAAGTTATTTTCTAGATATGCATGTAGATAACCATGGATATACAGAAATACTACCTCCTTATATGGTAAATAGAAAAAGTATGATTGGTACAGGACAGCTTCCTAAATTTGAAGAAGATGCATTTAAGGTATCAAATGATGATTATTTCTTAATACCAACAGCAGAGGTTCCTGTTACAAACTTATATAGAGATGAAATATTAAGTGGAGAAGAATTACCTATAAAACATGTAGCATATAGTGCTTGTTTTAGATCAGAGGCAGGATCAGCAGGAAGAGATACAAGAGGACTTGTAAGACAGCATCAATTTAATAAAGTGGAACTTGTTAAATTTACAAAGCCAGAAAACTCTTATGAAGAACTTGAAAAGTTAACTAATGATGCAGAAGAAGTTCTACAGGGACTTGGAATACCTTATAGAGTAGTTAGAATATGTAAAGGTGATTTAGGATTCACTGCTGCTTTAAAATATGATATAGAAGTATGGATGCCAAGTTATAATAGATATGTAGAAATATCAAGCTGTAGTAATTTTGAAGATTTCCAAGCTAGACGTGCCAATATAAAATATAAGGAAACTCCAAAGGATAAACCACAGTTTGTTCATACTTTAAATGGTTCTGGTGTAGCTGTAGGAAGAACTGTTGCAGCTATTTTAGAAAATTTCCAAAGAGAAGATGGAAGTGTTGTTGTTCCAGAAGTATTAAGACCTTATCTAGGTGGAAGAGAAGTTATAAAGTAATTAAGTTTGAGATATTCGAGGGCAAGTCCTTGAATATCTCTTTATTTGATAAAATTTTTATAAAAAAACTTAAAAAAGTTGTTGACACTTAACTATATTGCTGATATAATTTATTTTGTCAGCACGGAAAGATGGTCGAGTTGGTTTAAGGCACCGGTCTTGAAAACCGGCGTACGGGTGACCGTACCCAGGGTTCGAATCCCTGTCTTTCCGCCATTTTTATTTTAAATTTTAATTTGTAGGACATGGAGAAATACTCAAGTGGCCGAAGAGGCGCCCCTGCTAAGGGCGTAGGTCGGGTAACCGGCGCGAGGGTTCAAATCCCTCTTTCTCCGCCATAAAGCATCTAGTAATCTAGATGCTTTATTATTTTTTAAATTTACATTTGATTTTTCTGATGATTTGTGTTAATATGATTATAATAATTATGCGGTGGTAGCTCAGTTGGATAGAGTAGCTGGCTACGAACCAGTTGGTCGGGGGTTCGAATCCTCTCCGCCGCACCATAAAAAGTACCTGTAAATTAATATTTACAGGTACTTTCTTTTTTATAATATATTTAACTATTATTTATTATTCTGCATCTAATGGAGGTGCTAATTTATTAGTTACTTTTATTTCAATGTAGGATGTGATAAAGAATGCTATAAGTGAACTTAGAGAACCTGCAATAATAGCTAAAATCCCATAAGGTTCTTTCATTACCTGCCAGTATATACCTACTACACTTCCTACTAAAATTGAAACAATACCCGCATGTTTTGAACATTTCTTTAAGGATAAGCCTAATATAAATGCTGCAAAAGGACCAGCAGCTCTTAACATAAATGAAAATATATTTAAAGTTATGATGTTAATTTGGAATAATGCAATACACATTGCAAGTAAGCCTATTATAACGTTACTTATTCTAGTCATTTTAATCATGTTATTATCACTAACACTTGGGTTTATATACTTTTGGTATAAATCTTTTGTAATTATTGTAGAAGCACATAGCATATCTGAATCAGCACTAGACATTGTAGAAGCAATTATTGCTGCGCATACAATTCCAGAGATCCACTGTGGAGCATGGGTAAATACAACTGTGGAAAGTGCTTTACTTGGATCAATGGTTGGAAATGCCACAAGAGCAGCTATTCCTATTAGCGCAGGAATAAAT
The DNA here is from genome assembly GCF_000765165.1 of Clostridium sp. HMP27. Lineage (NCBI taxonomy): Bacteria > Bacillati > Bacillota > Clostridia > Eubacteriales > Clostridiaceae > Clostridium > Clostridium sp. HMP27. The sequence goes on along the minus strand of NZ_JMFY01000032.1, from coordinate 14,276 downwards.
GAAAATAGTGCCATAAAAAGCGCAGACATAAGGGTAGCTTTTTTACCAGCATTTTCATCCTTAGCTGCAAAAACCCTAGATACCATTTCTGGTCCAGACATGAATGTTATGAAATATTGACCTATTAAGCTAACTATTGTAGCAATGCCCATTCCGCTTATAGACATTTTTGCAGGAGGAACTTTAGATACTATAGTTTCCCATCCACCTACACCATTAATTACAAATGGAAGTGCTATTAAAAGTCCCAAAAATATTATTGACCATTGAAATAAATCAGTGAAAGCATCAGCCCAGAGGCCACCCATGACAGTATAAACTACAGTAAATAAACCTCCAATTATAATAGCAACTTTGATATTAATTCCTACTAAAGCAGATATTATAATCCCAGAAGCGAGAATTTGTGATGCTGTTAGGCAAAAAAGAGATACTATATTTAATATAGAAGTAATTATATGACTAGTAGTACCAAATCGCCTTCCTACCACTTCGGGAATGGTATAAGCCATAATTTTTCTAAGCTTAGGAGCGAAAAATGCCATTGGGATGATACCAATAGCTGCTGCAAGTACATACCAAACTGAGGACATTCCCCAATTTCCATAAGCTTTACTTGCAAGTCCAACAGTACTTCCACCACCAATGTTATTGGCCGCTAAACTACAAGCTACCATAATGGCTGGTAATGACCTACTTGCTAGCATATAGTCAGTACTATCTTTTATTAAAAATTTATTTGTAAAAAAACCTACAGATAGCATAAGCGCTAGATAGCATATAGTAATAATAAGGGGAATTAATTGTAAAGTCATGTTAGTTCCTCCTTTAAAAAGATATAGTAATTAATATATATTCATAAAAGTTTTCAACAATAACTAAGTTTTATAATTTTAAGGTATTGAAATGGAAACAATAGATATTACTATGAATTAAAAGGGGCTGTGACAATGAATTGTACTTTAATACAAAATGGATTAGTTTACGATTTTAATAAGTCTACATTCATTAAGAAGGATATTTTAATTGAGTGTGGGAAAATAAAGGTAACTTCCGAAAAAAGCATTAATGTAGATGTGAAATATAAGGTAATTGATGCAAATAAAAAGTACATAATTCCCGGACTTATAGATTGTCATACTCATATAGGGATAATGGAGGAGTGTACAGGAAAGCTTGGTATAGATAATAATGAAACTTCTAATCCAATTACTCCTCATTTGCGTGGAATAGATGGAGTAAATCCATTAGATATTGCATTTAAGGATGCAGTTAAGTCAGGAGTAACTTGTGTAATGAGTGGACCTGGGAGTAATAATGCTGTAGGTGGAACAAATTTAGTTCTAAAAACCCATGGAATCATTATTGATAAGATGGTTGTAAAAAATCCTTCTGGACTTAAAATTGCATTTGGAGAAGATCCATTGAGTACATATGGTACTAATAAAAAATGCCCAGTTACTCGTATGGCAGTAACAGCTTTAATTAGGGAATTATTTATGAAAGCTGAAGATTATATGAATCAAAAGGAATCTGGAAATATGAAAGAAAGAGATATAAAGTTAGAAGCAGTTATTCCGGTTTTGAAAGGTGAGATTCCTATACGTGCCCATGCTCATAGAGCAGATGATATAATTACAGCAATTAGAGTTGCTGAGGAATTTGGAATAAAGAAGCTAGTTATTGAACATGGAACAGAAGCACATCTTATTAAAGAGTATATCAAGGAAAAGGAGGTAGCTATTGCTTTTGGACCAATGCTCACACCAAGAATTAAAATGGAACTTAAGTTAAGAAATTATACATCTATTATAGAATTAATTGAGGCAGGAATAAAGATAGGACTTATGACAGATCATCCCTATAATGCAATAGACCAGCTAAGATCAATTGCAGCATTTGCTTTGTCTGAGGGTCTGCAATATAAAGATGCAATTAAGGTTATAACAGTAAATCCAGCAGAGATACTTCAATGCAGCAATAGGATAGGTAAAATTGAAGAAGGACTTGACTCAGATATAGTAATATATGACGGAAACCCTTTAGATATAATGTCAAAAGTTGAAATGACAATTATTGATGGAAATATAGTGTATACCAGGGTAAATAAGGAATAATCCATTAAAAATAATACTTTGTTTTAAAGAATTAAAGTCAATTATACCTTAAAACAAAGTATTTTTATTAGTAATATAGCTAATGTTTAATTCCTATCTTTTCTCCCATAAGTACCTTGCATTCGTATCCTAAATTGCTTTGTAATAATATATCTTCATCTATTTTAACTTTATTTTTTTCTAGAAAGAGTATAACTGTAGAGCCTCCAAATTTAAAATATCCCTTCTCATCACCTTTATCAACTCTTCTATCAGGAGTATAGCTTTGAATAATAGACCCAACGCAAGTTGCCCCTACCTCCATGTACAATACATCGCCAAAGTTATCAGAATGAAATATGCTCCATTCTCGTTTGTTTTCGCAAAATATAGTAGGAATTTTATTTAAAGCAATTGGATTTACTGAGTAATAACTACCTTTAACCTTTGAAGTATGTTCACAAATACCACTATCTATAAAATGAAATCTATGATAGTCAGTAGGGCAGAGCCTTAATATAATCATTGAACCATTATTATATTTTTCAGCTGTAGCTTTATCAGGAATTAAATCATGCAAACTATAATTAAGTCCTTTTATTTCAACTATTTTTTCTAAGTTTATATTTTCATATACTGTAATTCTTCCATCTCCAGGGGAGATAAAGGTATTTATAACTTTTTCTATAGGACGAGCTTTTGGATGAAGTTTTCTAGTAAAAAAGTCATTAAAACTTACAAAGTTATCAGCACCTGTAATGCTTTCTTCAATATTTATATTAAAATCATCTATAAATTTTTTAACTTTATTTTTACTACTACCCATGTCGCAATACTTTCCATATATATAGGAAAAAAGTTTTTTCTTAATAAATAATTCTAAAAAACTACTTCCGAGCTTAGTTGAGTAAATCCAATTAAGATATTTTTCTCCAGATACCTTTTCTGTTTCATATGTTTTGGTTTTTCTATTATAAATCTTTATCATAAGTTTAGACACCTCCAAAATTATTAGTATAAACGTATTATATAGTATATTTATACTAATATATCATATTTATAGTAATTTTAATATTGAGTTATATATGATTTGGAGTATAATTAAGTTAATATATTAAATTGTATAAAAATTAACGGAGTGAGCAAAATGAATAAAACTAAAAAAGCAATATTTGAATCAGCTATAAGAGTTTTTTCCACATATGGATATTCTGGAGCAACTATGGATGGAATAGCTGCACAAGCAGGGCTAGCTAAAGGTACTTTGTATTATCACTTTAATAGTAAAGAAGAGATATTTAATTATATAATACAAGAAGGAATGAATCTAATAAAAGAAAGAATTCAAGAAACAGTAGATGAGCAAAGCGATTCATTATCAAAGTTAAAGACATTAATAAAAGTTCAATTAAACATGGTTTATGAAAAAAGAGACTTTTTTAAGGTAATTATGAGTCAATTATGGGGACAGCAATCAAGGCAATTGGAATTAAGAGAAGTAGTTAATGAGTTTATCAAGAATATAGAAACATATCTAGAAAGTGCCATGAATGATGGATTTATAAAAAAGGGAGAAAAGTCTTTTATGGCATATACAATTTTTGGATCTTTATGTTCTACTGCAATATATGACCTTATAAATGAAGATGGTATAAATATGCATGATGTATTTGAAAATTTAACAGAATATATTTTAAGTGGAATTCAGATTTAAATATATACAAGTATTAGTTAATAGAAAATAATGTAATTGTATTGACATAAAATTTGTTTTGTAATAAACTTTTATATGTAAAGCTTAAGCTTGTTATGCGCTCGTAGCTCAGTAGGATAGAGCGTCCCCCTCCTAAGGGGAAGGCCGGGGGTTCGATTCCTCTCGGGCGCACCAAAGTTTGTTTCAATAAGTGCTGCTGGATTTAATAAGATTATGAAGCTTATTTAGTCCGGTATTTTTATTTATAAAATAAAGAGAGATAATTAATGAGAGATAATTTTTTGCTAGAAGCAATAAAGGAAGCTAAAAAGGCTGAAGATTTAGGTGAAGTACCCGTTGGAGCTGTTATAGTACAAGATAATAAAATTATAGCAAGGGCTCATAATATGATAGAGGTGTTAAAAGACCCTACAGCTCATGCTGAAGTTTTAGCTATAAGAAGGGCATGCGAGTTCACCGAGAATTGGAGATTAAGTGGATGTGAGCTGTATGTTACATTAGAACCATGTCCTATGTGCGCAGGTGCTATATATCAAAGTCGTATAAATAAAGTTTATATAGGAACGTTTGATCCTATAAGCGGTGCATGTGGTTCAGTAATAAATGTATTGCAAAATAATTATTTAAACAGTAATATAGACGTAAGGTGGATTTATAACAAAGAATGCAGTGTATTACTAAAAAGCTTTTTTAAAAGTAAAAGAAAATAATTTTTGGAGAGATGTCCGAGAGGTCGAAGGTGATTGACTCGAAATCAATTGTACGGATAATACTGTACCGGGGGTTCGAATCCCCCTCTCTCCGCCAATAGAAATTTATAAGAAGTTGTTAATGATAATAGCTTCTTTTTTATTTTACAAAATATAATAAATAAATGTAGAAAAATAAGTTTTGTTGAAAAAATATAAGAATATTTACAGAAATATAGGTTACTTTATAATAACAACCAATATTTACTTAATATTACAAAGCTGATATAATTAAAACATGATTTGTGTTATTAAAATGAATTGATTTTTTAATAATGCCTTCTATATGTAAGAGTAATGTTTTACAAAAGAGCTTTAATTAGGGAGGTTTTAAGATGATGCTTTGTGAACATGCCTTAGTTGAAAATAATATTTTTTTTAATGATAGAGAATTAATAGTAGGTTGTGATTTAAGAGATAAAAAACACAATTTATATAATATAAAAAGGAAGATTGAAAGTGTTAGAGAGCTTCTAAATGAAGTAACTTGTGATATAGATAATAAAGAAAAAAGTGAGGAGATATTAAAGGTAAGTCAATACATGGACAGGCTATTGAATGAATATAATGTCATTGTAGGAAGGAATAAATTATAAGTTTGTAATAAAATATTTATAAAAGCTATTGCAAATATAAAAATCACATAGTATAATAGGACTTGTCGTTAGTAAACGACATAAAATTTAATAATTATCATGAGTAAATCCGTGGAGAGATGTCCGAGTGGTTTAAGGAGCACGCCTGGAAAGCGTGTGTAGGGGAAACTCTACCGGGGGTTCGAATCCCCCTCTCTCCGCCATATAAACTTTGCCGTGCTAGATGGGGAGTTAGCGGTGCCCTGTAACCTGCAATCCGCTATAGCAGGATTGAATTCCTCGCTTAGGCTATAACTTGTGAGGTCTGACCTATGCAAGTGACGTTGAGAGCTGGGTCCCACGCAACGGAAACTCATGAACCCCGTGAGGTCTGGAAGGAAGCAGCGGTAAGTGATAATTTCCGTGTGCCGTGGATTAACCTGGCTTGAGTTAACTGTATAGGTAACGCTCATAGGTTATTTGCCAAGGCGAGGTGCACGGTTTAAATAGTGATTTTAGCACAATAAACTCAAGTTTATTGTGCTTTTTATTCATTTAAAATAATAAATTACAAATATATAAATTTTAAAATTTGGTTAAGAGGTGAAGTTAATGGGCTATACTGCTCTTTATAGGGAATGGAGACCTAGAAGTTTTGGGGATGTAGTAGGACAAAAGCATATTACAATAACACTGCAAAATCAAATAAAAAACAATAGAATAGCTCATGCATATCTTTTTTCAGGTACAAGAGGTACGGGGAAAACATCCACAGCTAAGATATTTGCTAAAGCTGTTAATTGCTTGAATCTTAAAGATGGAGAACCTTGTAATGAATGTGATATATGTAGGAAGATAAATTCAGGAACACTGATGGATGTTATAGAATTAGATGCAGCTTCAAATAATGGAGTAGATAAGATAAGAGAAATAGCAGAAGATGTTAATTATCCTCCAAGTGAAGCTAAGTATAAAGTATATATAATGGATGAAGTACATATGTTATCTCAAGGAGCTGTAAATGCATTTTTAAAAACATTAGAAGAGCCTCCTGAAAATGTTATATTTATACTTGCGACTACAGATCCTCAAAGGCTTCCAATTACAATACTTTCTAGATGTCAAAGGTTTGACTTTAAAAGAATAAAAAATGAAGATGTATTTGAAAGATTGAGATTTATAGTTAAAGAGCAAGGTGTGTTTGCGGATGATAAAAGCTTAAGATTGATTGCACGTATGTGTGATGGTGCTATGAGGGATGCGTTAAGTATATTAGACCAAGGAATTTCAATGGGAAATGGGAAGGTAGAGTACGAAAGTTTACTTAATATGCTAGGGCTTGTAACTAATGAAAATTTGCTAAAGATTACAACAAGCATTATAGAAAAAGATATAGAATCATCATTAGGTATAATAGATGATGTAGTATTAACAGGTAAAGATATATACTATTTTATAAAAGATATGATAAATCACATGAGAAATTTACTTATGGCTAAGGTAACTGAAAGTCCTGAAGAAATTATGGATATGTCTGAAGAAAATATTAAGGATATCAAAGAACAATGCCAAAAAATAAGAGTAGAAGAAATAATGAGAAACATAAGAATACTACAAGATGCAGAAGAACAATCTAAATGGACTAAGCAAAGTAGAGTTTATTTAGAACTAGCTATAATTAAGATGTGTAAGATAGAATATGATACATCTAATGAAGTTATTTTATCTAGACTTAATAAAGTCGAGGAAGTTATGAGGTCAGGGGAAATAAAGGTTAATTCAGAATCCATGCTTGCTAAGATATCCAATAAACATGAAGAGGAAGAAGAGAAAATAGCAACCCAGGAATATAGGATTCAACCTGTAAATAAATATAATGAAAACTCCACTTTAACTTTAGATAAGTTAAAGAAATTTTGGAAGGATATACTAGAAACATTTAAGGCTAGAAGGCATATGGTATTATATGCATCTTTAATTACAGGTGAGTTGATTGGATGTGAAAGTGGAGTAGTAACCATAAGGTATGATAAGCAATATGCATTCAATAAACAAAGGCTAGAAAAGGATCAAAGTAAAAAGATAGTAGAGGAAATATTTTCAGATATACTAAAAGAAAAAGTTAAGATTGAATACTTAATAGAAAAGGATGAGAGTACACAAAGATCTCCAGAGCAATTGTTAAAAAGTACATTTGGAGAGGAAATTGTTCAAATAATAGAGGAATAGCTAAAAGGAATTTACACTTTATATGTAATAATGTAAAATAAATAATTGTATATTTAGTTTAAACTTATTTAAAATAAAAGGAGGAATATATAATGGCTAAAGGTGGATTACCTAATTTCGGTGGTGGAAATATGAATAATTTAATGAAACAGGCACAAAAGTTTCAAAAGCAAATGGAAGATATGCAAAAACAATTAGAAAAGAAAACTTTTGAATTTAGTGCAGGTGGTGGAGCTGTAGTAGCTGTAGCTACTGGTAAAAAGGAACTAGTTGATATAAAAATAGATCCAGATGTACTTGATCCAGATGATGTAGAAATGCTTCAAGATTTAATATTAAGTGCATGCAATGGAGCGCTAAAAAAGGCTGAAGAAGAGACTGCTAACGAAATGAACAAGTTAACTGGGGGATTAAATATACCAGGAATGTTCTAAGTTACCTAAGTTGAGGTGAGTTAATTGGAATTTTATCCAATAGCAATAGAAAAGCTTATAGAAGAATTTGCAAAGCTTCCAGGCATAGGATATAAAACAGCTCAAAGACTTACGTTACATGTATTAAACTTGCCTAAGGAAGAAGTTGAAGAGTTTTCTCAGGCGCTTATTAAAGCTAGAGGAACTATAAAGTACTGTTCTATATGTGGCAATTTTACAGATAAAGATCCTTGTGCTATATGTAGTAATCCGAGTAGGGATAAGGAAGTTATTTGTGTAATAGAACAGCCTAAGGATATTATATCTTTAGAAAAGGTAAGAGAATATAATGGTACGTACCATGTACTTCATGGTACGATATCGCCTATGTCAGGAAGAGGGCCCGATGATATAAATTTAAAAGAACTTATAAAAAGAGTTAATGGAGATGTAAAAGAGATTATAGTAGCCACAAATCCTAATGTAGAAGGTGAAGCTACTGCTATGTATATATCGAAGATATTAAAGCCTTTTGGTGTTAAGGTAACAAGGATTGCACATGGCATACCTGTTGGTGGGGATTTAGAATATGCAGATGAAGTTACGCTAGCTAAGGCTTTAGAAGGAAGAAGAGAAATATAAGGAATAAACCTCCTGTTTTATGTCAAAGATTAATTTATAACATAAAATAGGAGGTTTTTTTATGGAACATAGCTCATGGATAAGATTAAGTAAAGATAAAGATTATAATGAAGAGGATAAAGAGCTTATAAAAGCTATAATGGAAAGCCAGGAGGAAATATATAGGGCCACAAATTATTTTCAATTAGTAAAAGAACCTATACTTATAGACTATGCTATATACCTTGAACAAGCTGCAAAGTCTAGATATATATATCTTTTAAATCAGGCTAAGAAAAGAAATATAAAAATTAGCTATAAATACGTTTTAAAAGATGTAAATGAAGTATAATTTATTTATATTATAAATAAATTAATAATAGGATACAAAATGGGGGGGATTTTTGTGGAGTATATTGGATATTTCTTGGTGGCTATAATAGCTCTTATAATTATAGTAAAACTATTTGCATGGCCTATAGCAATATTAATCAAATTAGTGATAAATGGTGTGGCTGGAGCTGTACTATTATTTTTAGTAAATTTAGTAGGGTCATTATTTAACTTCTCTATAGGTATTAATGCCATTACGGCACTTATTGCGGGATTTTTTGGAGTGCCAGGAGTAATAGTTTTAGTAGTTTTAAAGTTATTTATATAAATTGATTATTTATGTAAGATTTTTAAATTATAATTATGATAAATTATAAAAAGACGTAAAGAATAAATATTAGCTTTATGTCTTTTTTTATATCTACATATAATTATTCTTGTGCACAATGTGGATAAAATTAAAGGGGTTGTGTATAATCTATAGAGAAATGGAGAAAATAATATGTTTATAAATAAAAATATTGTCATAGGAGAATTCATTAAAAGGCCAAATAGATTTCAAGCATATGTTATTATAGATGGAGAGGAAATAATGGTTCATGTTCCTAATACAGGACGATGCAAGGAAATTTTGATTCCTCATACCAAGGTAGTGTTACGTGAAGAAGATAATCCTAGCAGGAAGACTAAATATGATCTTATTGGAGGATATAAGGGAGATAAGTTTATAAATATAGATTCACAGGTGCCAAATAAAGTAGTAGAAGAGGCTTTAAGAGAAGGAAAAATAAGAGGCCTTAATGAATATAATATAATTCAAAGAGAAAAGGTTTTTGGGAATAGCAGATTTGATTTTAAGATCGAAAATTCAAAGGGTGAAGAATATTACTTAGAGGTAAAAGGAGTAACTTTTGAGGAAGGAGGAGTTGCGAGCTTTCCTGATGCACCTACAGAAAGGGGAAGAAAACATCTTTTAGAATTAATTGATGTAAAGAAAAGCGGTAGAGGAGCAGGAGTAATATTTGTTATACAATTAGAGGGTGTTAGATTTTTTACACCTTATGATGATATGGATAAAGAATTTGGCGAAGCTTTAAGACTTGCAAGTAAAAGTGGAGTAGATATATTTGCATATGACAGTTATGTGGGAGAAAATTTTATAACCCTAAAAGATGAGGTTAAAATAAGATTATAAGTTTTAATTTAATTTGAAAGGTAGGTGAAAGGTTCTATTTTAGAACTGAATATATGAAATTTAAATTTTGTCCTAAATGTGGAGGGAAATTAATTGAAAAATATAGTTGGGATGAGGGAGGGGTCCCATATTGCCCTGTTGACGACATAATGTATTTTGACACGCCAAAGCCATGTATAATTGTAGCTGTTATTAAGGAGGATAAAATACTCCTTTTAAAACAAAGTTATATATTTAAGGATTCAAAGGTGCTTATATCTGGATATGTAAGTAATGGAGAAAGTGTAGAAGAAACAGTGTATAGGGAAGTATATGAAGAAACGGGTATAACTGTCGATAAGGATAGTATAAAATATTTAGGTAGTCATTACGTAACTTCTAAAGAAATAGTGATGCTTACATTTATGGCTAAGTATGTAAATGGAGATATAAAGAAGTCAGAAGAAGTTGAGTGGGCACAGTGGGGGAGATTAGAAGATGCCCTTTGTGAAATGAAAGAAGATGAAATTGGAAAGGATGTAGTTAAAAAGGTTTTAAAAGAAGTAGGATACGATGGTGATAAAGCTTATATATGTGATATAGATTTAATTTAGAATATAAGCTAATAAATGATATAAGGAGAGAAGTATGATACTAGGAGTAAACTGTAATAAGTGTCCTGATTATTTAGGGAATAAGTGCGAGGGCCAAGATGGAATATGTATGTGTAGAAGATGTCCTAGAAATCTAGGGAAATGTATAATAACTAAATACTGCAGCGAAACTGAATCTGTACTAGAGATAAGTGAAAACATAGATATCTAAATGTCTATGTTTTTTTTATGCATTATTTTAAAACTTGTGGAAATAATAATAAAAGCATTAGCGAGTACTTATAAAAGAGGGTGATAAATTGAGATTAGAGGAGCTTAAGATGCTAGTAGCAGAAAACTGTCCGGGTTATGAGCCCTTAGCTTCAGTATTTGTTTCAGATGTAGGGAATATAATTGACACCTGTGATAATTGCGATAACTATGTAGATGAAAAGTGTATAGTAAATTTATTTGATCCAATTAAACGTAAAATTAATAGAAATTAATTGAGGAGGAATAAAATATGGGAAATGCTTTTGAAATGATAGCGGTAGGTAATAATTGTCCTGGTTATACACCTATGTATGATGGGTTTCAAGCTCTTTCGGCAGAGTCAGAAACTAAAAGCTGCAGAACTTGCAGTCATTTTGAAAAAGGGATATGTAATATAGATTATTATGACAAGGTTGTATCTAGTTTGGACCAGGCATAATATACATAAAGACAGCAAAAAAATGCTGTCTTTTTTTGTATATAATTATAATAATTAATGTTATAATTATATAGATATATTATGTTAAACTATGGTATAATAGGAATATAATAAATAATTACATTTTCTATATAACTCACTTATCATTATTAGAAAGAAACAGAACTTATAAGAGATGAAAATTTTTATGATTATATAAATCTTATGTGCGGATAAGGTTGAATAGATTTATACTAACATATAAATTTTATAAGTTTTTGCTCCAAATGCAACCTGCGATAAAACTTAAAACTTCAAATTAAAAAAACCTCTGTAAAATTGTCTTTGTTAATATGTTTTAAGGGAATAGGTAGCATTTTCAAAAAGCATAACTTATGTTCTTATAATTCTGTGGATATAACATTTTCCATATTCTATTTTATCTATATAACACCCTAGGTTGTTAGCCTGGAAGCGAATGAAGGTGTTTTGATATTTATTACTTATAGTTAACTTAGAAAATGGAAGTAAGTATAAAGGCAACTTTTATGCATTGAAAAATGTATAAAAGTTGCCTTTGAATTTTTATAATAAAATCATACATAGCTATAAGATGAGAGAACCAACATAGTTCTTACCACTGATTTAAAAATCTATATAGAGCAGGATTGATATTCAAGTCAGTGATAAGTTTTAAATACTCCTCTAAAATTTTGCTGTCAAAATCTTTAGTTTTCAGAGCTCTTATCATTAAATTTTTAGGAGTCTCTAAAGGTGAAATATATTCAACTACAGATACATTATATCCATAAGCTTCTAGAATTAATGAACGAAGACCATCTGTAAGTACATCAGCCATTCTAGCTTTTAATATTCCATGCTTTAGTACACCTTTAAAAGGAGCATAGGAGTATTGATTTAATAGTTCCCTATGACAACAAGGAACAGCTATTATAACATCTGACTTTACTCTAATACCTAAGGCTAAAGCCATATCTGTAGCGGTATCACAGGCATGGAGGGATATAACAACATGAATTTTCTTATCAGGTGTATAGTCTTTTATATCTAAAGCTCTAAATTCCATATTTCTATATCCTAGATTTTCAGCCATTTCTTTAGAGGAATTAATTACAGTTTCAGAGATATCTAATCCTATGAAAAAACACTTTCGTTTTTTTACTTCTGTTAAGTAATAGTTTAATACAAATGTTAAGTATGATTTTCCACATCCACAATCTAGTATATTTATTGCTTCATTAGAAGGGAGTTGATCTAAGATTCCTTCTAACAATTCTACATAATGATCTATTTGATTATATTTTCTTATTTTATCGTTTTTAATTTTACCATCCTTGCTCATTATGCCTATCTCTTTTAAAAGAGCATCGGCTTCTCCTACCTTTACGTAATAATCTCTATTTAAGAGAGTGGAAGTTTTTGTAGTAGATGTAGAGTTATCCTTATCTATGGAATTTTTTGAGTCTATGTTTTTAAATAATACATTTTTGTTAGATGCTTCGATTAATATTCCGCCACCTCTTTCATTATATGTAAATAATAATGATTCATAGTGCTCACTTTCATCTATTATGTTTTTAATAAGCTGTTCTATAGTAAAGGAATTGGTTCTACCATTAAAGTTAAATGATAATATATTTTCCTTTAATTTAGCGAGGCCCTTGAATTTTTTAAGACCTGTAGTAAACTCCACTGTTATATCTAAGAATGTGCTAGAGTTTTCTTTAAATTTATTTTCTATACCCATAAAGAAAAAACTAAGTTTATTTATGGCTTGTTTGTTCATAGATAAATCACCTAACCTTCATTTTTTATATTTGTAATTATTAGTAAACATAAAATATATTAATATTAATAGTTTTTGTTGTAAAGTAAAAAATATGATTATGATATAATATTAAAGTATTTATTGGGATAAAAGTATCATATAAAAGTGAATTTAAGATAATATAAAATTTTGACGATATAAAAATAAAGGGGGAACGCATATGCAAAATGATGTTTGTATAACTTCTACAAGTAATAAAAGGGAATATATTATTAAAGATAACATAGGTATTACGCTAGGAAGAATTTATATAATAGATTGGAATACCGAAAGTAAATATTGTTGTATAAGAATAAGATTTTATAAGCAAGATAAACCAAGGCTTTTATTTAAATCAGTTGATGAATTTTTGAATCAAGTTTTCAATAAGGATAATATTAAAAAGATAAATATATTGGTTAAGGAAGATGAAAGTATTGAGTGTTTTGGGGAATTGGGATTTGAATTAGAAGGAGTTATTGCCAATAGCTTATGTGAAAATGGAAGTTATAAAAGTGAATTTTTATTTGGGTTAGAAAAAATAAACTATAAAAAAGAAAACCTATTAAGAAAAGTTACCCTTGGTGGTAGGAATGTGCAGTTAAAGATATTAACTCCAGAAAATTCCCAGGAAATATTAAATTATTATTTAAAGAATAAGGAGCATTTAAGTCCTTATGAACCTACAAGAGAAGAGGAATTTTATACGTTAAAGTTTCAAAGGGATATATTGATAGAATCATATAAGCAATATCTAAATGGTGAAGCTGTGAATTTTGGGATATATAAAAATGATAAATTCATTGGAAAAATTCAACTATCTAATATAGTATTGGGGATCTTTAGGAGCTGTTTCATAGGTTATTCAATGGATGAAGATGAGCAAGGGAAAGGTTATATGAAAGAAGCTTTAAAGTTGGTTACAGAATACGGCTTCGATGAATTCAATTTACATAGAATAGAGGCTTCAGCATTAGTGGATAATAAAAAGTCTCAAAGTGTTCTAAGAGCATGCAACTTTAAGGAACTTGGTATTAATAAAAATTATCTCTTTATTAATGGGAAGTGGAGAGACCATATAACTTATTATATATTAAGAGAGTAGAGTGTCAACCTTATCTAGTGTGTCCTCTATAGAAATTAGAATTAAATCCTAGATTTATAGAGGATTTTAAATTTAAATTAAAATTTTGGTGATTTTAGTCATTATAATCATGGATTGATGTGATACAATAACACATGTTGTCGCAAGAAACGACA
>NZ_JMFY01000031.1:0-49506 GCF_000765165.1 Clostridium sp. HMP27 | reverse complement strand
CTTAAATACAGCGACAAATTCCAATTTGTAGAGTTGATGTAACATAATTTTAGATTCAATTATGTCATATATTTCTTATATGGCGGATTAAAAATGATTACTAATAAAGGAGATTTATTAATTATGATTGATGATAATGATTTGAAATTAATTGAGGAGGCAAAACAAGTTATCAATAAAAACTTTGATGAAGTTGATGAAAATCACACAGTAGGTGCAGCATTACGTTGCAAAAATGGTAACATTATTCACCATATTTAATAGGTTAACTTTTTTATTATCATATTACAATGTTATAAAACACTATAACTAATAATAAAAAGAAAAATACATGTTAGTAAAAATGTATATATTTCTACTAAGTGGTTTTAAAGGACGTTATTAGCAATGTGAAAATATCCGATTAGTATAGTATTGCTAAGTGATATTTGTAAATTATTGTGAAGTAAAGATTTTTTATATTACCCCATAATATTCTCAATTTTTTTCAACTTGACAAAGAATTTCTTATGATGTAGTATAACATATTAAGTAATAAAAAATTAAACCGTTGAATGAGAGTAGTAAACATATGAAATTGAATTCCAGAGAGCTATTGTTGGTGGGAATATAGCATTTGAATCTATGTTGAATGGACTCATGAGGGCAACCCGAAAGAGATGTGAGTAGGCGTTGACGGAAATCCTAACCGTTATGATGGAAGCATATGTTAGTATGTTGAACTTGCTATTTGGGTGGCAAAACAGAATTATGAACTTCTGTCCCTTTGGGATAGAGGTTTTTTTATTTTAAGGAGATGATTTTATGGATGATGGTTGGTGGTGTTCATTCTAATAACATTTGACAGGAGGTACTAAAAATGAAAAGAATTTTAACAGGTGATAGAACAACTGGTAAGTTACACTTGGGACATTATGTAGGAAGTCTTCAAAATAGAGTAAAATTACAAGATGAATATGATACCTTCATTTTATTAGCTGATATACAGGCCTTAACAACCCATTTTGAACGACCAGAGTTAATTAATAAAAGCATCTATGATGTTGCAATCGACAATTTATCAGTAGGATTGGATCCAAATAAGGTAACTATTTTCTTACAATCTAAAATTAGCTCAATTGCAGAATTGACAGTATTTTATTCCATGCTTGTTTCCGTGAATTCATTACGCCATAATCCCACTATAAAAACTGAAGCTAAGCAATATGGATACGATGATTTAAGCTATGGTTTTTTAGGTTATCCTGTCAGTCAAACAGCGGATATGACCTTCTGCAATGCTGATTTAGTTCCGGTTGGAGAAGACCAGATTCCTCACATAGAACAAGGAAGAAAAATTGTTAGGCGTTTTAATGAATTATATGGTAAAGAAAATATTATAATCAAAGAGCCACAAGCCTTAATCAGTGATACTCCTCGACTAATCGGTTTAGATGGAAATTCTAAAATGGGTAAAAGTCTTGGTAATGCTATCTATTTGTCTGATACCGTTGAAGATGTAAATAAAAAAGTAAAATCAGCACTTACTGATAACAATAGGATAAACGTAAAAGATAAGGGTAATCCAGATATATGTACAGTAAGTAAATATCATAAAGCATTCAATCAAGGTGAATATGAAAATATTTGTGAGATGTGTAGAAACGCCAATATTGGTTGTGTAGCTTGTAAAAATCTTTTATCAAAAAAATTAAATCTACTACTTGACCCGTTTAGAGAAAAGCGTGCTTATTATGAAGAAAATATTAAAGAAGTCCGTGATATTATACTTGATGGTAGCAAAAAAGCAAATATGATAGGAAATGAGACTGTTGAAAATGTTAAAAGGGCTATGAGTATCGATATATGACAATAATAAGATGAAAATATAATAAATGGGTACTTTGAAGAAGCTACAAAAACTTCTGTGCTCCCACATAAGAAAATTGCTATATTATCGGGATTGGGATGGATTGGTAAAAACAATTTGTTGATTACTGAAGAATATGGGTGTGCATTATGTATAGGTACCGTTTTAACAAATGCACCATTACCTATTGAAAATAGGCAGAGGGTAATGCCTAAATGTGGTAGCTGTACTGTTTGTAAAGATATATGCCCTGCCAATGTAATTCACGGTACTACTTGGGAGCCAGGTATGAACAGAGATTTAATAGTTGATGTATACCACTGTGAATGCTGTTTGAAATGTCTCGTACAATGTCCACGCATGCAGCATTATATGGAGAGTAATATATAGCATAAGGCAAGGATTATTAAAAATGATACAGCAATATTTATTTGTGATGAATGTGATACCATGTGGCTAAATTAGTAATATAGCAGCTATCAATTTGCAATTGAGGCTGCTATTTTTTTGTTTTTGTCTATAAGCAACACTGTATTATAAACAAACAGGTATAAAATTATGAATTTACTTTCACTTAACATTGAATTAACAGGAATATAAAAGATCAGTGCTATAATTTCTGTATTATTTAAATTAAAGTGGTAAGAGAGTATGTTTTAGGAGGTAGGTTAAAATGAAGGGTGGAAAAGGAATAAGTGTAAGACTATATGGATTAATAGGATTTGTTATGATATTTATACTTATTATCACTAGTTTTTCATGGATTACATTTAAAGATTTTAATGAAAAACACAAAAGTAGGTTACAAATAACTGCTGAATATATCAATATGGTTGATGAGACAAGACAAGCTCAAGTTGATTTCAAGAAACAGGTACAGGAGTGGAAAAATACTCTGTTAAGAGGTTATGACTCTGCATCTTTTAAGAAATATTACGCTCAATTCTCGGAGGAAAATGATAATGTTCAGTCACAGCTATTAAAGCTTAAGAAAGACATGGAGAAACAAGGTATGGATATTTCTTCAGTTGATACATTACTTAGCAATCATAAAGAACTATATGATAAATATAGCAAAGCAATTAAAAGCTATGACCCAAATAATATGGAGAGCCACCGCATAGTAGATAAATTAGTAAAGGGCATAGACAGAAAACCTACTGATGATATGGATTTATTAGTAAAACAAATACAAGATAAAGCAAAGTTAGAAATGGAAGAAATGAAAAAACAATCTGATATTGATGCAAATAATTTTAATAGAAATCTAATGTATATCTTAATTCTTGGTATCATTTTAATTATTTTCTTTACTGTTTTGATTATATCTACATATAAAGGTATTACAAAGTTTATAGAACAATTTAAGATATTAATGGAACAAGCAGAAGAAGGGGACCTTACTATTAGGGGTGAGGTACATAAAAAAGATGAATTAGGTGAAGTTACAGAAAGATTCAATAGATTTATTGAAAAAATTAGAGAGTTAATCCATGAAGCTAAAAATACAAGCATAACTGTATCAGCATCCTCTAAAGATATAATGAAAGCCTCTGATCAAATTAGTGCATCTGCGGAAGAAGTTGCAGGAACCATAGTGAGCATAGCAGAAAATGCATCAAAACAGGCTGAATTAGCGGAACAAAGTGACAAAGCTGTTCATGGTGTTGTGGAAGGATTAAATATCATAACTGAAAATACGGTATATATTAACGAACTTGCAAACAAGGCAATGGAAACTGTAATTAGTGGGACTACAAGCCTAAAAGAGCAAGGTGATAGAATGAATAATACTAAGAAAGCATCACAAAATGTAACGGATGTAGTCTCTGACCTATCTACTAAATCCAATGAAATAGGAAAGGTTGTAGAATTTATAAACCAAATTACAGGGCAAATAAATTTATTATCATTAAATGCCTCCATAGAAGCGGCTAGAGCAGGTGAGGCTGGTAGGGGCTTTACAGTAGTAGCCAATGAAGTGAAAAAGTTAGCTGAATTATCAAAGGAATCTACACAAAGGATAAGCAGTTTAATAGAAGAAGTACAAGATGATATTGAAAAAGCTGTAAATGAAGTAACTAATGTAAAGGCGTCAATAGAAGAACAGGAAACGTCACTTGAAATAACAGATAATTCATTTAATCTTATACAAGATTCTGTTTTTGAAATGGTAAATAAAATAAAAGAAGTTGCCAATGAAACAAAGGAAATTAATGAAAATGCAGTATCTGTGGAAAAGTCCATGAAAAATATGGTAACAATAATAGATCAAAATACTTCTGGTACAGAGGAAGTTGCTTCTGTAACTGAAGAACAGACAGCTTCTATTGAAGAGGTGGCATCTTCAATGAATAATCTTGCAGAGATGTCAAATAGTTTATGTGAATCACTAAGTAAGTTTAAAGTATAATTAATAATATAGAATATTTGGATTGTAAATAAATGAGATATATTATAGAGGCAATCAAGAATATTATAGCCCTTTAGGATGCGGCCACACTGTGGCATTTAATATTGTAAAGCATCTGGAGTATAACGTATAATTAATATATACATATAATTCTTAAAGAGGGAGAAAAGTTATGGGCATTAAAGAAGTCATGAAAAGGATATTTAGTCCTGGCGAAGATACGAAGGAAGACACAGCAGAGGTTAGTAACCTTGAACCTGTGAGGATTTACATAAAGCAGCAGCTGAGAGAAAAGGGTTTAAAAAATAACCAGATAGAAATAGATTTTTCAAATGTTTGCACTAAAGAAGAAGTTGTAAAAGTGGCAGAAGAACTGGGATTTAATTTGGAAAGAGGGGAAAAGGAAGGCGTATGGTGGCTGTTTAGGTAGCGCAAAAGGTGCCACCCACATGGCAAGTGGCAAGATATAGAGTTATGAAAATTTAGAAGAACTTATAGAAAGGGTGAAATCATGGAACACTCATTAAAAACTACAAAACAAGATCAATTCATAGATATAACCTCAATTGTACAGGAAGAAGTAAGTAAAAGTAATGTTAAGGATGGAATAGCTGTAGTTTTCATTCCTCATACCACTGCTGGGGTAACAATAAATGAAAATGCAGATCCAGATGTTGTACATGACATTTTATTAGGTTTAGATAAGGCTTTTCCTGAGAAAAATGGATATCTACATATGGAAGGAAATTCTCATGCCCATATAAAAGCTTCACTTATGGGTTCATCCTGCAGCGTAATTGTTGAAAATGGAAAGTTAAAGTTGGGTACTTGGCAGGGCATATATTTTTGTGAATTTGATGGACCGAGAAATAGAAAGTTTTATGTAAAGGTAATTTAAAAGCAACCAAAAAGAAGCACTGGATTTATCTGCAGCGTCTTGCGTTTTGAAGTGCAAAACAAAAAATATCTAAAATAATAACACAAAAACAGCAATAAAATTCAAAGGAATTATTGCTGTTTTTATTATATTGCATGTAAGGTTTACTTGACATTATGTGAAGGTAATACTATACTAATAATGTAAGGTAAACATTACAGGAGTGATACTTAATGAAAAATAAAATAAAACAATTTCGTGAACATTTAGGGCTAACCCAAGAACAATTGGGTGAACTTATAGGTGTATCGAGACAGGCAATTAACGCTATTGAAACAGAAAAATTTGAACCTTCTATATGGTTGGCTTATGATATTGCAAAAGTATTTCATAGTACCATAGAAGAAATTTTTCTATTTGAAGAAAGTGAAAGAAAATCAAGAGCAGAGCAAAGTAGAGGTGTAGTTTAAATGGCATTAAGGCAAATAAGGTTGTATGATGATGAAATATTAAGGAAAAAGAGTAAGGTAGTTGAAGTTGTAGATGATAAAATAAGACAAATATTAAATGATATGGCTGATACTATGTATAATACGGAAAATGGTGGCGGATTGGCCGCCCCACAAGTAGGTATATTAAAGCGATTAGTTGTAATAGATATGGGACAAGGACTTATAAAATTAGTAAATCCAAAGATAATTAGACAAGAGGGAACGCAAGAAGTTGTAGAAGGCTGTTTGAGTATTCCAAATAAATGGGGTAAGTTAATAAGACCTGCAAAAGTAACAGTACAAGCATTAAATGAAAATGGTGAGAAAATTATATTGACAGGTACAGGAGACTTAGCAAAATGCTTCTGCCATGAAATAGATCATTTGGAAGGTATTCTTTTTACTGATTTCGTTACTGAATATATAAAGTAATATCATTTGATGAATATATATAATTCTTGGGTTCATCCTGCAGCGTAATTGTTGAAAATGGAAAGTTAAAGCTGGGTACTTGGCAGGACATATATTTTTGTGAATTTGATGGACCAAGAAATAGAAAGTTTTATGTAAAGGTAATTTAAAAGCAACTCAAAAGAAGCACTGGACTTATCTGGTGCTTCTTTTATTTTAAGTAAGCATTGATTTTAAATAGCTTAGTTACTTTATTCATTATTATAATCACATTTCTGGCATTGAGCCATTATATGTTCACTTTCATTTTTATGATAAGCCCCAGACCATCTACAAATACTTTGTAAAATAGGCACAACAGATTTACCCTTATCTGTTAATGAATACTCTACCTTAGGGGGAATTTCATTATATTGTTCCCGCCTTACTATGTTATCTGAAATTAAGCTTTTCAAAGTTGACGCTAATACTGCATCAGTTATATCTGTCATTTCCTTACGAATTTCACTGTAACGCAGGGTATGTTTTTCAGCCAGCACACATATAATACGCGAATTCCACTTACCACCGAATATATCCAATCCGTACTCTAAGGGGCATCTAATTTCCTTTTCTAATTTGGGTTTATACATCTTCCATCCCTCCAATACTTTTTATATATAAATTATATTCTATTGCTATCAATTTACAAGTTACTATGAAATTTATTAGTTACTCATAAATTTGTTGATATCTTTTACTTATGTAGCTTTTTTAATAAAATTTGATTATGAAGTAAACAAATATAAGAATGTTTAGGGAGGAATTTTACAATGGAAGTAAAAGCTTATCTTGAAATCACAATGAAAATCAGCAACACAAACAGAGGCGCTGCAGGAAAGATTTATGCGGATTATCGCGCGCCATTTTTAAATAACATACCTGGTGCCCTTACTAAAGACCTTTTAATTCGCGATGAAGACGTTCAGGTACTTCACGGATTTGACAGCGTAGAGCATGCACAGGCATATTTAGATAGTGAGTTATTCAACAAAGATGTTTTTGTAGGTCTCAAACCATTGTGGGCTGCTGACCCAGATGTGAAGATATACAGTGTAGCATAGTTTTTAATTATCCAAAAGCCGTACAACTATTAGATTGTACGGCTTTTTACATATTAATAATGATCCCTCTCTAAGTTACAGATAGCATGTTGTATAATTTCAGCAATCGTATATCATCTTTGGAAACCTTAAGCTGATGAATCAGAGCAGAATCTTCCTTTAAACGGGTTTTCGAAAACAGCATTTTAACAGCAATTGGCATCATTGGTCTCGACGAGAATCCGTTAAACAATCCCCATTTAGTGCCGGAATCTAAATAGGAGGCTAGTATTTGAACGCTGGCCTTTTCCATAGGTGTATCCTTGTTAACAAGGGAAATGCGTGTAAGAGCATCATAATGTTCAATATATCCCCAATAGGTGTTTTCACAGTTTTGATAATTCTCAAAATCTTTATAGTTCATATACATCATAATTTTGTATTGGTTATTTTCTGTTTCAGAGAGAACGTCAAATACACAACGTATGATATTATTGCTTCGGCCGTCATAAAGATAGGAGTAAAATTGGGATGCGCCACTGAAAAAGGCAGGGCTGTTATTTTGGGGAGAGATAACAGTACGTTTGGGACGAAGGTAAAGCAATTGCTCAACATGAATTTGCAGAGCATCAGCAATTTCATATAGTGTTTGTATATCAATAGAGATTTCTCCTTTTTCATATTTGGAAATTGTGGATTTACTTTTATGAAGCATATTGGATAGCTCATCCAGTGTTAATTTTCGCATTTTTCTAAAAGCGCGAATTTGTTTGCCAACCTGTGTACTAATCTCAGACATAACTTTCCTCCCTGTATAAATAAATAGTTTCGTATAAATACACAAAATTTAAAAAGTTCTATAAGTTTTCGTTATATAGAAAAATTTTAGCATAAAAGAGGCAGGAAATCCATTGTGAGTAGAAAAAAGTAAAAAAAAGTCCATCCACAGGAAACTTTGAGTGGTTTGATATGGAAAAACTTAATTGCTAAAATTAGATACAAGATGAGGCTGCACATAAAAAGAAAGGAATGAGATGTATTAAATTTTGTACAAACTATACCCGGACACTAAAAACAAAGAAGTAGACTAGGGGCAGATCATCATAGTAGAAAATTCCATTTTAATGGAATAGGAGGAATAAAGTATGTATAATTTTGATGAAATTATTGACCGTAGAAATACAAATGCCATGAATACGGATGGATTCCGCAGCTATATTTTTCATGCAGATGACACAATGATCTTTCCTTATAAAGATGAAGAATTTATAAGGATGTGGGTTGCAGATATGGAATTTGCGACTCCAGATGTTGTAATTGATGGTATTAAAGAACGTCTGGAAAAACGTATTTTCGGATATACAAGAGTATTTGAAAATAGCTATTATGAGGTTTTTGCCAATTGGTGCAAGAAGCGTTATGGATGGACATTTGATAAAAAGGAGCTAGTTATGTCAAATGGTATTATTCCAGCATTGTACGAGCTAGTGGATTATATTTGTAAAGAGGATGAAAAGGTTCTCTTCTTAACACCATCCTATGCATATTTCAAGTATGCAGCTGATTTTAATCATAGAGAGTGCGTATGCTCAGACTTAGTTAATGAAGATGGATATTATACAATAGACTTTGAAGATTTAGAAAGAAAAGCTGCAGATGAGAAGACAACACTCCTTATTCTTTGTAATCCTCACAATCCTACAGGCCGTGTATGGAAAGAGGATGAACTTAAGAAAATGGCAGAAATTATAGAAAAGCATCAGCTTTGGGTTATTTCCGATGAGATCCACTGCGATTTAATACGCCTTAATCAAACACATATTCCACTAGGGAAGGTTATGCCAGATTATAATAAACTAGTTACCTGTATGGCACCTAGCAAAACATTTAATATGGCTGGCCTTATGATTTCACATATTGTTATTCCAGATGAAAAACTTAGAGAAATATGGCTTAGCAGACATTATAATTTTGATAATCCTTTAAGCATTGCAGCTGCTCAAGCAGCCTATGAAAAAGGAGAAGCTTGGCTTGAGGAATTACGAGCTTATTTAGATGAAAATTTCAGATTTACTAAGGAATATCTTTCAGAAAATTTACCAAAGGCAAAATTTAAAATATCGGAAGCCACTTATCTTGCATGGGTAGATTTAAGTGCTTATTTTGAGGAAGATGAGAATTTACCATTGTTCTTTGCATATAAGGCAGGGGTTCTGCTTGAAGGCGGAAATATGTTCGTTCAAAATTCCGACGGTTTTATTAGGTTAAATTTAGCATGTCCGAAGTCTGTCATAGAAGAAGGTTTGAAACGTATATGTGAGGCAGTTAATACAAAACATAATGAAAAATACACAGAAATTTGTTAGTTTTATAGGAGGCAGAATTATGAAGATTATTGAAACAAAAAATGCACCGGGAGCAATTGGACCTTATTCTCAGGGATTTGTGGTAAACGGGATTGTATACACTTCCGGACAGATTCCAGTCAATCCAGAAGATGGCACTGTAGCAGAAGGAATAGCCGCACAAACAGAACAGAGCTGTAAAAATGTTGGAGCAATTCTTTCAGAGGTAGGAACGGGTTTTGATAAAGTGTTTAAAACCACATGTTTTTTAGCTGATATGGGAGACTTTGCAGCTTTTAATGAAGTTTATGCTAAGTACTTTGTATCAAAGCCAGCTAGAAGTTGTGTTGCAGTAAAAACACTTCCAAAGGGAGTTCTTTGCGAAATAGAAGCAATTGCTATTGAAAAATAAAAAGGAGACGTGAATAATGAAGGTTAATGTAATTGGAAGTCATTTATGTAAAGATACTTTATATGCGCTATACAAGCTAAAAGACCAAAAAGCAGAGGTTCAATTTGAGGATATTTCCTCAAGTTTCCCTGCACTTAAGGCTTTTTTAGAGGTGCGTGAAAACAATCCAATGTACGATAATGTAAAAAAGAATGGTGGCATTGGAATTCCATTCTTTACGTTAGAAGATGGCGCACAAACCTTTGAACTGGATGAAGTTCTGAAGAAAGTTCAGGAGGGGTAGTTTATGGACAAACAAGAGTTCTTAGAAAAGTATCTAGTGGAGCGACGTGGGACAAACTGTTTCAAATGGGATGGTTTACAAAGTAAATATGGAGATTCTAATCTGATTTCCATGTGGATTGCAGATATGGAATTTAAAACCTGTGACCAGGTTACTGAGGCCATGACCCAAAGAATCAAGCATGGGGTATTTGGATATTCCTCTGTTTCAGATGAATATTATAAAGCATTTTCGGATTGGATGGAGGAGAGATATAATTTTCCAATTCAAAAAGAGTGGGTACGTTTTTCAACAGGTTGTATAACCGCAATTGCATGGGCTATTCATGCATTTACAAATCCAGAAGATGCTTGTCTGATTTTAACACCAGTTTATTATCCATTCCACAATGTAGTTACAAACAATGGAAGAAAGCTAGTGGCTGTTGATTTGGATTACAATGAAGGATATTTCACCATGAATTATGAAGCAATTGAAAAGACAATAGTGGAAAATGAAGTAAAAATGTTTATCCAATGTTCCCCACACAATCCAGTAGGAAGAGTGTGGAGGGAGGAGGAACTAGATAAAGTTCTGGCAATATGTAAAAAACACAATGTTTTAGTAGTAAGTGATGAAATTCATCAGGATATTGTACTTGGAGAAAATTCATTTATCCCATCTGCAGCTGTTTCTGAGGGGATATATCGTGATATAGTTATCACAGTATCTTCTGCTTCGAAAACGTTTAATTTAGCATCATTGCTTCATTCGCATATTATCATTACAAATGATAATTTAATGAAAGTTTTCGATAAATTTGCCAGTGGATTAAATCGAACAGAGATGAATATCATGGGGCTGACCGCTACTATGTCAGCATATACTCATGGCGGACAGTGGTTGTCAAATCTTATGGAAGTAATTAGTGATAATTATAATTATCTAAAAGAGGAATTAAATGAAAAGCTTTCAGATGTAACGGTTTGTGCTTTAGAAGGAACTTATTTGCTGTTTATTGATATGCGTAAATGTATTGAACCGGAAAAATTACAGAAATTTATTCAGGATAAATGCCATCTAGCGGTAGATTATGGCGAACAGTTTGGTGAAAACTATAAAGGCTTTATTAGATTGAATTTAGCAACAGATCCTAAATATGTGAAGCAGGCAGTAGAAAACATCATTACAGAGGTGAGAAAGCTTTAATTAAAATTAAAGATGAAATATGTAAACGGAGGGCATAAATATGGGAAATTTATTAGCAACTTTGGCTGATTTTTTATGGGGATTACCGCTTATTATACTTGTAATCGGTTCAGGCTTATTTTTCACAATTGGTTCGGGATTTTTCCAGTTTAGAAAATTTGGCTTTATTATGAAAAAAACATTTGGATCTATATTTAAGAGCGATAATAGTAGCGAAAAGGGTATTGTATCACCTATTCAAGCAGTAAGTATAGCATTAGCAAGTACAATTGGTGTTGGAAATATTGCAGGGGTGGCAAGTGCTATAGCAACTGGTGGACCAGGAGCAGTGTTCTGGATGTGGGTAGCTGCATTTGTAGGAATGATGACTAAAATGGTTGAAGTGACACTAGCTGTTCATTATAGGGAAGTAAATCCTGATGGGAGCACATACGGTGGTCCAATGTATTATATTAAAAAAGGACTAGGAATAGAGCGCGGTGTGAAATGGTGGAAGTTACTGGCGGGAATATTTATATTCGGAATGTTTTTTGTAATATTTATTAGCTTACAGTCATACACAGTGGCAGAATCATTCGAATCAACATTTGGAATACCAATGATGGTAACTGGAACTATTTATGTTGTACTTACTTATTTAGTTCTATTTGGAGGAATCAAAAGAATTGCAGAAATGGCATCAAAAGTTGTTCCATTAATGACAGGATTCTATTTAGTTGGTGGATTAATTATTATATTTATAAATATTGAAAATGTAGTTCCAACTTTTAGCCTTATTTTTCATGCTGCATTTAAGCCAATGGCTGCAGTAGGGGGCTTCGGTGGTGCTGCTTTATCAGCGGTAATCAAGAGAGGTGTTTCAAGGTCTGTATATAGTAATGAAGCTGGCTTTGGTACAGCACCAATGGCACATGCAACAGCTAAAGTAAAGAGTGCAATTGAT
This sequence comes from Clostridium sp. HMP27, assembly GCF_000765165.1. NCBI lineage: Bacteria > Bacillati > Bacillota > Clostridia > Eubacteriales > Clostridiaceae > Clostridium > Clostridium sp. HMP27. The sequence goes on along the minus strand of NZ_JMFY01000031.1, from coordinate 37,212 downwards.
CAGGGATTATGGGGAACATTTGAAGTGTTTGTTGATACTATAATAGTTGGTACTATGACATCGCTTGTGATATTAACTACAGGAGTATGGTCCTCTGGAGCTTCAGGTGCAACATTAACATTAACAGCATTTGAATCAGCTCTTGGTTATCCGGGAAGAGTATTATTAAATGTGGCTATATTTATATTTGCATGGACCACATCAACAGGTCAATGGACATATGCTGAGACAATCCTAAAGTTTATGTTTGGCGAGTCAGAAAAGAACGAGCAAATTATTAAAGTTATAAGATATATTTATCCTTTGTCACAGTACGCAATGGTTGTACTTGCAGTTACAGTAGGGCTTCCACCAAAGACAATGTGGTTATTTGCTGATGTAATGACTGCTTTGCCTACATTTATTAATGTACTTACCTGCGTGGCACTTAGTGGAGTATTCTTTAAGCTGCTTAAAGATTATGAAAGTAAACTAAGGAATAATTCCATTGCACATTTGAAAGAGGATGTTACAGAGTAGAAAAAATGATTGAACATGAGTAATATATTTAGTAATAAATAAAAGTAATTTAGAGATTACTCTATAACACAGAAAAAGAATTACAGGGTTTTTGAAATAAAACTCTGTAATTCTTTATATATAAATAAAAAGCTTTACCCTAATTTAGATGAAATGGAAGGCGAGAATATGGAAAAAAAGAATTTAGTATGGGAAAACATAGGGTTCTCATATCGAGAAACTGAAAAGCGATATGTTTCAAATTATAAAAATGGTGAGTGGGACAAGGGAACACTTACTTCAGATTCAAATATTATTTTAAATGAATCTGCAGGTGTTTTTCAATATTGCCAGTCAATATTTGAAGGATTAAAGGCTTATACAACAAAAGATGGAAGTATTGTAACATTCCGTCCTGATTTAAATGCAGAGCGTATGATAAATTCCGCAAAAGGTTTGGAAATGCCGCCATTTCCAAAAGAACGATTTTTAGATGCAATTGATCAGGTAGTAAAAGCAAATGCTGCCTGGGTTCCACCCTACGGAAGCGGAGCAACACTTTACTTGAGACCTTATATGTTTGCATCCTCCCCGGTAATTGGTGTGAAGCCAGCAGAGGAATATCAGTTCCGCGTACTATGTACCCCGGTTGGGCCTTATTTTAAAGGTGGTGTAAAACCATTAACAATTTGTGTCAGTGATTTTGACCGAGCTGCGCCACATGGAACCGGACATTTAAAAGCGGGGCTAAATTATGCAATGAGTTTGCATGCATATGTGGAATCACATCGAAAAGGATTTGATGAGAACATGTTTCTAGATTCTGCTACGAGAACCTTCGTGGAAGAAACCGGCGGAGCTAATTTCTATTTTGTAACAAAAGATAATGAAATTGTTATTCCAAAATCAGAGTCTATTTTACCATCTATTACAAGACGCTCTATGATGATTGTGGCAGAGAAATATCTTGGTTTGAAAGTGATTGAGAGACCAGTTAGATTGTCTGAAATCAATTCTTTTGTAGAATGTGGCTTGTGTGGAACAGCAGCGGTGATTTCTCCAGTAGGGAAAGTGGTAGATCATGAAAAAGAAATTTGTTTTTCTGGCTGTCAGGAGACTATGGGACCTGTTACCCAAAAGCTTTATGATACATTAACTGGAATTCAGTTAGGAGATGTAGAGGCACCAGAAGGATGGATTAGGAAGATTTGTTGATTGTTATAATAAAATAGTAGTGAAATAGTTAAATGCAACATATAACTATTAAAAATAATAGTTACTAATAAATTCACTTATATATTGATTGCTTGAAGTATTTTCCATAAAATATGCTTAGGAGTTATAGTTAAATTGCAATAAGATATGAGGAGGTTTAATAAAAATGCAGATCATATATCTGGCGGTTGTATTCCTTGTAATCATTGGCCTGCTGGCAATTCGACGTCCGTTGTATCAGGCGATTCTGGGAGGGTTAATTGTCACAGCATTCTTTTACCAGATTCCACCTGTGGAGATTGGAAGACGGACAACCATGGTAATTACCAAGTGGTCATCGTTGTCTGTGCTGTTATCCCTGTATTTGATTACTTTTTTACAGCGGATTTTGGAATCCCGAAGCCAAATTAAACTAGCACAGCAGGATTTGGACGGAATCTTTCATAACCGCCGGATTAATACAGCGGGAGCAGCTCTATTCATTGGGCTGCTTCCATCGGCGGCATCCATGGTTCTGTGCAGTGATATCGTAAAAGATGCCACGGATGGATATCTGGAGCCCAAGGATCAGGCCTTTGTGGCTAGCTGGTTCCGGCATATTCCAGAAAGCACATTGCCTACTTACACTGGTGTGCTGCTGATGCTGACATTGTCAGGGGTACCTATTTCTCAATTCCTGATGGGAATGATTGTGCCAATCATTGTACTGGTGGTGTTGGGATACCTGCCATATCTAAGGAGACTTCCGAAAAATCCTGGAACACCGGGGAGTGATTCACGTGCAAAAGATGTGATGCATTTGTTTCAGCATTTATGGTCGCTATTGCTGATTTTGGTGTTGATTTTGGGATTTGGACTTTCCGTTGTTTCATCGGTACTGATGTCCATTGTTGCATCTATACTGGCTTATCATGTTGGAACCGCAGAACTGTTGCCCATGTTTCGTTCCGCCTTTGAAAGGAAGATGCTGATTAATACATTTCTGGTACTGGTTTTAAAAGAATTTATTGATTATACCGGTGTTCTGGAACTGCTGCCTGAAGCTATGGCAACATTGCCGCTTCAGACCTATCTTGTATTCGCACTGATGTTTTTCGTGGCAACTGCAATCAGTGGCACAACGGGAGCCATCGCCATGGGAACTCCGCTGGCATTTGCTGCTATCCCCGGTGGCATGCCGCTGATGGTATACCTTATGTGCATCTGTCATGCAGCAAGTCAGGTATCCCCCACACATATATGTCTGGTAATAGCAGCTGATTATTTCAATGTGACTTTAGGAGAATTGATTAGAAAAACATTGCCCATGTCATTATTGTTTTGTATTTTAATGACTATTTACTATAATATTTTATTGATTATATAATAGGCTGCCTTTTTAAGGCAGCTAATTTGCTTATATATAGATGATAAAATGTAAATCTATACATGAGATTTCGTCATTCTCCATAAAGTACTGCGGCTAATGCCAAGGCGTTCGGCAGCTTTTCCCTGATTCATATTTTCTTCAGCTAAAACAAGGCGTATAATATCATAACTAATATCGCTCAAAGGTTGGTTTAGATTAATAAGCGCAGAACCAGGAATCTTTGATAAAACTTGAGAAGGAGATTCCTTTTTTAAAATTCTATAAGTATTTTCCTTGCTTATATAAGATGTAGAAGTAATAACCACCAATTCCTGTATAACCCTTTTAAGTTGATCTAAATTGTTTTCCCAATAAAAACCTTGTAATAAAGTTATAGCTTCTGGCTCAAAACCAATAATTTGTTTTCCGAGAGAAGTGTTAAATGCATTGATGTAAAGAGTAGAAATACTTGCAATATCATCAGTTCTCTCTCTCAATGGAGGTAATTGTAGTGTGAGACAGGAAAGATGATTCGTTAAATACTTGTAAATTGGATTCTCCTGTATTAAAGAATTGTTATTGCATACAAATGAAAATATTATTCTGTTTCGTTTATGGAAGTTAGTATTTTCTAGAAGATATACTAGCTTGCTAATTTGAAGGCTGCTTAGCTTATCTATATTTTTAAAATAAATAGTTGTATGAACGCCATTAAGTGGAGAATTATCGCTGCTTAACAATGTTGACCAATGTCTATCGTTAGTTAATTCACAGTCTATAATATAAGAAGGGTTATTCTTGTAAGGACCGTTTTCATAAATAATAGTAGCTGCTTTGCTTTTTCCAGTACCAATTTCACCCATGATAAGTATAGGTAGAGTAGTATGACTATATTCCTCTATTGTGTTTTGAATATCACTATTATAATTTAGGCTACTGAAGTAATTAGTTAAATCATAACCATCTTCTTCTTTTTTATTATAAAGAGAAATACTATCATCATTTAAAATCAAGTGATTGTTTTTGAATGATATATAGATAATAATATAAAGTTGATCATCACACATTACATGTTTATTGTAAATAGTTAGAATAAAGTTCTTACACTTTTTTTCAATTCTATAATTAGTATCTTCAATAAAATTAGATAATCCTTCTTTTATCCAAGTAAGTATTTTATTATTTTCTTCTGATTCTGAAAGTGTAGAAAAACAAAGTTTTCCTGTGGCATCGTACATAACAACTTTATTATCACTTTCTTTTAATACCATTTGGTATAAATCTCTTTGTTTTTGTATGTAATGAAATCTATTTGACAATTCAATTGCCTGATTAAAAGCGGCTTCAATACTTTCTGTTCCCGAGGTAATCAGTATGGCATTCATTCCATTTTGTCTTGCTACAGTAAAACTAATTACGTCGCAAAGAACCATACCGTAACCCTTATCTTTTAAAGAAGCTAATTGGGTGTTTACATCTAAATCTGATGTAATTGTATAAATATCAATTTTATATTGCAACAAATCACAAAGTAAATAGGCACAATTTGTGATACTTGGATAACCCACAATAGCAAATTTGTCTGTATAGTTTTCAGCTAATTTAATAGCACGAAGCACATCATATACAGAAATAGAAATTTCTACGATAGGCATATCTATAGCTTTTTCAATCATTTCTGCAGTACCCCCACGAGAAATGATAATATCATAGTTCTCATCTAAAGTTTCTTGTACAATTTGCAAACCATTTTTTAAATTTCCGACTTTTACAGTAAGGCTGATATCTTCTCTATGATTAGCAATACTTAACATTGCTTCTTTCATACCTTCGTATGGAGCTATCGCTAATATTTTAGTTTTATTCATAATGCCCTCCTTATGAAATGTTCTAATATAAAACAATTATAATAAAAAGTATATAAAAAAACAACCATTATTTAACTTAGTTTCAAATTGAAACAAAAATATGTAAAAAAATAGTTGAATGATAAGGGTGTAATCGTTAAAATTAGATATATAAACCAAATATATGAAGTGAAATGATTTATAATGAAATATCACAAAAGGGGGCCATGAAATGAAAACTTACCAAGTTCAGGTTCCACCTTATGTATATGGTGGGGAAGGATGCATTGATAGGATAAAAGAAATTATAATTAGAGAAGCATCTAAGAGAATAATTGTTTTCACAGATAATGGAATTTGTTCTACTGGGATATTAGATATTTTACTTAGAAATTTAGATGAAATTAAAGCCCATTATAAAGTTTTTAGTAATTTAGCTACAGAACCTAGTTACCGTGATATAGAAAATTTAATGAATGAAGTTGAAAATTATAATGGTGACATTATAGTTGCAATTGGAGGAGGCAGTGTTATGGACGCAGCAAAATTGTGTTCCTTATTAAACAATGCAGCCTATACAATAAAAGATTTACTTTTAGATCCAACAAAAGCTGAAAAACATATGAAATCCATTATGATTCCAACCACATGTGGAACTGGTTCTGAGGCAACATGCAATGCCATAGTTCTAGTACCAGAAGAAGATTTAAAGATTGGTATTGTAAATAGCAGTATGATACCAGATTACGTAATTTTAGACCCTTTAATGATTAAGAAACTTCCCAAATCACTTGTTGCATCTACAGGTATTGATGCACTAGCTCATGCAGTAGAATGTTTCACATCAAAAAAAGCAACACCCTTTAGCGATACATACGCGCTAGCTTCAGCTAAACTAATTTTTCAAAACATAAGAGATGCTTATAGTAATCCAGAGAATATGGAAGCAAAAAATAACATGATGCTAGGTGCTTTTTATGGTGGACTAGCAATTACAGCAAGCGGAACAACAGCAGTACATGCATTATCTTATCCATTAGGAGGAAAATATCATATTCCTCATGGGGTGTCCAATGCAATAATGTTCGCTCATGTTATGGAGTTTAATAAAGAAGCTTGTAAAGATAGACTTGCAGATATTTATGATGTAATAAAGAAAGATGGCAATTTAGGGGAAGAAGCAGAAAAAGCTCAATATGTTATAGATGAAATATCAGATATTGTTAAATTCACAGACATTCCAACAAGTCTTGAGGAATTCGGAGTAAAACCTGAAGATATAGATTTTCTAGTAAATGCAGCGGCTAAAGTTACAAGGCTTCTATCAAATAATAGAAGAGAATTAAGTTTAGAAGATATAAGGAGTATTTACAAAAAGGTATTGTAGGGTGAGGGGATAAAATGGATGATAGGGCAATTATAGGAATTACCATGGGTGACCCAGCAAGTATAGGACCAGAGATATCTGTTAAGGCTTTATCAAAAGAAGATATATACAGCAGGTGCAGGCCGGTAATTATTGGTGATGCTAAAGTAATGAGGAATGCAGTAAGGCTTGTTGGGATGGAAGATAAAATTAATATTAATGAAATAAAATCAGTAAAAGATGCTAAGTTTCAGGCAGGAACTATAGACGTTTATGACATGAATTTGATAGATACAGATGAATTAGAACTAGGAAAAATTTCTGTTATGGGTGGAGAAGCAGCTTTTCAATATGTAAAAAAAGTAATTGAGCTGGCAATGAATAGGGAAGTGGATGCAACAGTAACTAATGCATTAAATAAAGAAGCTATTAATTTGGCAGGACATCACTACTCAGGACATACTGAGATATATGCTAAGTTTACTAATACAGAAAGATATACTATGATGCTTGCTTATGAGAACCTAAGAGTGGTACATGTATCTACTCATGTATCTTTGAGAGAAGCATGTGATAGAGTAAAGAAACAAAGAGTGTTAGATGTGATTCGCATGGCCAACAATGCTTGTAAGTCTTTGGGAATAAGTAAGCCAAGCATTGGGGTAGCGGGACTTAATCCACATTGTGGAGAGAATGGTTTGTTTGGAACAGAGGAAATAGAAGAAATTATCCCTGCTATTAAAGAAGCAATTAGTGAAGGAATTTATGTGACAGGGCCAATACCACCTGATACAGTATTTTCCAAAGCAAGGGGCGGCTGGTATGATATTGTGGTTGCAATGTATCATGATCAAGGGCATATTCCACTTAAAGTATTGGGATTTCAATATGACAGTGAAAGTAATGAGTGGAAGGCAGTTGAAGGCGTAAACCTAACCTTAGGCCTCCCAATTATTCGTACATCAGTTGATCACGGGACGGCATTTGACCATGCAGGGAAGGGCGATGCTAATGAACTAAGTTTAATGAATGCAATAGATTATGCAATTATAATGACAAAAGATAAAAAACGCGAGGATACTATATGATTAAGTTATTAATTATTGCAGATGACTTTACTGGCGCACTTGACACTGGTGTTCAATTCGTTAATAAGGGTATTGAAACAAAAATTATTACTGATATTAACTTTGATTTTAAGACAATCCGCGACACAACCGAAGTTCTAGTTATCGATTCTGAAACAAGGCCTTTAAGCAAAGAAAAAGCTTATAATGTAGTTTATAATATAGTAAAACGTGGAGTGGAAGCTGGAATTAATGTAATTTATAAGAAGACAGATTCTGCTTTAAGAGGAAATATCGGAAGTGAGCTAACAGCAGTTATAGATGCAGGAGGAGGAGCAATTTTATCCTTTATTCCAGCTTTTCCAAAAGCAAATCGAATTACCAAGGAAGGGATTCACTACTTGGGAGGTGTTCCGATTAGTGAAACTGCCTTTGGAAAAGATCCATTTGAACCAGTTACTAGTTCCTATGTACCAGATATTATTAAAGTACAAAGTAATGTAAAAGTAGCATGTATAAAGGAAGCAAGTGATTTTAAGTTAAATGATGATGATAAAAAAATTGTTATATTTGACGCTGAGACCGATGAAGATATTATGAAAATTGCACGTAAATTAAAAGAAACTAAGAATTTAAAATTTATAGCTGGATGTGCAGGATTTGCCTCATATCTTCCAGAAATTCTAGAGTTAACGGGCACAAATAATGAAGTTCTAGAAAAGACTGAAGGAGTTTTTGTTGCTTGTGGAAGCTTAAATCCAATTACTAAGGAGCAAGTGAAATATGCATTATCTAATGGATTTAATCACATCAACTTGACACCAGAACAAAAACTAAATACTGATTATTTTAAAAAAGAAAATGGTAAAAAAGAATTGTCACAAATAATTGAAAGCTGTAAGCAGAACAAATTGCTTATAGTAGATACATTCGATGTACAGAACATGGATGCTACGCTGAATTATGCTAAAGAAAATGGAATTAGAAAAAAAGATATAAGAAATAAGATATCTGACTGCCTAGGAGAAGTTGTAAAAAGTATTATGGATAGTGGAATTTCTCGAACATTTATGATTACAGGCGGGGATACTTTGATGGGGCTTATGAGGCAAGTAAATTGTACTCAATTGCATCCAGTATGTGAAATTGAGCAAGGAGCAGTATTATCTTTTATGTATCTAAATGAGAAAAAACTACAGATAGTATCTAAATCTGGAGGATTTGGTGAAAAGGAAGTTATAGTGAAAATTGCACAAAAAGTTTCAAACTTATAAATGCAGTGGTGATGCAGCATGAGTTCATAGCTAAAATTCATCTTTGTGTTATACCCTTTTGGTATTAAGTATAATTTGCTCCATCTTAAGTGGAGTTTAATTAGAAATAAATTTAAAATAATTTGGTAAAGGATGGGTTATTATGAAAATGTTTAAAACAAGAAAAGCAATTGCAATGGCTTTATCGGCAATGGTATTGTTATCATTTTCTGGTTGTGGCAGCAAAACCAGCAGTACATCTTCTCAAACAACACCTAATTCCAATACAAGTAAAGCAGTTCACCTAGTATTTGCTACAGATGCAGTTGGTTCATCTAATTATACTATTGCTTCATCATTGTCAACAACATTGAAGGAATATCTTCCAGCTGGTTCAAGCATAGATGTACAGCCAATATCTCCTGGAAATATGGGAGCGGCGTATCTTTTTGAAAATGGGACTGCAGATATCACCTTTATAAACGGTGCTCCTGCAAAAATGGCATATAATGATGGTACCCTTGGTAAGCCTAAAACACAGAAATTCAAAGCACTTGCTGGACACCTTACAAATGTTGCAGCAGTTACTTATTTCTCAAATGCCTTTGTTAAAAAATATGGAGTTACCACTTTAGAAGATGTTGTAGCAAAGAAGATTCCTATTAGAATAGGAACTAGCCCAAAGGGTTCAATGGATGAATGGTGTGCAAGCCTTGCTTTAAAACATCTTGGAGTTACCTATGCTGATATCAAATCATGGGGAGGAGATGTAATTAACGCTGGTGGATCTCAATTATCAAATATGTTGAAAGACGGTAAAGTAGATATGATATTAAATCACACATCACAGCAATCCTCTGATGTAACTCAGGATGCAATGACTGTTCCTGTTACATTTGTACAGATGGGTGATAGTCTCCTTAATTATTTTGTAGCACAAGGTTTTGAAAAAATAAAATATCCTGCAGGTTTATGGAAAGGAATGGAAAAAGAAAGAATTTTTGCAGGTACACCTGATTGTCTTTATGTTTCTTCCAATATGCCTGATGATATTGCATATGCTCTTACAAAAGGTTTATGTGAAAAGAGAGATGAATTAGTAAAACAATTTGCTTCAATAGCACCTTTTGATCCTAAAACTGCATGGCAGCCAGACAAAGTAGGCGGAGTTCCACTTAGTGCTGGAGCAGAAAAGTACTATAAGGAAGCTGGCTATATAAAATAATACGAGTATGTTATGAGAAGTACAGGCTAAGTGTTTATATTAAGTCTTGTATGTAACCTAAAACTAAATGGAAACCTTTAAATAATACGCTTTTTATAGGTTTCCATTTTACTATTAATAGTAGAGGTGAGGGAATGAAAAAAATATTTAATAAAGATAAAATGGTGGATAAAGCCATAGCAGCAGAAGAAGAATTAAAAGAAAAGCCCAAAATGTCAAAACAGAGATTTGGCGTTATTGCTGTATTATCTATCATATTCCTGGTTTTTCAGATTTATATAGGAGCAGTAAAACCTCTGGATGCGAAAATATCAATCCCTGTTCATCTTTGTCTTGCATTGGCTATTACTTTCTTATATAAACCTTTGGCTGAAAAATTTAAGAATAAGTGGTTATGGATTATAGATTTTGCTCTTATTATAGGATTAGCAATAACGGTATTTTACTTTATTACAAATAACAATCGCCTTCTTTACAGAATTATGATGGTTGACCCAATGCTTCCTATTGATTTGTTCTGTTCATATTTCTTATTGGTTGCAATTATGGAAGCAGTTCGCAGAACTCTTGGTATGAACTTGTACTTATTTATACTTGTATTTATTGCTTATGCTTTTCTTGGTCAGCATCTATCAGGTCCATTGCAATATGCAGGGATGACATGGAAGCAGTTTGGTGAAATGCTAACAATGACTCAAGATGGAATATTAGGTACTCCGCTTGGGGTATCAGTTGACACTTTATTTTACTTCCTTTTGTTTGGAGCATTTTTCGCTAAATGCGGTGGTGGACAGGTGCTAATTGATCTTGGTATGAAATTGAGTGATAAGACTGTAGGTGGCCCTGCCAAGGCTGCTGTAATTTCAAGTGCATTAATGGGAATGATTAGCGGTAGTGCTGTTGCTAACGTAACATCTACAGGTGTTTTTACAATTCCTCTAATGAAAAAAGCTGGTTATACTCCTGAAGAAGCAGGAGCAATTGAATCAGTTTCATCTACTGGTGGTCAAATTATGCCGCCTATCATGGGTGTTGGTGCTTTTATTATGGCAGAAATGATTGGTATAAGCTATACAAGGATTGCGCTAGCAGCATTAATACCAGCTCTAGCATATTATTTATCTGAGTTTATGCTAGTACATTTTCTTGCTAAAAAACGAAAGCTTGAGAACAAGGGAGCGCCAGAACTAAAGTATACTTGTGCACCTATTAAGCCAAGGTTATACCAGTTGGTTCCTATATTGGTTCTTGTAATATTGATATTTATGGGAGAATCATTAACTCGTGCAGCTTTAATTGGTACAATCCTTGCCATCATTATAAGCATGTTTAGCTCTGAAACAAAAATGAATTTAAGTCTTTTTACAGATGCCATGCTTGATGGTATTAGACAGGCAGCAGGTATAGCAATTCCAACAGGTGCTTGCGGTATAATGATAGGTATTGTTGTACGTTCTGGTTTTGCAAATAAATTAACTAGCATTATAGCTGTTGTAGGCCAATCAAATCTGTTGGTTGCACTATTAATTGCAATGGTTGGGTGTTTGATTCTTGGAATGGCACTACCTACTGTAGCAGCTTATTTGATTGCTAATGTGTTATTCTGTCCTACAATTGTTAAATTAGGAATACCTGTATTACCTGCAAATATGTTTATCTTTTATTTTGGAGTTATTGCACAAATTACACCACCAGTATGTCTCGCTTCCTTTACAGCAGCGGGTATTGCGGAAGGAAATTCATGGCAGACAGGTTGGAAAGCATTTATTTATGCCTTTGTATCTTTCTTAGTACCATATGTATTTGTTTACCAGCCAGCAATTTTACTTGTTGGTAGTGTAACCAGCATAGTTACCACTACTATTTTGATGGCTATAGGTGTTACCTATTTAGCAGGGGGTGTTTCAGGATATTTCTTTATTACTTTAAAGCATACCTGGGAGAAAGTCCTTATGTTTGTTATAGCAGTACTAATCATATCTCCTGAAAAAATAACTACTATGATCGGAATTGTAGCTGCTATAGTAGTTGGGGGTTTTCTATTTAGTAAGGCTAAAAAAGAAAAAAATGAAGCTTACAGTTTAAATGCTTAAAACTAAACAACACACATATTAAAAACATTAATTAAAGGAGTGAGTAATATGGATATAGGTGGAATAATAGCTGCAATGGCTACTCCTATGTATGAAGATGGTACAATAAATGAGGCTGAATTAAGAAATCAAGTGAATAGACAAATAAATGCAGGAATGAATGGTATATTTTGCTTAGGGACCAATGGAGAAGCCTACATTTTAAGTAAAGAAGAGAAAATTAGAGTTATGGAGATATTTGTAGAAGAAGCAAGAGGGCGCGTACCAGTATATGCAGGTACAGGGTGTGTAGGAACAAAAGATACAATTGAGCTTTCTGAAAAGGCACAGGAAATAGGAGTGAGTGCTCTTTCTATTATATCTCCTTACTTTGCTGCTATTAACCAGACTGAGATTTATGAACACTATGCTGCAATAGCAAAATCAGTGGATTTGCCAATTGTTATGTATAATATGCCAGCAAGAACTGGAAATAATATAGACTATACAACAGCATCTAAACTTGCAGCAAACTTTAAGAATGTCGCAGGCATTAAAGATAGTAGTGGGAACTTTGATAATATTTTAAGGTATATAGAAGATACAGATAAGGAAACTTTCTCTGTTTTGTCTGGTAATGATTCATTAATATTGTGGACACTAATGGCAGGTGGAAAAGGTGGCATTACCGGAGTTGCAAATATTTTACCAGATATTATGGTTAGCATTTATAAGCATTGGAATGAGGGAGATTTTGAGAAGGCTAAGGAGGCTCAGGATTCCATTCGACCTATAAGAGATTGTTTTAAATATGGAAACCCTAATTCAATTGTAAAGAGAGCTGCAAATTTGATTGGACAGCCTTTAGGACCATGCCGTAAACCTTTTGGCATGGTATCCAAGGATGCAGACGAGGCTATAATTAATACAATTAAAAAATATTATTCTCAATACGCAAATATTTAAATATTAGGTGGGGATTTTTATGATTATAGCTGGATTAAATAGTCTAGCACCGTATAAGGCAATAAGTAAAAATATGAGCCTTGCTATAGAATACTTAGAGAGAATAGACTTAGAATCATTAGAAGATGGTAAATATTCTATTGATGGTGACGACGTGTATGCCGTGGTAAGCACTTACATGACTAGGGAGCATAATGAAAGTAAATATGAAAATCATCGTAATTATATTGATATACAATGTCTTATCTGTGGGGAAGAATTGGTATTTTGTAATCAATCTTATACAATGGAAAGAGATGGAGATTACAATACAATAAATGATAAATTAAATTTCAAAGATAAAAGCGGTGAAATAACAATTCATTTAAAACCTGGCTTAGCTTCAATATTTTACCCTAATGATGCGCATAAGGCCTGCTGCAAGATTGGTGATGAACCTAAACAGGTTAGAAAGCTGTTGATTAAAGTAAAACTGTAGTAAAATCATAAGACACATAAGACATCAACAAGAGTTTAGAGATAAATTCAATGATAGATAAAAAACAAACAAATAGTATGCGTTATGCAAAAAAAGCCAATGCTTGCCCAAGCATTGGCTTAAATTCTTTAAGTATATATTCTTTTCATTATGATATTACAATGTTGTAAAACACTATGGCTATAACTTATAATAAACATATACTGTAAATTTAAATAAACTTTCTAAAGGAGAATATTATACCTTTTACGTTAGCACATCCTTCAGTAGTTATATTTTCAAAAAGTAAAAAAATAAATCTAGGAGGCTTAATTTTAGGTTCAATGGCTCCAGATTTTATATATTTTTTATTATTTAGCCCTAGTAGTAATTTAGGGCATACACCTATGGGTTTTATTTTTTTAAATCTGCCTATTTGCTTTTTAATAAATTTCTTATTTTATAAATACATAAAAGATTTTTTTATATTAACTCTGCCAAATTTTATATCTAAAAGATATCTGTACCTTACTAAAAAGAAGAATGATATAACTAATACAAAAGAACTCATAATTTTTTCTTATTCATGTATAATTGGTATGCTGACACATGTATTTTGGGATTCATTTACACATAAATCAGGGCTATTTGTTGAGAATATGGAGCTTTTAAGAAATGAAATAACATTAGCAGGTCATAATATTCCTATGTATAAATTACTTCAGCATGGTAGTGCCCTGATAGGGTTTTTAATATTGTTTGTTTTTTTATACAGCATTAGAGACAAAAAACCAAAATCTATGAATACATCTATAAACAAGTTTAACTTCTTAAGGTCTGTTTTTTTAATAGAAATTACTACTTTAATATTAGGTTATATATTTTCAGTAAATATTAAAGGGTATTTTGGTATAGGGCAGCTGGTGGTTACTTTTATAAATGGATTATTTTTAGGATATCTACTTACTGGTATAAGACACCGTTTATAATTATTAGAATATTGGGAGCAGAAATAAATGAAATATAGTATAGTGTGGTGCCACTATGGCATCTAATATTGTAAAGCATTAGGTGCATAAGGCATAATAAATATATACATAAAATTATTAAAGAGGGAGAAAAGTTATGGGCATTAAATATAAAGGTAATTTAATTGAGCCTGTAAGAAAAGTTTGTAAAAGCAGCTTTCTATGGTAAAATAATGGTAAGGAATAAGTTAAATATGGATATTAATTTTTAATTTTAATCTAATAAATGCATTGTATTAATAATAGAGTATATGAACGGGGGATGAAATTGTATAAGGACTTAGTGATTTTAGAGAACAACCCTTTTAAAGATGATAAATTTAATAGGAAAGAATTTATAGACAATTTAATGTCAGTTTTAAGTACTTATGATTCAGGAATGGTAGTATCCATTGATTCAGCATTTGGAACTGGGAAAACTACATTTGTTAAGATGTGGGAAGAATACTTGAAAAATGAAAAGTTTAATCAAAGTTTTATGCCTATTTATTTTAATGTTTGGGATAATGATGATACACAAGACCCTTTAATCCCATTAATAAGTTTGCTTTCTAATCATTTGTTTAATGAAAAAGAAAAGGAATTTAAAGAAACAGGACTATATAAAGTTGGAAGGAAATTATTGAAAGCAGGATTACCAATTGCTCTTAAAGCAGAAACAGGTGAAATGATTGATTTATCTAACATGAAATTCAATGATGGTGCTGAAAGTTGCATGGAAGATTATGCAGAAAAAGTAGGAAAAACAATTTTTGATAATTACAAAGAGAAAAATGATCTAAAAGTTGAGTTCAAAAATACATTAATGGAGTATCAAAAACTAATTAATAAAAAAGTTATAATATTTATTGATGAGTTAGATAGATGTAGACCTCTGTATGCTATAGAAGTATTAGACATGATAAAGCATTTTTTTGAATTAGATAATTTTATCTTTGTATTATGTATGGATAAAAATCAGTTATCACATTCAATTGGTACTGTATATGGAAATAATATGGATAGCGTTGGGTATTTAAGAAGATTTATTGACTTAGAATTTACTCTTCCACAACCTGATATAAATACATATTTTAACTATATGATATCACAATATGAACTACAGTTTAAAAATCAAGAGTATTTTTGGTATATTATAAAGAAACTATCTATAATTAATAATATTTCTTTAAGGGATATAGATAAGCTATTTATAAATTTAAAAGTTTTACTGCCTCAAATTGATATATTAAAAGAAAATACAAATTTTAAGTTAGCTTATACTTTAACTGTAAGTAATATATATGCTTATCTATTAGTTTTAAAAATCAAAAGACCTCTAGATTATAATAAAATACTAGAAAAAAACTATACTCAAAGAGAAATCGTTAATTTGGTTAGTAATTTAGGTATAGATGATTTAACAGTATATTTTACAAACTATGATGATAAATTTATTAGCAAAGTGTTACATGATTCTATCAGAAAGTTTCTTGAACTTAATTTGCAGGATTTTAGCAACAAAGAAACATATGCTAAAATTACAAATGAAAACTCTAATAGGTACAGAATTGGCACAGGAGACGATTTTAATGATAGCAACTCATTTAAGTTAACAGATCTATGGAAAGAAGAAAATGGGGAATGTGACATAATAACAAACTTAACATTCACTAATAACATTAAAACACAATAGTAAATCTTAAGTTTGTAGTGCTTTTGTAACGGCTAATTTAAACAATCAAGAGTTATCAGAATATAGTGAGTTATTCAGCAACGATGTTTTTATATATATTCCAATAATAATCCTATATTTAAGTTACAGATAAAACATAACCAAGTGAATTTTCACTTGGTTACATCTTGTATAAAGATATTTAATTACCAAATCTATTAAAATGGTCGCTTTTAAATCCCTGATTTTTTATAGATTTGTGTTTTGCATTAGGATTATGGTTATGGCCTTCTTCAGTTATTGGAGTTTGATAATTACATTTTTCCATTCTTGCTACCTTATTATCTGGTTGACTATCTTTTGGCATAAGAATCCCTCCTTAGCATAATATCTTTACACAGTTAGTTTGTACATCGCTACATAAATTATTCTAGCTAAATTCATGCCCTGGTATTCCATTATTAACATAGGTTTTACCTTCCAATGGCGCAAATCCAGATATCTGCATGTCTGTTACAACAGGATATGCTCTATGATTATTTGGAAATGTAAAATTAAGGGTATAATTTTTTCCGTAAAAAGCAGCCTTTGTTCCATCTCCTATAAAAACCGCTGTATTTGTAAGGAAAATAACTTTTTTATTTTCTGTTTTTCCATCCACTTGATATATTGTAAAATCAAAAGAATTGTCCCTCACATTGGAAATGACAACTTCACAAGAACTTTCCAAAATATTATCACCAAAACGCCTGTCGTCAAAATAAGTGCCTTCATATAATTTAACCTTACCACTTACCTTAGCTTTTTCTGGAGCGATATTATTTTCGTCTTTTCCTAACTTTTCAGTTGAATTTACTTCCTTAGAAGAATCTTTTGATGTTTCTTTTTTCTGGTCCTGTGATATTGAAGAGTTTTCTTTATTGGAATAATCAATTGTAGATTTATCAATAGAGCAGCCAATTAATATATTTGCAAAGAACAAGGATAAAATAACAAGAATAGATTTTTTCTTTAAAAATTTTGACTTCATTATTTAAGGATCCTTTCTTTAAATATTGTTGATTTGTCATTAAAAATATTATAGCATAAAAACATGAAATAGGGGTCAGGACCCTGGCAAAGAAAGTAAGGGGCCTGACCCCTGGGTGAAAAAGGAAAAAGTATTAAAAGAAGCAATAGATAGTCTAGCGGATTTACTTTAGGGGTGCAAAAATGACTGTAAAAGTTATAGTTAAGTATATATAGTTTTGAATGCATTGGAATTATCTTTGTGATTAAGGTATAATAGCAATGAATACTTGTATTTTTTACGAAGTAAGGATTATTTATTAAGCAGACAGATAAATGTTAACTTGTAGAGTTGAATTAAATATATCATATAGTCAAAATAATAAAATGAGGTGAATAAGATGGACAAAGAATGTAATGTTAAACATAAATGTGATGGTGAACTCTTTGAGGCTGTTGAAGGTGGTTATGTATGTAAGGCCGCAATAAACGAACAAGCTCTAAATAAATGTAAATGGTGTGGAAAGTATGGACATGAAAGTGTGATGTGCCGAATTGAGAATACTGGCCTTTATGAGTGCAAGTATGGGTTTGGGTGTAAAGATTATATAGAAGAAGACCTTGAAGAAATGCTAGAAATACACCATTTCTGCTTTGGGTAATAGAAGCATGGCTTACATACAAAAACCAAAATTAATGTTAATAAATTGAATTTTATTGAGAAGTAAAGGTGATTAGCAGACAAATAGTAATTTGTCTGAGTGAAAATAAAGAGCATAATATATTGTTTAGTTAGCTCGGAACTTTCTTATAAAATGTCGCAGCAGTATAAAGCTATGAATCAATTGGGTTTAGGCGATAAAATATGGATAGAAGATTTAAAGCACCCAATAAAAGTATATATGACTTTTATGGTAAGGTTTATATAGAATTAAAAATAAGGTTTATTACTAGAACCTTTTTTTTATGTGCAAAATAATCTTAAGAATTCTTAAGTTTTTTCATAACCTTTATTTAATAAATAGCATCTACAATAAAACTTGAAGTTAACAAAGAAGTCAATCTATAATTTTTGAATAAAAATAATCGTAAAAATAGAGGTATGAAAAATGAATAAGTTGTTTAAAAGTATAGTTTTTTTATTTTGGATAGCGATCCTATTTATTTTCTTTAAATATCAATTGTATATCGATAGTGTGGGGAAAATCACTGGATTTTTACAAGCATATCCTAATTACAGTACATTGCTGTTTCTAATAATTGCTTCATTTAGGATTTTTACTCTTGTTCCGTGTACTGTTTTTATTATCATTGCTGGAATACTATTTGATCCTGTAAAAGCATTTATTTTAATTACAATAGCAAATTTACTAAGTGAGGTTTTATTGTTTTTATTTGTTAAGGTAACAATTGGAATGAGATATCAGGAGAAGATAATTAATAAATATCCTAAGATATATCGATTAATTCAAGATAATAATGTTAAGGTTTTGGCTTTAGGGATTTCTTCCCCTATAGTGCCTTCAGATGTTGTTTGTTTCTTCTCTATATTAACTGAAATACCTTTTAGTAAATATGTCATAACTATATTTACAGCCGATACACCAATTATACTTCTATATACTTTTCTAGGGATAAGCATAAAGTATTCTCTATATGTATTTATTACTACATTTATTATTATAATTTTAGTTAGTTATGTGAAATATAGAAAATGGAATAGCCAGATTGATTTATAAAAGACTAATGGGGCGAAGATTATATGAAGTCTATTTATTTTGTTACTTTAATAGTATTAACATTAAGCATAATTACCTTTTATTCCACAAGGAATTGGTATAATAGAAAAAATAAATGAGTATAAAATGCTTTGATAGAACATCCCGAAAAAAGAGTATATTTTGGGATGTTTTTTTACTACAAAAAATATAGTATCTACAAAATTTTAAGAATTCTTAAGGTTTTTGAGGGGAAAATATTAACTTTTTATCTTTATACTAAGAACATTAAAAGAAGAAATAACAGAGCATAACCATAAAAATAAGGAGGAATACTTAGTATGAAGATAGTAAAGTTTCTAATAGAATATTTTAAGTCACCAAGAACTGTTGGAGCCGTAGCCCCTAGTTCAGAAAGACTAGCAAAGAAAATGGTTAGTAGTATTGATTTTAAAAATGCAAAGTGTATAGTTGAATATGGTCCAGGTACCGGAGTTTTTACAGACAAGCTTCTAGAAGGGAAAAAGCAGGACACAATATTATTACTGCTAGAATATAATAAAGACTTTTGTACACTACTAGAAGAGAGATATAAAGGTTATGATAATATTATTATAATTAATGACTCAGCCGAAAATGTAGATATGTATTTAGAAAAGTATAAAATTAGAAATGTAGACTACGTGGTTTCAGGGTTGCCTTTTGCCAGTCTACCTAAAAATATTTCAAACAAAATTTTAAAGAAAACTAGAACCATATTAAAGAAAGATGGATTATTTATAACATTTCAGTACACTCTTCTAAGGAAGGAGTTTATTTCCAGTTATTTTAAAGAAATAGAACTGGAAAGGGTTGTACTTAATGTACCGCCTGCTTATGTTTTGAAATGTAATAATTTTTAATAGAAAGGAGCTTACTTTTGTCAAAGAAAATTTTAATAGTTGATGATGATGCAGAAATAAGGAAAGTTATAGGGATATATTTGGAAAATGAGGGGTATGAAATAATTAAAGCAGAAAATGGAGATCAGGCACTGAAATTTATATCTGAAAATGAAGTTGCACTTGTGCTTTTGGATATTATGATGCCAGGTATGAATGGTACGGAAGTTTGTATGAAAATTAGAGAAGATAGTATTATGCCAATAATTTTTCTATCTGCAAAATCAGAGGATTTAGACAAAATTCAAGGACTAGCTTCCGGGGCTGATGACTATATTACCAAGCCTTTTAGTGCAATGGAGTTAATTGCAAGGGTTAAGTCCCAAATAAGAAGGTATACCAGATATACCACTGAGTCAAGAACACCTAAAAATATAATTGAAATTGGTAACTTAAGTATAAATACAGATACAAGGCAAGTGTTTGTAGGTGATAAGGATGTTAGACTTACTCCAAAAGAATTTGATATATTGCAGCTTCTCGCAGTTAACAAAGGGATTGTTTTTAGTATAGAAAAGATTTATGAAAGAGTATGGGGTGAAGATTTTTACAAATCGGATAATACTGTAATGGTTCATATAACTAAGATAAGAGAAAAGCTAGAAGAAGATCCTAAGAAGCCCATATATATCAAAACGATTTGGGGAGTTGGGTATAAGATATGAAAAAAGTTGATATTACTATAAGCTTAAAAGTAAAACTTTTGCTTGAGATTGTATTGAGTTTCATATTGTCATTAGTGTATTTATTTACATTATCCTTGTATGTGTTTGGTCCTTATCTGGAAAAAAATCAAAATAATTTGAGTAATGGTTTTCTTTTTTATTTTGCATTAGTATATTTAGCTTCTGGTGTTGGAGTTTTTGTTTTATGCTTTTTATTAATGTCAAACAGACATATAAAATATATTAAATATATAACGAGAGAAGTAAAGCTCATTGCTGGTGGAAATTTAGAGAAACCACTTAAGATTAAAGGTAACGATGAACTTGCTGAATTATGCATAAATATAAACACTATGTCTAAAGAATTAAAAAATAAATTTGAGTACGAGAGAGAATTAGAAAGAACTAAAGCAGAGCTTATAACAAATGTTTCTCACGATTTAAGAACACCTCTTACACCAATTATTGCATATTTAGATATCTTGAAAAATGAAAAGTTTAGTACCAAAGAAGAAGAAAAGGAATATTTGAATTCCTCGTATAATCTTTCTATTAAATTAAAAAAATTAATCGATGAACTTTTTGAATACACAAAGCTATCAAGCAAGGAGGTTGCTTTAGAGTTTGTAGATGTGGACATCTGCCCTATTCTTAACCAAATAGTAGGAGAATATACCCCTATGCTTGAGAGTAAGGGATTAAAAGTTGTAACACAGATTACTGATGCAGAACTACCCGTAAAGATGGATGTTGAAAAAATGGTTAGAGTTTTTGAAAATATTTTAAGCAATGCAGAAAAATACAGCTCTAAACCATCAGATATAATTGTTAAGGCAGGCAACAAAGGGAATAACGTTGTAATATCTATATCTAATAAAGGTGAATATATAGATCAGGATAAATTAAATAGAATGTTTGAAAAGTTTTATAGAGTTGATATTTCAAGGTCAAGCAATATTGAAGGCTCAGGACTGGGACTAGCAATTTCTAAAAAAATAGTAGAACTTCACGATGGTCAAATTTGGGCTGAATGTGATGGTAATATAATAACAATAAATGTAATATTACCTAATGTTAAATATTAGTACTATATATTATATTAATATTTTTGACACTATAACCTGAATATTTTTCGAGGGGAAATTAGTTCGTAATATTCTCATATTCTTCATCAAAAACTTTATAATGAGAAGTAAAAAGGCATGATAATTTCATCTAATTATCATGCCTTTTCCTTTACAAAAGCTATTGTAAAAATCTCTGTAATTTTAGGTTTTGTACCTCTGAAGTAAACCAGTTATAGATAGTCTGCTGCTTCTTTATTTTTTAATCCAAGGTTTTACTGAACTTTTTCATAGTAATAAAGACAATAATAAAAATTAAAAGCATTAAGGAACTAATTGGTTTTATTAGATAAGAAAAACCAACGCCCTTTACTATTATTCCTCTAAGTATTTGCAGAAAGTATGTTATAGGTAAAATGTTACCCATGTAGTATACAACTTTTGGCATAGCTTCTCTTGGAAACATAAATCCTGAAAGAAGTACACTTGGTAAAAGCAGTCCAATGGAAGCCTGCATGGCTTGCAGTTGAGTTTTAGCTACAGTTGATATAAGCATTCCCATGGCTAGGGAACATATTAAAAATAATGTGCCTAACAAAATAAGTAAGAGCATACTTCCTTTTACCACAACTCCAAATATTAAATATCCTAAACCAAGTGCTATCAGCATATCCACAAAGCCTATAATAGTATAAGGAATCAATTTTCCTAAAATTAATTCAAGGGCTGTAACGGGAGTCATAATAAGCTGCTCTATGGTTCCTTTTTCTTTTTCTCTTACCATGGTAAAGGAAGTTAGTATTACCGTTATGTTTTGCAGAATTAATCCTATAACTCCAGGTATATTAAAATTACTGCTTTCCATAGTTGGGTTGTATAAAGTAAAAGGTTTTACATTAACGCTGCTGCCTGAGTTTACTTTCTTTAATTTAAGGGAATAGTTATTCCCAATTAATAAAGAATAAGACAGTGCAGTTCTTGCTATAGTTGGATCTGAGCCATCTACCAGCACTTGAATTTCCGAAGGGGTGTTTTTTCTAAGGTTTTTTGCAAATTCAGGTGGAATTACAAGACCAACCTTTGCTTCGCCCATATCTATGGCTTCTTGTACTTCCTTTTGAGAGTTCACCATATCATACAGGGTAAAATAATAGGAATTTGTGAATTTATTTACTAATTCTCTACTATCAGAGGTTTTATCTCCATCATAAACAACTAAATTTACATTATTTACATCTGTGTTTACTGCAAAGCCAAATAAAAACAGCATCATAATTGGCATAACCATAGCTATGGCTAAGCTGGCTTTATCTCTTCTTATATGAATAAATTCTTTTTTTGTAATAGTAAATAGTCTTTTCCATTTCATTAAATTTTCCCCCTAATCCTTTGACAGCTTTAGCTCATCAAAAGATGATATAACATCTCTATTGGAAAGTTTCTTCACATAATCAATAAATATATCCTCTAAATTATTTACGCCATGCTTTTTATATAAGTTATCCGTAGTATCAATGGTAATAAGTTTACTATTGTATATAAAAGCTGTAATGTCGCATATAGAGGCTTCATCCATATAGTGGGTGGTTACTAGGACAGTTATGCCACCCTTAGCGAGTTCTGTTATTGTATGCCAAAATTCTCTTCTTGAAACAGGGTCAACTCCTGCAGTAGGCTCATCTAGCACCAGTAGACTTGGACTATGTATAAGTGCACAGCCTAAAGCAAGTCTTTGCTTCCATCCGCCGGATAGGGTGCCTGCCAAACTTTTTTCCTTACCTTTTAAATTGGCCATTTCAATGAGTTCTAATTTTCTCTGGGCCAATCTTTCCTTAGGTAACATATAGATATTACCGTAGAAATCAAGATTTTCCTCCACAGTTAAGTCTTCATATAAACTAAACTTTTGAGACATATATCCTATATTTTGTTTGATTTTCTCAGATTCCTTTATAATATCATAGCCAAGTACTTTACCTTCACCAGATGTAGGTCTTAGCACTCCGCAAATCATTCTTATGGTGGTGGATTTTCCAGAACCATTTGGTCCTAAAAATCCAAATATTTTTCCTTTAGGTATATCAAAGGATAGGTCATCCACCGCTGTAAAGTCATTAAACTTTTTAGTTAGATGTTTTATTGAAATAGCGTATTCCATAATAAACCCCCATTATTTTAAATTTACATCAAAGAGCATTCCAGGTTTAACTATATCTAAGTTATCTATTATTTTTATTTTCACTCCATATACAAGCTTTGCTCTATCTTTCTTAGTAACTATATTCATTGGGGTGAATTCTGCCTCTGAGGAAATATAGCTTATCTTACCCTTTATAGTTTTACCTTCAAGAAAATCACTTTTCATAGTTACTTCTTTATCAAGCTTAATGCTAGGAAGTACTTTTTCTGGCACATATATTTTTACCCACATATTTTCAGTATTGAGTAATGTGACTATAGGGCTTCCTGGTGCCACGTATTCTCCTGTTTTATAATTGATAGTTTCTATGGTTCCAGATGCTAAAGATATTACATTGCTTTTATCCAGTACAATTTTAGAAAGTTCATAACTATTTTTAGCTTTTTCTACTTCATAAGAGGCAGAGGTTTTATCTCTATTGGTAGCTCCATTTATAAGCAGGTTTAACTTTTCTTTGGCAGCATCCAGCTGTGCTTTATAGCTATTTAGCTGAGCATTAGCGGAATTTATGGAACTATTAACAGTATTTAATGTATTTGAAGCGTTGTCAAAGAGGTTCTTAGCTGCATCCATATTGTATTTTGACTCTATTCCTTCTTTATATAGAGCTGTCGTATCATCGTAAATCTTTTTTCTATAATCATAATTTTTCTTTGCAGCATCAACGTTATCCTTGGCTGATTGAACAGAGGCTTCTCCTTGTGCAACTAAAGCCTGGGCTTGTCTCACTGCAGCTTCTTGAGCTTTTATTTCTTCTGCTCTGGTTCCATCTTGTACTTTTCCTAATTGATTTTCAGCACTTTTTATACCAATTTCAGCATTTTGAAGTTTTAGTTCACTTTCACTTGGGTCTATAATTGCAACTAAGTTTCCTGGCTTAATCTTATTTCCTTCTTTAAATTTTAGCTCTTTAACTTTTCCATTGATTTCTGCAGAGAGGTTTATCTTATCTGCTTCTGCTGAACCATAGTATATGTATTCATTATCTTTATCCTTATTAGCATTTTTCATTATAAAAAAGGTTGAAAGGCATGCTAATGCCAGTAGGGAGGCTATAATTTTGATACTTTTCTTTTTTGACAACATAAACACTCCTTTTATTTCTTAGATAATATGCCATTAAGCAATATATCTACCATATTTTTTATATCTTCTTCTTTGCCTTCTTTTTTAGGGAAAAACTCAGGGAACATACCCGTTAGAGAAATATAACCCATAAGCATACTAATCATGGTCCTTGTTATAACACTTGGATCTATGTCATCTCTAAAATTTCCCTTTTCTATGTTTGCTTCCACAAAGGCACTTATAAAGGGGATAACCTTAGGTGCAATATCCCTTTGAATAGTTTCTAATAACTCTGGATGATACATGGCTTCCACAAAAACAGTTTTAATAAGTGGAAAGTTTTTTTCTATAAGAGCTAACCTATCTATAAATAAATCTTTTATTACCTCGTCTATAGGTTTATCTTTTTCATTCTTTATAATTGTTTCTGCAGATTTAATAACTAGGGGCCTAAAAAACTTAACAATTATAGGAATTACAAGTCCCATAAGTAAATCCTGCTTAGTCTTGTAATACCTAAAAATAGTTCCTTCTGCTACTTCTGCCTCTTTAGCAATTTCACTGGTTCTGCTTTGGCCAAAGCCTTTTTCTGAAAAAACCTTCACTGCAGCCTCTATTATCTGCCACTGTCTTTTTGTAATTTCTTCCTCGGAAAAGTTTCCTTCTAAAAATAGGCTTTCTATTAAACTTGCATTTTCATCCTTTGAAAAGTCCATAATATGTTTGATTCCTCCTATAGATAAATTGATATAAGTAATAACTTTTTAATAATGAGTGTTTACTCATTATTAGCTTACAACATTTATATTGTTTTGTAAATGGTGAAAAAGAGTACAGATGAATTTCATTGATTTTTTATATTATTATAAATCAATAAAAAGGATACAATACTAGATATGATAATATATTTAGACCTAGGGGAAAGGAATGATAATTTATGAAAAAGTTAACTGAAAGAACATATCGTGATAAAAAGCAATTTAACACTGCATCTAAAAAGCTAGCAAAGAAAGGCTTTAAGGTTTTAAATGTATCTGAAGTAGATGGAAAGTATGTAGTAGAATATCAAACTAGACCTTAGTTAATATAAAAAAGGGAAGAGTCCTATACTCTTCCCGGTTTACTCCATACTTTGAGCTATAAAGCTCTATAGAAAGGGCCTATCAAAATTTTTATCATAAGCACCATTTTCTTTCAAAAATTTATCCCAGAATACTTTGTTTAATCCTAACTTAGCAGCAAACTTCATCTTTGTAAGCTCAAATCCCTTAAGTTCCTGTGGCTTTTTAAAATCCTCAATAATAGTTTTATCGAAGCTGTGAGTTTGCTCATATATTTCACCTAATCCTTTTAATGAGTTAAATAGTTTTTTCGTCATGAAGCTAGGCATCATATAAATCCCTGCTGAGTTGCCTTTAATTACGGTTCCTAAATAAGTTCTATTAAGCTCCTTTGAAAGTGAAGCAAAGTATCTTTCTGCATATTTGTATTGATTTGATTCAGGGAAACCACCTTGCAAAATAAAACCTATAGATTTATTTTCAGAAGGCTCTGCAGGCTCTAAGTACTCAATAAATCGCATAGTAACTCCAGGCATACTATGGATATAAAGTGGAAGTACAAAGATAATAGTATCAAAATCTTTAACATATTGTGCAAGAGTTTTATGATCTTCCTTGATAATATACCTTATCTCACAGGGAGATTTCATACCGCTTATAAAATGCTTAATAAAGATTTCAGAATTCCCATTTTGTCCTTTAGGAGAACCATTAATAATTATTGTACTCATATATCCCTCCGCTAAATTATTCCCTATACTCTTCGATTTTTTTAACTGTAACATTCTTTGATTCAAACATATCAAAAGTACGATAAATATAGTCTTTTAAAATTTGCTCACCTTCATCAGTTTTAAAATTACCATCATAATAAAATTCTATGTCAGGATATTTATCATACCTGGGCACATGCATTGATTCACCCTTTGACACTTCAATATAAGGAATAAACAAAGGAATAATCCTATCCAAAAGGCTTTTTAAATTTCCGCTTACAAAACCTTTTGTAACCTTAGAAAATATAATCACTCTATCTGCTTCTAGGTACTTAGAATAAAATTCATCCAAATCTTTATTTATGCATCTTCCAGGGGTCTTCCACCAGCAGCTCCAGCAACCACAGCAGTCTTTAAGTCTATTTTTATTAAGGTTTAGTTCATAGATAGAATCTAATTCATAACCCTCTATTTCTTTTATCACAACAGTTTTCATCATTCACCTCTAAAATATATTTACATTATATATTTATTCTTTAGGGTATATAGATAAGACTGTATTGATATAAACTTTGAAGTTTTACTAATGCAGCCCCTTTTTGCTATTATAAAAATGATTTAGGAGAATCCATAGTTCCCTTTTCAGTATATCTATAGGCACGTTTTGCCCCATCTCCCACATATAAGACTGGATTTAGTTCTTCACAAATTAAATTACCTTCTTCATCTAAAAGCGAAGAATCAACAACTCTTCCTTTAATCTTTGCTAAAATGTTTGTGATATTAGGAAAATCATCAGTTTCTATAATGTTCGTTAAGGTGCATTCAATAGATACTGGGCACTCTTCAATTATTGGTGCATTTACGAGTTCAGACTTTATTGGAGTTAAATTTACAAAATCAAACTTTTTAGTTTTATGACCTGAAATAAATCCACAAAAGTCAATTTGCTGCATCATCTTTTTATCAGGTATGTTGATTACAAAGTCCTTCACATTTTTAATTTGATTTATTGCATAGCCCTTTTTTCCAAAGCCTAGGGTTACCATATCCATTAATGTGTAAGAAGAGGATAGGGTAGTGACATTAGGCACACCATTTTCATCGTAAAAGCTTATAAGAAAAATAGGGAAGCCATAATACATTTTATTAAAATTAACTCTTGTTTTTTTCATTGAAAATCACTCCATTCAGTAAATTGATGCTTTATTTTCTTGCGACTAAAGCAAGCCTTTTAACTTATTATAGCAATTACTAAAAGGTTGTACCGTGACTTTAATCACCAATGGGGGTAAGCCAGCTAGAGTGAAATGAGAAAAAAGATTAAAAACGTATAAATATTTGAATTGAGCATAAAGGTTTAAAACAACTAATGTAACAGATTGTGTTAAAGAACAACATATTGATAAGATTTTTTATAAATCAAAAAGCCAATGCTTATGAAAGCATTGGCTTAAATTTTCTAAGTATATATCCAAAATACCGGTACTCTAATTTTGACACCTATCCTTCGATAGGTGGGTGTCCTCACAGATGTTTCAATCGACTTCAATGCCCCATGGGGACTCACAAGAAGGTACATTTCCGCATCTAAATATTGAACTCCCGAATTTTAAATGTAGGTTCAAAATAAGAGCTTAACGAGCATTTCAGAAAGTATAGTTATTAACAAATATTTGTTATTTGCTACAAACATATAATAACATATATAAAGCTACTATACAAGAGATATGCCTATGGTAATTTAAACCAGTTTATTTCAGATATAACTATTTAATTAATGTTATTAGCAAGGTTATGATTTTTTATTAAAAAGAATATATAATTATTTAGAATAAATTTTGTACGCATTCATATTAAATCCATAATATTATTATAAAATTATCAGTTGTATTAAGAATTCCAGGGAGGTAATTAAGTGACTAAAAAGAAAAATGCAAAAACAAAGAACATCATAATAATTTCAACCCTTTTTGTGCTTGTAGCTATTTTTATCATAGGCTACGGGATTGGATTAATTCTTGGTGATGGTCCTAAAAAGAGCCAGGCTGACAATAGCACAGTAGATCTTTCAAAGAAAAGTACAGAGCAAATTTCAGAGGGAAATAATGACTTAGATAAATCAGATAGCGAATCAAATGAGAATAATGAAAAATTGGACAAAGAAGATACCGAATCAAATGAGGATAATAAAACTTTAGATAATGAAAACAATGTATCCAATAAAGATGATAAAGATACTAAAGAGAAAAATGAAAATGATAAAGATATCAAACAAGAATCAGATAACACAAAATCTGGACAAGATCAGACTAGTAAAGATGTTGATGGATCTAAGTTAACTACGAAGGAAATATGGGACATATATAATGAAGGCAATAGATTATATAAACAAGGAAATTATGAGAAGGCTTTGCCAAAGCTACAGATGTCTTATAAGATTAAGCCAGACGCAAGTCTTATGCCTTGGCTTACTTATCAATTAGGGGACAGTTATAAAGAACTTAATGATAATGCTAATGCACTAGTGTACTTTAAGAAGGTAATAAAAAACTATCCAAGCTCTCAATTTGTTTCTTCCGCTGAGAGAATGATAAAAGAAATAGAAAGTAAATAGTAAAGAGCCAATGCTTAATCTCATAAGCATTGGCTTAAAATTTTCATTGGAATAGGGCGAGGCCCCATTCTAGGAACTAAATTAGGTCATCCAAGCCATTAACTGTAGTTTGTTCATTTTCATTAATAGGAATAACTATGCATCTTTGGCCATCAATGATTTGAGATTTTATTTCAGGTATTTTTTCAGGCTTTACTTGAAGTATAACATCATAGTCAGGAGTAACTTTGCTATCTGCTGAATTTGTATCGAGAGTTCCTTCTAAATCAGTTTCTAAAGCACCCTCTAAGTTTTCTTCTGAAGAAGTTTCTAAAACTTCTCCTAAAGTTTCTTCCAAAGCTGCATTATCATCATTAGCTTCAACATCATTAACTTCTGTAGATAGGGGAGTTTCATTGTCTACAGCGGCTTCTTGTTTAATTTGCTCCAGTCTAGCTTGAAGTACTTCTACTTGTTTTTTAAGGTTTTCTTCCTTTTTTCTCTGCTCATTTGCCTTAAGTACCTTTGCATCAATTAAATTTTCTGCTAAAGGAAGGTCATCCCCAAAGCATTCAACATAGGACTTTTCAATCCTAGTAGTAAGTTCCTCAGGAACTCCGCTTTCTATTAAAAGGGTTTGTACATCATTTTTTGTTAAGGCTATAGGTTCAGCATCTGTATCATCATATATGGAATTGTGTTCATCTATCATAGTGTTTAAGTTTTCTTGTATGTCCATAAAAACTTTATTAGCCTTCTCTTCATCAGCGCTAAAGGAATCTTTAATAATTGATTGAAATGTATCCTTTTGTATAGCAACAGTTTGTTTTGAATAACAACCTAAAGCATTTTCCATCAATTCAGGATGTATATCCTTTGGATTTTTTGTGTAATACATAATGGAGTTAACGTCTGCACTGCGCTCAATAAAGGCAGGAAACACAAATCCATTAGCAGGGGCACCAACCACCCAATCTCTAATACGTGCTTGTATTTTGTTTTCTTCTTCAAAGTATCTAAGACCAGGATCTGAAAGTAAAACAGGACATATGGCACATAATACATATTCATATACTTCTTCGGATTCATCTATCTTGGAATTATCCTTGGTTTTAGTAATAACGTCATATGCGTCATGAAAAAGAAGTATTAAAAAGTTGCCAGTATAATCATAATTATCTATTATGGATTGATAAAAATCATCGAGTATAGCATCATTCTTTAATTGACTGGTTTTAAGCTGCATAAGAGAAATTTGTTTTTCATTTATAAGATCTTCATTAACTGGGAAGTTAAGCTCTAAAATATTATTCCCAATGGTTCCAGACAGTACCTTTTTAGCAACTTCTAAGTACTTAAAATATTCATCTTCATTTAAATTTAGAAAGGTTTCTCTAAATTTTAAAATAATATTTTTTTCCCCATTAACATAGCAGCCACACATCTTAGTGAAGGTACAATGATCCTTTTTAAGACGTTTTTTTAATTCAAGTAAATCTTTTTTTCTCATGTATAAACCCCACAATCTAGTAATTTTTATCTATAATATATCAATTAAAATATTATCACTATTTAAGTATAATATTTTTCTAAAATTAATTAAAGAGTTTATTTAGCAACAAAAGAATGTCCACTGTGGCCATAGTAAAATGCAAATCTCCCAAATTAGGTGAAGCAATTTATTTATATTTAATAAAGCAGTGAGCACCTGGGAGATAGAAGCATAAAATATGTGTAAGGGGCCAGGCCCCTGGGAAAAATAGTAAGAAATTTGCAAGGGAGAAGCCAAGTTGAACAAATCATTATTTGATTTACTTAGAAAGGGTGGATATATACTATATGCTAGACATGGAGAAGCAACGGTAGGAGAGGATCAGCCTAATTTGAATTTTAGGGACTGTTTTACCCAAAGAAATCTTTCTGATATTGGTAGAAGACAAGCGGTTTATTATGGACAAATTCTTCGTAACTTAGGAATTCCTATTAGTTACCCAATTGTAACTAGCCCATTTTGTAGAACCATAGAAACTGCACAATTAGCTTTCGGAAGAGCAGCTGTCCAAATAGATCCATTTTGGGTTGAAATTTATAATTTAAGTAGAAATTTGCCAGCACAAGAGCAAAAGCAAATAGTACATTCTCTTCAATCAAGATTAGAAATTAAGCCTCCTGAAGGAAGCAATAGTGTCATTATTGCTCACAGTTTTCCAAGAGAAATTGGCGTAGGTGAAATTCCAAACATGGGAACAGTTATTATTAAGCCACTGGGGCAGGGAATGGGATATGAAGTTCTTAGTAAATTATCCTTGTCAGATTTTATGAATAGGAGAAGCATTTAATCTTATGGTGCCACCCACATGACAAGTGGCAAGTTGAATTAACTTGCCACTTGTCATGTGGGTGGCACTTTTTTTCTACCGGCATATAATGATGTATCAATAATTTTCGGAGTTGGTATATCATATTTAAAAATAATACTTTAAATAAAGTAATGGAAAAATCGCCTATTATTGAAATAAATAATAAATCAAAGATAGTCTTAATAAGCGATTGTCATAGGGGAGACGGAAGCTTTAAAGACAACTTTCTTCCAAACTCTAATATATACATTACAGCTTTAAATTATTATTACGACAATGGATTTTCCTATATAGAAATAGGGGATGGAGATGAACTTTGGGAAGTTAGAAAAATACAAGATATATACGATATATATAAAGATATTTTTCATTTATTTTTAAAATTTAAAGAACATAATAGACTTTATATGATTTATGGCAATCATGATGAGGTGAAAAAAAGAGCCAGCTTTAGTAAGAAACTATGTAAGAAAAGGGATGAAAATGGAGAAGAAAGCTGTCTCTGTAAGCTTTACAATAACTTAGATATATATGAGGGGCTAATACTTAGATATAAAAGTGATAATAAGGATAATAAAAACTTGGACTTTTTTGTTACTCATGGAAATCAATTAGACTGTATAAACTATAATTTAAGTTTTATTACTAAATATGTTGTTAGGTATATATGGGGATTTTTAGAGGCCAACTTTGGTTTTAGGAATAACACCAGCCCTGCAAAAAGTAATACTAAAAGAGATAAAGTAGATAGAAAAATCGAAGAGTGGGTAAAAGAAAATAATCAGCCTATAATTACTGGACATACCCACGGAAGTAAGTTTCCTAGTCCATCAAAGACTCCTTACTTTAATGACGGCTGCTGTGTTATGCCTTATTCTATAAGTGCTATTGAAATAGAAAATGGAGAAATAGCTCTTATAAAGTGGAGTGTAAAGGTGATGAAGGATGGAGTGTTAGTTGTAAAGAGGGAAGTAATAGGAGGGCCGGAAAGGATAGAAAGTTACAGAGATTAAAAGTCTCCGGTTTATTTTATGCTCAGAATTAGGGTTAAGAGAATGATATATTAAGTTTATATTGAAATTGAGTTAGCATATGCTATAATAATACCTATATAGGGTATTTAAAAGAAAAGGCTAACATCAATAAGTATATAGGCGAGATGAAATTAGAAAAATATATAAAATAACAACTTTTATCTAAAGGAGGAGAAAATATGGATTGGAAATATGAAGATGGACGTATATACAGCATAGACGAAAAAGGTGAATTGATGGCGGAGACGACCTTTGTTTTTAAAGAAAATGGAGAAGTAGATATTGATCATTCCTATGTTAATTCAGTTTTAAGGGGACAGGGTGTAGCAGGAAAGATGCTGGAGGTTGTTGCTGAATATTTAAGAGAAAAAGGGCTTAAAACTACGGCTACGTGTTCATATGCAAACACTTGGCTTAAAGGACATAAGGAATTGTATTCAGATATAATATCTAAAGATGTTGATGATGAAGCTATTGCATGTAAAATAGATGGAAAACATTAGATTGTTTTGTACAATATAATAAGCATAGATAGTTGCCACAACTGTGGTAGATATCTATGCTTACTTTTTTGTAAATTCAAATGAGGATATATCCTAATAGACTGTAATTGTCTATGCAATATGCTGGTCACCTCGGGGGTGCAAATATAAAAAGTAAGTAAAGATTTATTGGTAACACCACGCAATAAATAAAAATATTGTAAAATAAAAAAATGTTTGGTATAATAAAAGTATACAAATTAAGTAAAGTATAAAATGTTATTTTAACTTATAAAAATTATTAGGATGGAGGATGAAATTATGATATTTGATAAAATAGAATTAGGTTATCAATATAATGAACTAGAACCATATATAGATGCATTAACTGTAGAAACTCATTATGCAAAGCATCTGCAAACATATGTTAATAATCTAAATGGTTTATTGGAAGGTTATGGAGAATTTGTACAAGGCAAAACCTTAGATGATATATTATCTGATGTTAACAGCATTCCTGAAAGTATAAGACAAGGTGTTATAAATCAAGGTGGAGGAGTATCAAATCATAATTTTTATTTTTCGATTTTATCACCTAATCCTAAAACTGCACCAGGTGGAAAACTTTTGGAAGCTATAAATAATAAGTTTGGTAATATTGAATGGATGAAGGATAAGATAAACAGTTCATCAATAGGACATTTTGGTTCAGGTTGGGGATGGCTTGTTATAGACGAAAATGGAGAATTAGAAATAATAACAACTGCAAATCAAAATTCCCCATTAAGCATAAATAAAAAGCCATTATTAACTATAGATGTTTGGGAACATGCTTATTATTTAAAATATAAAAATTTAAGAGCTGATTATGTTAAAAATATATGGAATGTTATTGATTGGTCAAAAATTGAAAGTATATATGAGTCTTATATAAAATAAATAATCCATGGGGTAAGACCCCATGGATTATTTGTTTTATATGGTTACTAATTCATAGTCTAAAGTACCTATTCCTAATTCTTCACCATGTTTTAAACCAGTTTCCCAATTTGTATTTGAGTGAACATGACTGAACTTATCGTGACCTTCGTGATAGTGTTTATCTGAGAGTATAGATCCAGTAATGATTGGAGCGTTATTTACTAAATCAACACTTGCTTTATCAAGAGCTACAGGATCGAATGATGCAGCTATACCTATATCAGGCACAATAGGTAAATCATTTGCATTAAAACAATCGCAGTCAGGTGAAACATTCATTATGAAATTAATATGGAAAGTTTCTTTATCTTTCATAACAGCATAAGCATATTCAGCTATTTTTTCATTAGCAGTGTCTGCTGACTCATTCCAGATAACCTGTGCTGCATTGAACTGACATACTGCAACGCATTGGCCGCAGCCTATACATTTACTATAATTTATAGCAGCTATATTATTTTCACCTAGTTCTATAGCATTTTGAGAACAACTTTTTACGCATTGTGAGCAAGACTTACAGTTTTTATTCTTTATTTTAGGTTGAGAGGCTGAATGCATTTCTAGTTTTCCACCTCTTGATCCAGAACCCATGCCTAGGTTTTTTAAAGCGCCGCCAAATCCAGTCATTTCATGACCTTTAAAATGGTTCATAGAGATTACAATATCAGCATCGGCAATAGCAGAACCTATCTTTGCAGTCTTGCAGTGTTTACCATTAATCTCGATTTCTCTATACTCTGTTCCTTTAAGACCGTCTGCAATAATTATGTTACAGCCTACAGTTAATGGATTAAAACCATTTTCAAAGGCTGCAGTTAAATGGTCCACTGCATTAGATCTTCTACCAGTATATAAAGTGTTAGAGTCTGTTAAAAATGGCATGCCACCTAATTCAGTTATTAACTTTACAAGCTTTGCAGCATAATTTGGTCTTATATAGGCTAAATTTCCTGGTTCGCCAAAGTGAATTTTTATTGCCACAAATTTATCTTTAAAATCAATACCTTCTATACCAGCTTTTTTCACCAATCTTTCGAGCTTGTCTAATAAATTTAAACCCGGTCTAGTTCTTAAGTCTGTAAAATATACCTTATATTTTTCCATAAAGACCCTCCTAATGATATTTCAATATTTTTAGTATAAATATTACAGTAAGTAAAATCAATACTAATATTTTAGAATAAAAGAATGAAAATAAATAAAAGGGTAGGTATAAGCAAATCTATGAAGGAACATTTCAGTAGCTATAATATAATTTTAGAAATAAGTAAAAACTATAACAAAAGATAATGAGGAGGCTATACAATGACCAAAGATGATTTGTTATGCAATACCTGGCATGATGTTCTTATAGAAAATGGATTTGATTCTTCCGAGGCTAAAAGTCTTATAGGATTTGTTTCTTGGAATAAGGGCGATGAGTTTGCACATTTGGGAAGAGAAATCACAGAAATATTATCGGATCATGAAGGCAAAGTTTTTGCAAAGGATGCAGTGAGCAGCTCATATGGAGATAAAGCCTTGCTATTCTTTGATAAGGATATATCTGAAGAAACAGCCGGTAAAATGTTTGAAGTTATTATGAATTATGAGCAAAAAGAAGTATATTCCTCTGAGGAAGTTTTACAGGAACTAGATTAGGATTATAATCTTAATTATTTCTGAAAGAAAGGAGCTTGTTTTATATGAGCAGAATTAATCCAGATGATTTTGAAAAAATATTAGAAAACATAAAGGATAAAATAAGTGATTTTGTTCAATGCGATGATATTAGAGCTATAGAAAGCAACTTTAATACTAAAGCTATGATATTTAAGAGTGATGGAAAGAAGGATGGAACAATTATAGTTGGAGAAGATAAGGGCAAAATTGCAGTAGATATAAGCGTAATTGATAATGTTGTACGAAGTTTTATTCTTGGGGGTAAGGGGGATAAAGAAGGAATTAAAAATATAGCTCTCTGGTTTCAAGAAAATTATAGGTTAGAAGAGAGCCTTAGATAGGCCATGGCTTCCCGTAAGGGGTACAAAACTTAAAAATAGCACAAAAACATAAGTGGGCTTAATTTAAAGCCTACTTATGTTTTTTATAAAAATGCAATATATAATTGACATTGAGTAATGTTTGGATTACAATATGTAATATAAGGAGGGAAAATATGAAAAATAAAAGAATGAAAATTGCTCGTTTGGAATGCGATATGAAACAAGAAGATTTAGCAATAATTGTGGGGGTAACAAGACAAACTATTGGCTTAATTGAATCAGGAAATTATAATCCGACACTTAACCTCTGCATTGCAATATGTAAAGCACTTGGTAAAACATTAAATGATTTATTTTGGGAGGAAGTTTGATGAAAAGAGAAAAAATTCAAGATGAAAGAATTTTAATACAGAAAAGGAAAATAGGAAGCGATGCATTTCAAATACTTTTTTATGGATTGCTTTTATCGGCGTTAATTCAACAATATATGTTTAATGCACCATTTTCACAATATGCAGCTGAGGTAATTTTATTTATTGCTATTTCCGTATACATCATAGTTCGTAATATAATGGTGGGAAATGACCTGTTTGAATCTTCGAAATACAGCCAAAAGCTTGTTGTGCTAAATAGCCTTGTTACTGGACTTGTTGTTGCAATTATTAATACTACCCTTAATTATATGAAATTAGGAGAGTGGTTTAAGAGGGATATTATAAATACTCTATTAGTTGCAGCCGTAACCTTTTTATCGTCATCTATTATTACATTTATAGCATTTGAAACTCTTTATATAGTAAACAAGAAAAAGCAAAAGAAAATTGAGTCTATGTTAAATGATGAGGATAATGACTAATATTAGTGCCACCCACATGGCAAGTGGCAAGATAATTTATAAATATGAAGCAGGCCATTATAAGAGCTAGAAATGCTATACGCGAAATTGTAAGTAGTCATAAGGGAGAAAGAATTATTATTAAGCTAATTGATACAAATCATTTAGTACAAAGAAGACAATAAAAAACACAAAGGAATTTTATCCTTTGTGTTTTCATTATTTATGGAGCGGGTGAAGGGAATCGAACCCTCGTAACTAGCTTGGAAGGCTAGCACTCTACCATTGAGTTACACCCGCAGGTTTTGTGGTCGGGGTGACAGGGATTGAACCTGCGACCTCATGGTCCCAAACCACGCGCGCTCCCATCTGCGCTACACCCCGATATAAAATTTGTTAATGGTGCGCCATCAGGGATTCGAACCCAGGACACCCTGATTAAGAGTCAGGTGCTCTACCAACTGAGCTAATGGCGCATGTTTGGTGCGTCTTAAGAGATTCG
>NZ_JMFY01000030.1:0-22953 GCF_000765165.1 Clostridium sp. HMP27 | reverse complement strand
AAATATTATAGCCTATGTATGGAATTTTATCCAATAATTAATTATCCTCTTACTCAGTATATAATAATAAGAGGTACTATCTAAAAGATAGTACCTCTTATTATTATGCGTTGTCTTTTGCTCTTAAGAATATCTTTGCTATTTCATTTACTACAAGTGGAATTATTGAAAGTATTCCTACAAACATCCAATCTCTTCCATTCAAGTCCCAAACATCGAATATGTTAGCTAAGAATGGTACTGTTATTACAACATCTGTAAGGAATATTCCAAATAGTACAGATGCTAGTAAATACTTATTGGTAAATACTCCAACTTGGAATATAGACTTTCTTGGATTTCTTAAGTTAAATGAATGGAATAACTGTGATACACTTAACACAACAAATGCCATTGTTTGTGCATGTCTTAAAGCTTCTTCTGATATCTCACCCTTAGGGAATAGTGGGAATAAGTTTGCATCTCCAGTGTATACCTTAATTCCAACTATAAATGCCGCTAAAGTTAGTATACCAATTAGTAATCCATTCAGTACTAAGAAGTAACCTGTTCCGCCAGCAAATAAACTAGCTTTAGGATCTCTTGGCTTTTCCTTCATGACGTCAGGGTCTCCTGGGTCTGCACCAAGGGATAATGCTGGTAAACTATCTGTAACTAAGTTAACCCATAATAAGTGTATTGGTCTTAATGGTGTTGCCCATCCAAATAGTATTGCAAAGAATAATGCTACAATTTCACCTATATTACAAGAAAGTAAAAATACTATAGATTTCTTTATATTGTTAAATATATTTCTACCTTCTTTAATAGCAGCAACTATAGTTGAGAAGTTATCATCTGTAAGTACCATATCTGCTGCACCCTTTGCAACATCTGTACCTGTAATACCCATAGCAACTCCTATGTCTGCCATCTTAAGTGATGGAGCATCATTAACACCGTCACCTGTCATAGAAACTATATTTCCATTAGATTTAAATGCCTTAACTATTCTAACTTTATGCTCAGGAGATACTCTAGCAAATACTCTTAAATCTTTAACTCTACGAGCAAGCTCTTCATCACTCATTTTATCAAGTTCCGCTCCGAATATTGCTTGATCTTCTCTTTCTGCAATTCCAAGTTCCTTAGCTATTGCAAAAGCAGTATTTTTATGGTCACCAGTAATCATTATAGTTATAATTCCTGATTTTTTAGTTTCAGCTATGGAGTCTTTAACTTCTTCTCTTGGTGGGTCTATCATCCCAACAAGTCCTATAAATGTAAGATCACTTTCTAAACTATTAATATTTACAGCTTCAGAGTCTAAAACCTTATATGCTGATCCTAAAACTCTTAAAGCATCATTTGACATACTAATAGAGGCCTTATTTATACTATCTTTAATTTCATCTGTTAATGGAACTATTTCTCCATTTATATATGCATTATTACAAAGATTGATTAAATTATCTGTAGCTCCCTTTGTCATTACATAAAATTTATCATCATATTTATTTACTGTAGTCATAAGTTTTCTATCTGAATCAAAAGGAACTTCATTTACTCTTTTATGATCTTCATTCAATCCCTTTTTAAACAAATCATACTTTACACCAGCCTCAAGTAAAGCTATTTCTGTTGGATCTCCCGTTTTTGATTCTTCACTGTAAGTTGCATCGTTGCACAATACTATATTTTCTAGCAACAACCTTTGAACTGGATTTTTTATATCTAAGTCATTTATATTTCCTAGTACATTATCCCCATAAAACTTAATTACAGTCATCTTATTTTGAGTAAGTGTACCTGTTTTATCGGAACATATTACATTTACTGCACCTAATGTTTCTACTGCTGGAAGTTTTCTTATTATAGCATTTTCCTTTATCATCTTTTGAACACCCATAGCTAAAACTATGGTAACTATAGCTGGAAGTCCTTCTGGTATAGCAGCTACTGCCAAACTTATAGCTGTTAAAAACATTTCAAAAAAATCTCTTTTTTGAATTATAGCAACTATAAACATTACAATACATATTCCAAGAGCTCCAAAACCTAAAGTTTTACTAAGCTCTGCAAGTTTTTTTTGTAGTGGTGTTTGTTCATTTTCTTGCTCATCAAGCAATTTTGCTATTTTACCTATTTCAGTTGACATACCAGTTCCAACTGCTATACCAACTCCTCTGCCATAAGTTGCAAGAGTAGACATAAATGCCATATTCTTTTGATCTCCTAATGGTATTTCATTAGTATCAAATTTTAAATTAGCGTTCTTATCTACTGGAACTGATTCTCCTGTTAAAGCTGATTCCTCAATTTGAAGATTTACTGTTTCTACAAGTCTTAAGTCACATGGAACATATCTACCTGCATCAAGTATTACTACATCTCCAGGGACTAACTCTTCAGAAGCTATTTCCTTTAACTCTCCATCTCTTTTTACTACAGCTTTAGGCGTAGACATTTTCTTTAAGGCATCTAATGCTTTTTCAGCTTTAGATTCTTGTATAATTCCTATAACAGCATTAAGAATGATTACTACTGCAATTATAATTGCATCGCTTATTTCTCCCATAAATCCAGAAATCAATGCTGCACCTAATAATATAAAAATCATTGGATCGTTTAATTGTTCAAAGAACATTCTCATCATTGTCTTTGGCTTTTTACCTTCAAGCATATTTAGTCCATACTTTTCTTTTCTATTCTCTACTTCCTGGGAAGTAAGACCGTTATGCTGATCTGTAGAAAGCTCTTTTAATACCTCTTCATTGCTTTTTTCAAACCACATTCTTCTTCACCTCATACATTATTATTTGTCGTTAAGGTTTTATTTATTAAAAAAATTAATAAAAAAAACCTTTGCTCTATTCTGTGCACAAATAGAGCAAAGGTCTTGCTAACTCTTTTGGAGAATAACTATCCGGGTAAAAATCTTACCGACATGACGAATAGTTAAATAATTGCTACTCCCCTTTGCAAGGTAATTATATCACAGAGTTTTTCCACATACAAGAAATTTTTGTGAAGATTTTCTAATATAATATTACTCCTAGTGCACCTGCTACTACAATTACCATAATTGGATGTATTCTTTTAGATAATAGCATTACCAATGTCAACATACCTATTATTACACTTTTAACATCAGTATACGATGTCTTAGCTAGTGACCAAAATGCTGATAAAATAAGTGCTATAAGTGCTGGCCTCATTCCCATAAAAGCTGATTTTATTACCCTGGACTCTTTAAATTTCATTATATAGTGAGTAGCAATAGATACTAGTATAAATGACGTTGTAACCACACCTATGGACGCTGCCGTACTTCCTAAAACTCCTCCTACTTTATATCCTACAAAAGTAGCAGAATTTATAGCAATGGGTCCTGGAGTCATTTGTGAAATGCCTATTATATCTATAAATTCCCTATAGCTAATCCAATTGTGATTTTTAACTATTTCTCTTTCAATAAGTGGAAGCATAGCATATCCTCCACCAAAGCTAAAGGCTCCTATCTTTAAAAAGGACAGAAAAAGCTGTAATATTATATTCACTTTCCCACCTTCTCTCTATAATAAATAACACCGAAAGCACCTGAAAGAATGATTACAACCACAGGATTAACATTTAAAACTTGCAATAATATTAATGCAAGTATAACAACTCCCAAGTTTAAGTAACTCTTTTTAACTGACTTTGAAATGCTAAATATTGCAATTAGTACAAGCATTGGCACTGCTCCATTTATTCCTTTAAAAACCTGTTCAACATAATAGTTACTTCTAAATTGCATAAAGACTGAAGCTATCAAAAGTATTATTATAAAAGAAGGAATAACCGTTCCTAGTAGCGCCATAATAGCTCCCAAAATACCATTTATTTTATACCCTATAAATATTGAAGTATTTACTGCTAAGGCTCCAGGAAAGGATTGTGAAATAACTACAATATCCACAAACTCCTCCTTTTCTATCCACTTTTTTTTATTAACTACTTCTTCTTCAATGAGTGGGATCATTGCATATCCCCCTCCAAAGGTAAAAGCTCCTATTTTAAAAAAGCTAATAAACATTTGTAAAACTTTTTTCATAT
Organism: Clostridium sp. HMP27; assembly: GCF_000765165.1. Taxonomy (NCBI): domain Bacteria; kingdom Bacillati; phylum Bacillota; class Clostridia; order Eubacteriales; family Clostridiaceae; genus Clostridium; species Clostridium sp. HMP27. The sequence continues at coordinate 18,876 of NZ_JMFY01000030.1, read as the reverse complement.
TCCCACCTCAGTTTTATAAATAATACATAATAATTAATGTTTAAAGTCAGCCGCAGGGCTGACTTTATTAGTTTGTCGAAATGTTTTCTTCCATGATTTAATTATAAATCAGCATGTCTTATTCATCTGAACTGTTTCATTTTCAAAATACACTGAAACAAAAATAAAAGCTATAAGATATATTTTAACATATTTATTTACTAAAATACTAACACTATTAACTATTAAATGAAGTAATTGGAGGTTTATCATGGATAGATATGTTATTGTTTGTTTACTTAATGGAGAAGCTTTAAATTTTCATGAGAAATTAGTAACAGATGTTTGTTCAAAATTTGATGTAAAAAGACAGAAGCTTCCTGGGCACTTTACCATAAAAGCTCCCTTTGAAACTGATAAAATTAGCGAAGTTGAGTGTGTTATCAAAGACTTTGTAGCTAATAATAAAAAAGAACGTATGAAAATAGATGGAATTAATCACTTTAGAACAGATACAATTTTTATGGATATAAATATGTCAAATGAAGGCCTAAAGGTTCATGATGCTTTTATAGATGCATTAAAAACTTTACCTTGGCTTGAGTGGAAAAGACATGATGGTAAAGGAAAAACCTTTCATGCTACTATAGTTACACGTATCCCTAGAGAAAAATATGATTCTATTTGGAATTATACCAATGGCTTTAACCCTGAATTTGATATTTATTTTGATAATATTACTATACTTAAATGGGAAAATTATAAATGGGAAACCTATAAGGAATATCAATTAAGATAAAGACCCATAGAATGCTTATAAAAATAAAGAGAGGATTATACCTCTCTTTGAATACATATCTTTACTTTATTTATTCTTTTTTCTTTTACCTCTTCAATCTTAAACACAATATTATTATGCTCTATAACTTCTTGTTCTCCATTTTCAGGTATTCTTCCTAATAAATCAACTAAAAATCCACTAATAGTATCTTGTTCTTCTGAATCTAAATTTATATGAAGATCATCATTAAGCTCATCTATTGCAAGTAACCCATTAACGATAAATGTGTTATTATCTATTTTTTCTATATCTGGCTCATCATTATCATATTCATCTTCTATGTTACCCATAACTTCTTCAATAAGATCCTCTATAGTTACTATTCCTGAAAAGCCGCCATATTCATCTATTAATATTGCCATATGCTTTTTCGAAACTTGAAGTTCTTTAAATAATTCATCAATATTTTTTGTTTCTGGAACGAAATAAGCTGAATGTAGTATACTTCTGATATCTACGTTTTCAAATCCATGTTTTCTAGCCTCAATAAAAAAATCTTTCATATAAAGAATACCAATAATATTGTCACTATCCCCTTCATATACAGGTATTCTTGAATACTTTTCTTCCATTAATTCGTCTAAGTATTCATTTAAGGGAGTATCTATATTAATTAAGTATACCTCAGTTCTTGGTGTCATTACTTCATCTGCTAATTTATCATCAAACTCGAATATACTATTTATCATTTCTTTTTCAGTTTCATTTATAACGCCATGTTCCTGTCCAACTTCCACTAAAGATTTAATCTCTTCTTTTGATACCCTTTCCTCTAAATCTTGTCTATCAAATCCAGCTAATCTAACAAGAACATTAGTTGATGCTGAAAGTAATTTTATAAAGGGCTTAGTTACTTTAGATATATATAATATAGGTATTACAGAAAACATTGCTATGGACTGTGACTTTTGCATTGCTATTCTCTTTGGGAACAGTTCTCCAAATACTAAGGTTATATAAGACAGTATGATTGTCACTACTATTAATGCTATTTGTCCACTATAAGGAATATTAAACGTATTTAAATACTGTGCTAAATCTTCTGATATTCCAGTAGCAGCAGAAGCACTAGAGAAAAATCCAGCAAGAGTTATTCCTACTTGTATTGTAGATAAAAACTTGGTTGGCTCTTCCATGAGTTTTATTAAAAGCTTTGCTTTTTTGTTTCCTTCTTCTGCAAGAAGTTTTATTTTATTTTTATTTAGTGATACTATAGCCATTTCTGCTGATGCAAAAAATGCATTAAGCATTGTTAAAATGACTATTAATATTAGTTGCGAAGTAATATTCGCAGGGTCAGGCTCTAATTCCATTGTAATTCCTCCTAAAATTGAAAACTTTTAATTTTAATTATATCATAAAATATGATAACTTTTACTAATTACTAAAGATACTTCTATTATTTATTGATACTGTATTAAATAAAAAGAAGCATCAGATTATAACTCCATTGCTTCTTTATACTTTATAACCTCAATAAACTCTCTTAATAGTTGTGGGTCAAATTGAGTTCCCGAGCATCTTATCAACTCTTCTATTGCCTCTTGTTTACTTATACCCTTTTGATAAGGTCTATCACTAATCATAGTATCGTAAGCATCCATTATATTAAGTATCCTACATTCTATTGGTATATTATTACCCTTTAACCCATTTGGATACCCTTTACCATCCCAGCACTCATGATGATGAAGTATAAGTTCTGCCATGTTTTCCAATTCCTTGCTTCGATGTGCAATTTCCCATCCTATTTTAACATGCTCTTTCATCTTTTTATATTCTTCTTCTGTTAATTTTCCTTTTTTAAACAGTATCTGATCTGGAATACCTACCTTTCCCAAATCATGTACCTTAGCTAATACAATAAGATTTCGGCGTATATCATCATCTAATCCTATTTTATCAGCCATAATTTCTCCCATCTTAGATAATCTTTCCCCATGTCCACTAGCCATATAGTCACGTTCAGCTAAAGCTGCAACTAATAAATCTATAACTTTACTTTTAGGACTTGTTGCTTGAGCCAATTTATACTCATACATGTTATCATCTGCTCTTTTATAAACATCATAAATACTTTCTAAGCTTCTTGTGGTAGCTGTACCTATAGACATACTTATAAGAGTTGATGGATTTTCTCTATTATGATTTTCTATAAGCTCTAAAATATCACTTCTTTTTTTCAGTGCAACTTTGTTATCAGATTTAGGAAGAATTATACAAACCTCATCTCCCCCTACTCTAGCAATAATATCTGTTTTTCTAAATGCCTTTGCTATTATATCTGCTGCAGCCTTTAAAAAATCATCTCCCGACTTATGTCCGAAGGTATCATTTACAATTTTAAGACCATCTAAATCTACAGATATGATACTTACTGGAGCGTATTCAGTTATATTTTCTTCTATCATTATCATTTGCTCATCAAAATATGTACGGTTATAAAGGCCTGTCAGACTATCCTTATAGGCTAATTTTTTAATAGATTCCTCTGCTTGGTTACGCTCAGTAATATCTTGAGCAGTACAAACCACGTACTTAACTTCTCCACCTTCCCCTAGCTTTGGAGTTTTGGTAACTAACATTAAGCGTTTTTCACCTTCATAATTTGTAAGCCACTCTTCCTTTTTAACTTGTACTCTTTTTTCAAAAACTTCCTCAGTTCCTGCAATGCACATATCTGCTTCTTCCTTACTCCATGAACTATACATGCTTGCCCGTTCTAATTCACACTTCCTCTTATTAAAAAACTTTGCATGTGCTTCGTTAACTATAGCATATGTTTTAGGGTCAGTTAAATACCATATATGTACATCAATATTATCAAGTAATAATTGTTGTTCTTCAGCTTTTTCCTTTAATTCCTTTCGACTTTCAATTAAAGCCTGCTGAATTTCTTTGCATTTCTCTATTTCATCTTCTAACTCTCTTTTCTTATTTCGAAGAATATCTATTGCTTTACCTAACGCTAATCCTATAGTGAAATAGGTTAATGCCCCTGATATAAGATTGCTAATACGAATGTGTTCAGTAAATATCACTCCAAATGTTAACATAGAAGTAGCCCATGTAGCCATAAGAATCCCACCTTTAATTCCCCATTGTGTAGCGGCAAAAATCACTACAATGCTGTTCAAAGGCCCCCTTATGTAAGTGTTTGCAAAATAAGTAATTAAAGCTATTGCAATTGCATAAACAATACTGTGTTTAATTACGTGCTTTTTAGCCACTCAATCGCTCCTCCTTATTTCTGTAAATAATAAGAACAATTTATCACCCTATTTTAAATATTCGTCCGTTACTACGTGACTCATATGATGTTTTACTAACTAATTGTAGAAAAAAGTCTTTTAAAGTCTTTTTTTGCTTATCCTTATATTATATCATCTTATTTAATTCTTTGATATTAACTTTTTCTAAAATTCTTCATTTATCACTACTTTATAGCTTTTTTAATTCTTTTAACAACCAAAGCATATTAGCATATACAATTGAATCTGGATGAACTATAATAGTTGGACCTGAAAACTAAATACTTAGATAATTTTCCCTACAAATTAACCATATATTCTTGTAAAATCGTTTAAAATTCTGTTTTCAATAAGATAATAGGAAAACATTTATTTCAAATAAATTTATTCATCTTATCAGCATCCTTTTTATGCAAAGTTCTTATTAACAATATTACAAAAGGAGATAATTATGAAAATAAAACCAATATTACTTCTTACAATTTTAATTTCATCAGCATCTATATTATATGGATGTAACAATTCTAAACTTAGTAAAACTTCTTCTAAAGAAAATAATCCCATTAAAAGTGAAATAGCTTTAGAGACTAGTACACAAATAGATGATATGGACTTAACTTTCAAAAGCAAGTTAGGATTTTCACTTAAGTTTCCTTCTAATTGAAAAAATAAATATACAATTAAAGAAGATGATAATTCTGCATCTGTTTATTTTAAATCATCTGATCCAAATACTCCTCGAGGATCTGGATTATTTTTTGTTATAATGAAAAATAATGATTCATCAACCGAGGCTATGTATGATTCTATTGATGGCAAAAAACATCTTACTATAGGTAATGCAACTCATTTTCTAGGGGGACCTACAGATGTAGCTTTAAGCCCTGAAAATGCTGATTTCAGTACATTTTTATCTATGAATAAAGAACGTAAAAAAGTAATAGATGCAATAAAAAGTTCAAATTAAATTCATAATATTAAAGGTGTAGAAGTTTTCTTCTACACCTAAATTAAGTTACTCAACATATATTAAATTTTTCAGACTTAAATCTAAAACTTTAAATGAATGTGTTATAGCGCCTGTCGATATGTAATCTACACCTATTTGGGCAATGACTTCTATTGTGTCTAAATCAACGTTCCCTGAGGCCTCAATTTCTGCTTTGCCATCTATGATTTTTACCGCTGCCTTAAGTGTCTCAATATCCATATTATCAAGCATTATTATATCAGGATTCATTTCTAATGCTTCTTTAAGCTGTTCTAGGGTTTCAACCTCGATTTCTATTTTTCTAACAAAGGGAGCATTACTTCTAACCATTTCAATTGCCTGTTGAATTCCTCCAGCAGCATCTATATGATTGTCCTTTATAAGGATTCCATCATTTAGTCCAAATCTATGATTTGTACCACCTCCAATCTTTACTGAGTATTTTTCAAACATTCTCATATTAGGGGTAGTTTTTCTAGTATCCAAAAGTTTTACGTTAGTTCCCTTTAACTTTTCTGTAAACATTTTTGTAAGAGTAGCTATGCCGCACATTCTTTGCAAAAAATTTAAAGCAACTCTTTCCCCACTTAATAAGGTTTTTATATTTCCATAGACTTTTCCAATTTTTTCTCCCTTATGAATATTATCACCGTCTTTTACATAAAACTCAGTTTCTGCATCCCCAAGAGTTAGGAAAACCCTTCTAAAAACTTCAAGACCAGCTACAACACCATCCTCCTTAGCTATCAAATCTATAGACGCATTTTTATTATTAACCACTATGGACTCAGTAGTTATGTCCCCATAATATAAGTCTTCATTAAGAGCCCTTTTTATAATATCATCCACAAGTAACCAATTCATTTTTTATATCTCCCCTCAACTTGGCAATTGTATCTACTAATATTTTCTTGTTCATTTCTTGATAATATTCAGAGTTATGATCGAGCTCACAAACCTCACTATATATAATTTCAATATCATTTATAGATTTATTTATATTTTCTGCTCCTCGTTTTGAGAAAACCAATGCTTCTAAAAGAGAGTTACTTGCAAGTCTATTTGCTCCATGAACTCCTGTGCAGCTAACTTCTCCGAAAGCATATAAGTTTTCCATGGAAGTTTTACCGTATAAATCCACCTCAAGTCCCCCCATGAAATAATGCTGTGCTGGGGTAACTGGAATAGGCTGTTTAGAAATATCTATCCCATATTTCAAACATTCCTCATATATAGTAGGAAATCTTTTTTGTAAAAAATCCTTAGGCATAAAGCTAACATCTAAATAAACATTATTAGAATTGGTTTTCTTTTCTTCTTCTATTATAAATTTACTAACCACATTCCTTGGAAGAAGTTCATCTACGAATCTTTCCCCTTTGTTGTTTATAAGTTTTCCTCCCTCACCTCTAACAGACTCAGAGATTAGAAATCTTCTCTCATTATTATTGTTTTCTGAATAAAATACTGTAGGATGAAACTGAATATAATTTATGTTTTTAACTTTAATATTATTTTTTATACCTATAGCAATGCCATCTCCAGTAATAATTCTCTCATTTGTTGAATTTTTGAAGACTCCTCCTATTCCACCAGTAGCTAATATAGTTACCTTAGAATATATGTTAATTTGTTTATTATCTTTGATACATATACCACCCATACAAAGGTTATCTTTCTTTAATATATCCACTAAACAACAGTTTTGGTTAAATTTAATATTTCTTCTATCTCTTACATTATTTAAAAGGACCTCTTCTACTCTATTTCCAGTTTTGTCTTTATAGTGAACTATTCTATTTATGGTATGTGCACCTTCACGAGTATAATTCAACTCATCTCCACTCCTATCGAAGTCTACCCCAAGTTCTATTAATGCATTTATATTTTCTATAGATTCTTCTGCAAGAACTTTAACTGCATTAATATCATTCTTATATCGACCAGCTTTTAGAGTGTCCTGTACAAATAGTTCTACATCATCATATCCTCTAGCTACGGATATTCCACCTTGAGCCCAATTCGAATTACATTCATTTACTTCTCCCTTTGAAACCATAATAACTTTTAATTTTTCATCTAAATTTAATGCTGTGTAAAGCCCTGCAACTCCAGCGCCTATTATTAGTACATCAGTTATAATATTCATTTCGCTACCTCCCAAGTTCATGCATCATAGCTAAAGAATTATACGCTTTTTGTCTTATACTTTCATCAATTTTGATATCACATTCCATATTAAGCAAACTATTATAAACATCTTCTAAGCGAGTCATTTTCATATTCACGCAAGTCATTCCACCTCCAGGAACATACAAGAGCTTATCAAGATTTTTTAATTTAATTTGATGAAGTACCCCTTCTTCTGTAACAATAAGAAATTTCTTGCCTGAATGATTAGTAACATAATCTATAATTTCTCCTGTACTTCCAAGGAAATCAGCATTTTCTCTAACTGATTTTTCACATTCAGGATGAGCAGCAATTACAATATCTTCATGAATTTTTCTAGCTGCCAGTAGTTCTTCAACTCTAACCTTCTTATGAGTTATACAAAAACCATCCCATAGGATAACATTTTTTTCAGGGACTTGTTTTTGAACATGTTCCCCTAAATTTTTATCAGGTAAAAATATTATTTCATCTTCTTTAATATTTTTAATTATCTTTACTGCATTAGATGATGTACAACATACATCTGATACCGCTTTTACTTCCGCTGTAGAATTTATATAACAAACAACCTTTGCATTAGGATGCTTAGCCTTCAATACTTTCACACCTTCAGCATCTGCCATATCTGCCATTGGGCATCCTGCACCAGCTGCAGGCAATAGCACAGTTTTTTCAGGAGAAAGTATTTTAGCACTTTCAGCCATGAACTTTACACCACAAAATACTATTAGTTTTTCACTACAATCTTTAGCTACTTTGCTTAGATGATAAGAATCCCCAATAGCATCAGCTATATCTTGGATATCACCTCTCTGATAATAATGAGCTAATATTATAGCTTGTTTATCTTTTTTTAATCTTAGTATTTCATCTTTTAAGTTAATCTTCATACAGTCCCCTCCAGGTTTTATAAATTAATCTTCATTATGTACATATTTATTTACAGGTGTATATACACATGTAAATAAATATATCACTAACAGTATATTATTTCAACTTAGTTTTTATAAAATTTATTTACATTTGATTATTCATATAATACAATTCATATGGGTGGTTTGCTATCTAAATTAAATCTATAGATATTAATCCACCTTTATTTTTATTAAGTTATTTTCTAGTATTGAAAGGCGAAAAAAATTAAACAAACTTAATAAATATATATACAGAATAACAAATAAAATAAAGGGTAAATTAATTTTAAAATCATAAAATCATGTTAGGAGATTTTATTTTGGAAAACATTATAAAAGATAAAAAATATGTACCGGTAATAGAATCAAGACTTAGAAAGAGAATTGTAGAGGTTCCAAAGGAAATATATGATGCAAGTGGTATCAATATTTTTGGAAAAAGAATAAAGTCGCTAATTTTTTCAACAGACGTTGCCATAATCAAAAATTGTAATGCAGATGGAGTAATTGCCGTTTATCCCTTCACCCCTCAGCTTTCAATAACTCATGCTATTATAGAGGTATCCCCTAGCCCAGTTTTCGTAGGCGTAGGCGGAGGACTTACAACAGGGCAGAGATCTATTGATATTGCTCTCCACGCTGAACTACATGGAGCTTTTGGTGTTGTTTTAAATGCTCCTACGCCAAACGAGCTTATTGTTGAAATGAAAAAGAAAATCGATATTCCTATCGTTATTACTATAGTATCAGAAAAGGAATGTATTGAAGAAAGAATCAAAGCTGGAGTTTCTATATTTAATGTTTCAGGTGGCGCAAAAACAGCTGAGCTTGTTCAAAATATTAGAACAAGATTCCCCCATATCCCTATAATTGCTACAGGGGGACCTAACGTAGAAAGTATTCGTAATACAATTAAAGCTGGAGCCAATGCAATTACATATACTCCTCCAAGTACTGCAAAAATGTTCTCTAATATAATGCATAACTATAGAGAAACTCTATAAAAAATATTATACAAGTGCCTTATTCCTTCCTCCCTTAATCTCTCCTTCTATATAACAAAGGCTAAAGGGTGATTTCCTTTAGCCTCTGTTATTTCATGCTAATTTCTTAAAAGTATATAAATATACATATATCTACACTTATCTTACCTTGAAAACAAGCTATGTTTATACTAAAACATCTTGATACACATTGGTTTTTCTATTATATAACGCTTTAAGCTAATAGCATATACTAATTTCGAAAAATGTAGCATATTGCATATAAAAAATTGAATTATAATATAGAATTTAACATACTCTTGCTATATAATATATTATATGGTTTAAATTAAAACTATTGAAAATGAGGGATGGAGAAAATGACCTTATATGATGAAAACAACATCAATATCATAAAAAACGATTTAAGATATTTGAAGTTACTAAGTACAAAATATCCTACTATATCTTTAGCTAGTAGTGAAATAATTAACCTTCAATCTATATTAAATCTTCCTAAGGGTACAGAGCATTTTATTAGCGATATACACGGCGAATACGAATCCTTTACCCATATGCTTAAAAACGCTTCTGGAGTTATTAAGCGAAAGCTTGATGAAATATTCGGAACATCCTTAATGGAAAGAGAAAAAGCAGCTCTTGCTACTTTAATATATTATCCTGAAGAAAAAATGGAGCTTCTTAAAAGAACAGAACAAGATTTAGAAGAATGGTACAAGATTACTTTATACAGGCTTATTCAAGTTTGTAAATCAGTATCCTCAAAGTATACAAGATCCAAAGTTAGAAAAGCTCTACCTGAGGATTTTTCATATATAATCGAAGAACTTTTAAATGAACAAATTGATAGGATTAATAGACAAGAATATTATACAGGCATAATAGATACCATAATAGACATTGGCTGTGCTAGTGAATTCGTGGTTGCTTTATCTAAAGTTATTCAAAGACTTGTAGTAGATAGACTTCATATTATTGGTGATATATACGATAGAGGTCCTGGTGCTGAAATAATAATGGACGCTTTAATGAATCATCATTCTATAGATATCCAATGGGGAAATCATGACATTATTTGGATGGGAGCAGCTTCAGGCTCTAGAACTTGTGCTGCTAATGCCCTTAGGGTAAGTTTAAGATATGCAAACCTTAGCAGTATTGAAGATGGTTATGGCATAAATCTACTACCTCTTGCTACTTTTGCTTTAGAAATTTACGGCAATGATCCTTGTAAATATTTTATTCCAAAAACATTAACCAAGAAACTTCCAGAAAATGAAGTGTCTCTTTTAGCTAAAATGCATAAAGCAATAGCGGTTATTCAGTTTAAGCTAGAAGGCCAAAAGGTTAAAAGACATCCTGAATTTGAAATGGATTATATGCTGCTTCTAGATAAGATGAATTTAGAAAATAAGACCGTAACTGTCGATGGAAAAACTTATCCACTAAGGGATACTAATTTCCCTACATTATTTAAAGATGATCCATACAAACTAACTGCCGAAGAAGAAGAGTTAATAAACAAACTTACTCACTCCTTTGTTAATAGTGAGAAGCTTCAAAGGCATATAAGGTTTTTATATAGTAAGGGCAGCCTATATCTTGTATATAACTCAAATATATTATTTCATGGATGTATTCCCCTTGATGAAAATGGAGACTTTAAAACTGTTAACTTTGAAGGGAAAAGTTACAGCGGTAAATCTCTCCTAGATATGTTTGATCGTTATGCAAGAGAGGCATATTTTTATAAGAAAGATAAGAATGTTAAAAACTATGCCATGGATATAATGTGGTATCTTTGGTGCGGACAACATTCACCACTATTTGGTAAAAACAGAATAACTACCTTTGAAAGATACTTTATTGAAGATAAATTAACTCATATAGAAGAAAAGAACACTTACTATAAGTTAATAAATGATGAAGAGTTAAGTAATAGAATCTTTGAAGAATTCCATTTAGATAAAGATTGCTCTCACATTATAAATGGACATATCCCTGTAAAAACAATACGAGGTGAAAGTCCAATAAAAGCAAATGGTAAGCTTTTAGTTATTGATGGAGGCTTTTGTAAGGCTTATCAACCTGAAACAGGGATTGCAGGGTATACTTTAATATATAATTCCTATGGGTTCCTTCTTACTTCCCACGAGCCCTTTGATTCTATTAGAAAAGCCATTGAAGAAGAAAAAGACATATTATCCTCTACAATAATTGTGGAGCATGGCATGCAAAGAAAAAGAGTTGCCGATACTGATATAGGTAAGGAAATTACTGTTCGTATAAAAGATTTAGAAAAACTTTTAATGGCTTATAGAAAAGGACTTATTGATGAGATTTAAAAAGTGCCACCCACATGACAAGTGGCAAGTGCCTGTTATTATACTAAAAATAAAAGGAATTTTGCTAAAGCAAAATTCCTTTTATTTTTAGTACGTAGAATGTAACACAATTCCTATTCGAACTGTTTCTTAATTTCAATCTTATTTTCTAAACCTTCATCTTGTACTTCTTCATCAATTAATTGTTGTTTTTTATTCTTTTCTTCCTTTTTAATATCCTTGTTTAAGGCTTTTATATCCCTATATAGTAAAACACCTGTAAGTATTGCAGAAAGTAAATCTGCTATAGGTGCACTTGCCCATACTCCATCCAACTTAAATATTGGTGGTATTATGAGTAATATAGGTATAAGTATAAGCACCTGTCTAGATAAACTTAAAATTATTGATATCTTTGCTTTTCCAACAGCTTGAAAATAATTAGAACTTACTACTTGAAATCCTATTATAGGTAAAAATATCATGTCTATTCTTATTCCTCTAGACCCTATTGCTATAAGCTCTGCATCATTTTTATTAAAGAGTCCTATAAGTTGTCTTGGGAAAGCCTGTATTACTATGAATCCTACTATAGATATAAAAACTGCTGCCATAATTGCAAGTTTTAAAGCTTTCTTTACTCTAGCATAATTTTTAGCTCCATAGTTATAACCTATTATAGGCTGAACACCTTGATTTATACCAAATATAGGCATAAAAAACAACATTATTATACTGTTTATTATTCCCATTGATGCTACAGCTAAATTCCCCCCATAAGTTAAAAGACTATTATTGTAAATTGTTGTAACTACACTTGCTGCAATTTGCATTGCAAATGGTGACATTCCTATAGCAAGTATGTGCTTTATGGTTTCAAGTCTTAACTTAAAGTTTTCTTTATGGAACTTTAATGTACTTCTACCACTTATAAAGTGTGCAAGTACCCAAATTGAAGAAATCCCTTGTGAGATTATAGTAGCAATAGCTGCTCCTTGAACTCCCATATCAAATATAAATATAAATATAGGGTCAAGTATTGTATTTATAATAGCTCCTATTAGCATAGTGGCCATAGCAATACGTGGACTACCTTCTGAACGTATTATATTATTCATACCAAAGCCTATATTTTGAAGCAATGCCCCTCCAATAATAAATTTCATATAATCTCTTGCATATGTAAGAGTTTCGGCACTTGCACCAAATATAATTAATAATTTATCTAAAAATAATAATCCAAAAATTGTAAACACCAAAGATAATATTATATTTAATACTAACGCATTTCCAAGTATTTTTTCTGCTGAATCTTTATCTTTCTCTCCAAGCTTTATAGAAATCATAGCAGAGGAACCTATTCCAACAAGCATTCCAAATGCCATATTTATAATTGATAATGGGAATCCTGCAGCAAGTCCTGAAAGTGCTAAAGAACCTACCCCTCTTCCTATAAATATTCTATCTACCATATTATAAAGTCCATTTACTAACATACCGATAATTGCAGGCAAGGAAAATTTAAATAAGAGCTTACCTATACTCTCTTCACCTAGTTGTTTTGAACGATCCATAACATTTCTCTCCCCTTTTCAAACTTAGACACATAGTATACTATTATATAATAAATTAAACTTTTTATCAAACTTTAATCTTGAAATACTACTTATTAGACAATAATATAGGAAGTCTCTCAACGTATTGAGAGACTGTGATTAGTATATATTAATAATTTTCATTAGCAATTTTACAGCATTCCTGCTAATATAAGCATTTCTTCATTATCTTCATATATTTGGTGAAATTGTGTTAATGGCAGAGGATTTTTCCCCCATCCTACTTCAATAGTATATCCTGGCCTTTTAAACTTATCTATAAACCAATCTTTATAACCCGCATAGGAAGCGATACCTGTTACTTCTCCTAATTTATATCCACTTACCTCTGTAAAAATTTCTCCTATTGATCTTGCTATTGGTGGGGTTGCATCTCCATATTGCCAATATATTTCCTTACCTTGGCTATGATAGGCCATGACAAGCTTAAAATCTTCTTTCCGTGTAAAATCTGCTAAAGCCTTCGTTTCTGGTTCAGACTCAGGATATTCTCCAGAATAACGGGTAGGTCCTGGTCCTACTATACAATGCTCCTTTTCTGCTTTTTTAGAAAGATCAAACGAAGCATCATAATTATGATTTAAATCCACTCCTCTTGCATTGGCCTGCCATACTCTTGAGAAATCTGAGCTTCCATCATTCCACCTTAAAAGCTCACTATAATAAGGATGACTTTTTTTAAGACCATTTATAACTAGCTCTACCCCATCAGGATTTACCATAGGAACTATATATATGGTAGATTTTTTTAATAACTGTGTTATATCATATCCTCTTATTCGCTTTCCATTTTTATACGCCTTACAAATATTTTCTGTAAATTTCATAAGCAGCAAAGACGTTACCCATTCAAGTGCATGATGGGCTCCATTATAAAGTACTTTATTAGATCCATCACCAAGTTTAATGTAATATAAGTTTCTTCCACATACACTTACTCCTATTTTCCCTACTGTTATAAATGGGAACTTCATTTTAAAATAGCTTATATCTCTTTCTAATAGATCATATGAATACTTTTTCTTTATACTTACTATATGATTTTTAGATATTATTTTCCATCCACTCCCCATAAATTTTTCCTTTTTTATCGCTCCATTATCAGTTTATTTTGATATTATAAAATATATGAAAGAAAAACTAAGAAATCTAATGATAAAGCTTTGCAAACCCTTTACATATTAATATTATTTTATTATATTAATTAATAGCGATACTTTTTTGTAACCACTTTGTATATTAATTATACTATAATATAAAAGGTGCATTTAATATAAAACATCTCAATTAGATTTGAGATGTACTGTTTTGTAATAAATTTAAAAATTATGTAACTTATTCAAATATGCAAGGTAAATAACTTAAAATAAATTGTACTGGAGGTACTTACCCTTGAAGAGAAGAAAAAAGAAATTTAATCTTAAAAGATTTGCAATGTCACTTACCGTAATTGCATTATTATCTGGCGTTTTAACTGTATCCATAAAAAAATTTATAAATAAGGATGCTCAAGCCTACACAGCTGTTAAAGAAGAAACTAAAAAAGAGGTAAAAGATGGGAAAGAAAATGTACAAGCTCCTTCTTCTAATGAGGATAATAAAGATACCTCATTAGATAAAAACGGACAAACTTCTTCCAATGGTGTAGCAACTGGAACTTCAGTTACTACAAATGCAAATTCTTCTACTAATAATTCTTCTAATAATACAAATACTACAACTAGTAATTCAGCTTCATCTAATAAAGAAGTTAATAAGGCCTATTTTAATACTTCCATGTTTTTAGGAGATTCAATTACAGAAGGAATGTGGTATTATGGAGCACTAGATACAGCTCACGTTATTGCAAAAAAGGGACTTTCAGTATTTCACGCTACAAATGAAGTAACAAAGCTTACTGCTTCAAATCCTAAAGATATATATATTTTACTTGGTAATAATGATTTAGTGGACAAGAACCTTACTCCTGAAAAATTTACAACTCAATATGGAGTTTTAATAGATTCTATAAAAAGTAAAGTTCCAAATACTAAAATACATGTGCTCTCTATTTTACCTGTTACACAAGCTGCTGAACAAAAAAATTCAGCTTTTGCAAATTCTCGTATTAATACATTTAATTCTGCACTAGCAACCCTTGCCTCTCAAAAGGGGGCTGACTATATAAATGTTAGATCAGTAGTTGATAGTAATCCAAGTTTACATGAACAAGATGGAATACATTACAAGGCCAGTTTTTATAATGTGCTCCTAGATTATATAAGACAACATGCATTAAGCTAAGGTAACTAATTAAACTTTACAAAGGAGAAGGATAAAAATGATAAGAAATTCAAGAAAATCTAAGGTAACTTTATTATCCCTACTATTACTACTTGTATTTGCTGTAGGAAGCCTTTATGGTTGTTCTTCTAAAAAGACTGCTAAAAATCCATCTGTAGACGAGATACTAGCAAAGGTAAAAGGTGCTACTGATATTTCCCAAATGCCAGAAATAGATGGCGAAAAATTAAAGATGTTATATGATATAGATGCTGCTGACTTAGAGGGTTTTAAAGTTTATATAGCTCCTTCTAATATAAAGGCTGATGAACTTGCCATAATTAAAGTTAAAGATGAAAAAAAGGTAACTGAAATAAAAGATAAAGTAGCTAAAAGAGTAGAAAATCAAAGCGCTAGCTTTAAAGATTATCTTCCTGAGGAATACTCCTTAATACAAAATCATGTATTAAAAACTCAAGGAAACTACGTATTTTTAACTATTTCAAAAGATGCTGAAAAAATTGAAGCTGCTTTTGATGAAGCTTTCAAATAACTTAAACTAATGTTTTAGGAGGAGACTATTTTGGTTTTTAGTAGTTTATTATTTATATTTGTATTTTTACCAATAACACTTTTATCTTACTATTTAGTGCCAAAGTCTCTGAAGAACTTAGTAATACTTATATCAAGTCTTATATTTTATGCTTGGGGAGAGCCCATTTATATTTTTCTAATGATGTTCTCCACAATTTTCAATTACATAATTGGGTTAATAATAAACAAATATAAAACATGCAAGAGAATTTCTCTTGCAGTTTTTATATTGTCTGTAGTTGTAAATTTATCCATACTAGGCTTCTTTAAGTATTATGGTTTCTTCATTGATAATTTAAACGCACTGTTGGGTCTTAGTATAGAAGCAAAAAAATTATCATTGCCATTAGGAATTTCTTTTTATACTTTCCAAACTATGTCCTATGTAATTGATGTATATTGGGGCAAAACTCCTGTGCAAAGAAATATTATATCCTTTGGAACTTACATAACTATGTTCCCTCAGCTTGTTGCAGGTCCTATAGTTAAATATGATGACGTTGAAGAACAACTTAAAAATAGACGTGTCACCTTAGCTAAGTTTGGTTCTGGAGCTGAAATTTTTATCATTGGCCTTTCAAAAAAAGTTCTTTTAGCTAATAATATAGGAATACTTTGGAGGGCTATAAAGGATACTCCTGCTGGTGAACTTCCTGTTCTATCAGCTTGGCTTGGAATACTAGGATTTACGTTTCAAATATACTATGATTTTAGTGGATATTCAGATATGGCTATAGGTCTTGGTAAAATGTTTGGTTTCGAACTTATGAAAAACTTTGATTACCCTTATATTTCAAGAAGTATTACTGAGTTTTGGAGAAGATGGCACATATCCTTAGGTTCTTGGTTTAGAGAATATGTATACATACCTCTTGGTGGAAATAGGGTAAGCGCTATAAAAAGATATAGAAATTTATTTGTAGTTTGGTTTTTAACGGGATTTTGGCATGGAGCCAACTGGAATTTTATACTTTGGGGATTATACTTTGGAGTTATTTTAGCCTTAGAAAAGGCATTTATTTTAAAATGGCTCGAAAATAAGCCTAAAATAATAGCACATACATATGCTTTTCTTCTTATAGTATTTGGATGGATATTGTTCGAATTTGAAAATATGAGTTTAGGATTAGAATTCATTAAAACATTATTTGGTTTTGGAAGTCGTACTTTTATGGATACCACTACCCTTTACTATATTTCAAATAATGCCATATTATTTATATTACTTATACTTTGCGCAACCCCATTACCATGGAAACTTATGCAAAAGTTAAAAGGAAAAGTTAAATTTATTGGAGCTATAATTATTCCTCTTATTTATCTTTTACTTATATTTATTTGTACTTCGTATTTAGTAAATGCAAGCTATAATCCATTTCTATACTTTAAATTTTAGGAGGTGATACTTTTGAAGAAATACAAGAATGTATATAAATGCGTACTGGGAGCCTTTGTGTTCTTATATATAGTTGTTATATTGGCAAGTAATATAGTAACAGCAGATAAAAACTTCTCTGATTCTGAAAATAGAACTCTTCAGCAAAAACCTAAGTTTTCTATGGATCGTCTGATAGAAGGAAAATATACCTCCAACTATGAAAAATATATTTCTGATCAATTTGTAGGAAGAGATTTCTGGATAGGCGTAAAGTCTGCTACAGAAAAACTTCTAGGAAAAACAGAAAATAATGATGTGTACTTAGGAAAAGACGGATACCTATTTCAAAAATTTGAAAAACCAAATATTAAAAACTTAGAAAATAAATTAAATACAATAAATAACTTTGCTTTAAATAACAAAGATACTCATGTATACTTTATGCTTGCACCAAACTCTACAAGAATACTTGAGGATAGACTTCCTTCTTATGCTTCTCCTGCTGACCAAAGAGATTACATAAATCAAGTTAATCACGGATTAGGTAAAGATATAAAATTTGTAGATGTATTTGACACTATGAATTCCAATAAAGACAAGTATATCTATTACAAAACAGATCATCACTGGACAACAGAAGGTGCCTTTTATGCTTATGAAGATTTAGGTAAATATATGGGCTATTCCCCTCTAAAAAAAGAAGACTTTAAGATTACAAAGGTTAGTGATGAGTTCTATGGAACCTTGTATTCAAGAAGTGGATTTAGAAATATAAAGCCTGATACCATAGAAGTTTATACTCCTAAAGAAGAAACTCATTATAAAGTTTGGTATTCTGATGAAAAAAAAGAGCGTGATTCTTTCTTACACCTTGAAAATGCTAATAAAAAGGATAAATATACTGTTTTCTTTAATAGTAATCATCCACTTGTAAAAATACAAACTGGAGTTAATAATCATAAAAGGCTTTTAGTTATAAAGGATTCCTACGCTAATAGTCTAGTACCATTTTTAACAAATCACTATAGTGAAATATATATGGTTGATCCCCGATACTATACAGATAGCATAACAGACCTTGCAAAGGCTAACTCTGTAGATGACATACTTTTATTGTATAATGTAAATACCTTTTCTGAGGATGCTTCTATAAACACTATAAGATAAGAGTGCCACCCACATGACAAGTGGCAAGTGATAAAGTCACTTGCCACTTGTCATGTGGGTGGCACTAATGATATAATAGTAATTGGAATTATTTCCTATATGACCTTATATATTAATAAGTTACAAGAGGTGTAATTATGTCTGAAAAAATTATTACCGAAATTAAGGACAAAGCTAGGAGAACTAATGCAGATATTGCTTTTGTGGCAGTAGTGGCTGGAATAATTCTTCAACCTCTATGGGAATACTCTTGGATACTTGCTATAACAGGAACTCTTTTTATAAAAGATAACAACCTATAAATAAAATGGACTTAAAAATTTAAGTCCATTTTATTTATAGGTAAGGTAATGTTTCAATTCCTGCATTCATAGCAAATA